>CACKAY010000001.1:0-152500 GCA_902598265.1 uncultured Pelagibacteraceae bacterium
ATTTCTTAATTTGATCCTCTTTATCCACTAAATCTGAGTTTTCAACTCTTAAAATTTCATCGGCCAAGTTTTGTTTTCTCACCTCATAATTTGTTATCTTTTCAATTTGCTTCGTCAGTCTAGTTGGCTCAGTGTCATAAGTGTATTGTTTAGAAATTTTGATTTTTGATTGTTTAATGGCTTTTTTGATTTCATTTTTGTAATCAAGGTCAGGTGTTAAAAAAATTGTTTTTTTAACTTCACTTAATTCTAAAAAATTTTTAATTGCATTTAGCTGGGATAAAGAATTTACTCCACTGCTTATCACGTTTTTTGGTAGATCATTTGTTTTATTCGTTAATGATAGAAAAATAACATCTTGTATTTCATCCAAATACATTAAGCTTTTAAAAAAAATTGGACCAATAAAAATCTTTATTCCTTCATTCTTTAGTTTAGTAGCTGATTTTAAAGTTTGATTAGGATCTATACCAGTGTCCATTGGATAAATTTCAATTTCATCTGTTCCAATATCATTCAAAGCCATTCGGGTTGATTTAATTATTGATCGCCCTAATTCTTTATATTCGCCAGATAAAGGTGCAAGTAGTCCAATTTTAATTTTTTCATTTTGTGAAAATGCAAACGAATGATTTGTTAGATAGATAATTATTAATGTAAAAATAATTCTAAAAATTTTTTTCATTTTAATGATACTATAATATTTTAATTATAAATATGATTGAAAATTTAAAATCTGCTAATAGAGTGTTCAAAAAAAGTCTATATTTAGTCTCAACTCCAATCGGGAATTTAAGTGATATTAGTCTTAGAGCCATAGAAACTCTAAAAAGGTCAGATTATATTTTATGTGAAGATACTAGAATTTCTAAAAATTTGTTAGAAAAATACCAAATCAAATCAAATTTAATTGCTAATCATAAATTTAATGAGAAAAGAAATGTTGTTAAAATTATTAAATTAATTAATCAAGGATCACTTATTTCTTTAATTTCAGATGCTGGGACTCCGGGTATTTCTGATCCAGGTTCTGTATTAGTTAATGAGTGTATTAAGAACAATATAAATATTATTCCTATACCAGGTTCTTCGGCAGTAACATCAGCAGTCTCAATATCTGGATTTTCAGAAAAGTTTTTCTTTTATGGATTTTTTCCTGAAAAGGATAAAATCTTAAAAGAGGATTTGGAAACTTTATCAAAATTAAATAGTTCAATTGTTTTTTTTATTTCACCAAAGAAAATTAATAAGATTATTCCTTTAATTAAAAAAAATTTTATGGAAAGAAAAATCCTGATTTGTAGAGAAATGACAAAGTTTTATGAGGAATACACAAGATTAAAAGTTCAAGATTTAGAACCATTAAAAAGTAATTTAAAAGGTGAATTGACTATCGTTATTTCAGAAAAAATTTATGACAAAAAAGCTTCACAAACTCTAGATGAATCAGATAAAAGACTGATTAAAGCGATGATAAATAAACTAAGCATAAAAGAAATAACAGATTTAATAATTCGTAAAAATCATATCTCAAAAAAAATTATCTATAATTATTGTTTGAAAATTAAAAATGAAAAATAATATACTTATTGTACTTTTTGTCGGTTTTATTTTAAGTGGATGCGCAGGTGTATCATCCTCAGGAATTTTTGGAACAGGTGTAAGTGTTGCTGTCGATCCAAGATCTTTAGGGACCCAGATAGATGATTCTTTAATGCAAAAAAATTTGACTGCTAGAATTTTACTCCAGAATAAAAACTATCTTTTATCAGTAAAATCAAAAGTTTTGGATGGTAGAATATTTCTAACTGGAAAAGTTGATGAACCAGAAGAAAAATTAAAATTAACAAAAATTGCATGGGAAACTGATGGAGTAAGGTCAGTTAGAAATGATATTAAAATAAAGGAATCATTTAATTTCAAACAATCAGCCAAAGATTTGTTAATAACCTCACAATTAAGAACTGCATTAATTCTAAATAAAGAAATTAAGGCAACCAACTATCAAATAGATACTTATAAGAAGAAAATTTATATTTATGGAATTTCACTTACAAAAGATGAAAAAGACCTGGTTATTACAGAGGCAAAAGAAATTTTAGATGTTGAGGATGTGATTGCTAGTATTTTACTAGTTGATAATTTGAGAATAAAAACTAATTAGTTTTTTTGTAATCTATTACATCAGCTGAGTAAGCTGCAATAGAAGCTAAATTTAAAATATCGGAAGTTGAAGATCTCAAAGGTGCTATTTCAATAGGTAAACCCAAACCAATCAATAAAGGCCCAATTACCTTTGCTCTACTCATTGACTTAATCATTTTATAGGAAATAGCTGCACTATGTTGGCTGGGCATAATTAAAACATTTGAGTTACCAACTATTTCTGAAAATGGATAAAGTTCTTTATACATCTCCTCTAAAGCAACATCTGGTTGCATCTCACCATCAAATTTAAAATCAACTTTATCATTTTTTAAAATTTCAACAGCATCACTTAATCTTTTTGTTCTATCTGTAGCTGGCTCCCCAAAAGTAGAGTGAGATAAAAAAGCAACTTTTGGATCAAAACCAAATAATTTTGCAACCCTCGCTGCTGATTTTGCCATTTCAGCCAATTGTTTTGCATCTGGATACTCTATAACCGATGTATCGCAGATAAAGATTGTTTTACCTCTATTTACAACCAGATTTAACCCGAACATAATTTCCCCAGGTCTTGGATCAACAACTTTAATAATTTTTTCTAGTGAAGATGAGTATCTTCTTGTGTTCCCAGTTATCATCGCATCTGCATCCTGACACGCAACCATGCATGAAGCCCAAATAATTCTATCGTTTCTTACAAGTCTATCACAATCCCATTCTAACATTCCTTTTTCTCTTTGAAGTTTTTTAAATAAATATTTGACATATTTTTCTCTTTTAGCTGTGTCTTTTGAGTTTACAATTTCAATATCAAAATTTTCATTATAACCAATTTTTTTTATTTGATTTTTAATGAGTTCCTCTTTTCCAACTAAGATGGGTATTCCTAAGTCAGAGTTTTTAAAAGCTATAGCAGCTTTAAGTGTATTTTCATCCTCACCATCAGCAAAAACAACTTTTTTTTGTTTTTTCTTTATATAACTATTTACACCTTGCATAATTGTTACAGTTGGATCTAATCTTTGTTTAAGTTGGTCCTTATAGATTTCAAAATTATCAATTTTCTTTCTTGCTACGCCAGTGTCAATAGCAGCTCTAGCGACTGCAGCTGGTATAACACTAATTAATCTTGGATCGAATGTTGATGGAATTATGTAATCTTTTCCATAGTGAGGCCTTTCACCTCCCATTGCTGCAATGACTTCATCCGGCACATCTTCTTTAGCTAATTTTGCTATAGCATTTGCAGCCGCAATTTTCATCTCTTCATTAATTGTTTTTGATCGTACATCTAATGCACCTCTAAAAATATATGGAAAACCAATTAAATTGTTTACTTGATTAGGATAATCTGACCTTCCAGTTGCTATAATTGCATCATCTCTGACTTCTTCAATTTCCTCAGGTGTAATTTCTGGGTCAGGGTTAGCACATGCAAATATAATTGGATTTTTTGCCATTTTTTTAACCATGTCTTTAGTTAACGCTCCTTTTGCAGATAAGCCTAAAAAAACATCTGCATTAGTAATAGCATCATCTAGAGTTCTATCTTTTGTTTCAATTGCATGACTTGATTTCCATTGGTTCAAATTATCTCGACCTCTGTAAATCACCCCTGTTCTGTCTACCATTGTAATATTTTTTTGGGGCACACCTGTTTTTTTAAATAAGTTTGCACAAGCCATAGCTGACGCTCCGGCACCATTGACAACTATTTTAACTGTATTAATTTTTTTTTTACTTATATCTAAAGCATTTATTAATGCTGCAGTTGTGATAATCGCAGTTCCATGCTGATCATCATGAAACACAGGTATATCAAGTATTTCTTTAAGCTTTTCTTCTATAATAAAACAATCAGGAGCAGCAATATCCTCAAGATTAATACCTCCAAAACTTGGAGCAAAATTTTTTATACTATTAATGATTTCATCTGGATTTTCAGAGTCTATCTCTAAATCAATAGAGTCAATATCAGCAAATCTTTTAAATAAAACAGCCTTACCTTCCATCACTGGTTTAGATGCTAACGCACCTAAATTTCCCATTCCCAAAATTGCTGAGCCATTACTAATTACTGCAACAAGGTTTCCTTTACTTGTATAATCAAACGCAGCCTCAGGATTATCACTGATTGCTCTTACAGGAGCAGCTACACCAGGCGAGTATGCTAAAGCCAGATCTCTTTTTGTCGTCATATTTTTTGAGGAAGATATTTCAATCTTGCCTGGCTTTTTATCTTTGTGGAAATCTAAAGCTTCTTTATCAGTGTAATGATCAATTTTTGTTTTTTTCATTTATGTTAATTAGGTGTACAAATGGGGTAAAATTAAGACTAATATGATTTATGAATTTAGTTAAGTCAACAGGGACTTTTGGTTTTTATACTATTATCAGTAGATTACTTGGTTATTTAAGAGATGTTTTGATAGCAATTTTTCTTGGAACAAGTTTTTTAGCAGATGTATTTTTTGTAGCATTTAGAATACCTAATACTTTTAGAAGACTATTTGCAGAAGGAACTTTTAATGCAGCTTTTATACCAAGCTACACTTCTGAATTAGTAAAAAAAAAATCTGGATCACAAAAATTTGCTAACGAAATTTTTAATTTATTATTTTTAGGACTATTGTTTTTAGTTTTAATTATAGAAATTTTCATGCCAGTTTTTGTAAAGTTCATAGCGCCAGGTTTTGTTGATAATTCAGAAAAAATCCAGCTAGCAGTCAATCTTACAAGGATAACCATGCCATTTTTAATGTTTGTGAGTCTATCTTCTTTTTTTGCTGCAATTCTAAATTCTCACAATAAGTTTGCTGCGGCCTCTGCAGCTCCAATAATCCTTAATATAGTCTTGATTGGAATTTTATTTTTTGGAAAATTTCTTAATGACGAACTAGTTTATTATTTATCATATGGAGTTTCTATTGCAGGATTATTACAACTTGTTTTTTTATATCAATTTGCGAAAAAATTTTATTCTATAAATCTAAATTTTAGTTTCAAAATTAATAATAAGGTCAAATTTTTTTTTAAAAAACTTTTACCTAGCATTTTTTCATCTGGTGTAACACAAATTAATATACTTGTAGGTACTATAATTGCATCTTTCCAAGCTAGTGCCGTATCTTATCTATATTATGCTGATAGGATTTATCAAATAAACCTTGCAATCGCAGGAATTGCGATAGGCGTGGTTGTTCTGCCACAACTTTCAAAACATGTTTTTTTAAAAAAGAAAAATAAAATTCTTTTACTACAAAACAAAGCGCTTGAGCTTAGTATGTTTTTAAGTCTACCAGCTGCAGTTGCTTTAATTGTAGGATCAGAGCAAATTATTTCAGCATTATTTGGCTATGGTTCTTTTGATGAGCTGTCAGTATCTAACTCTGCAAATGCACTTTACTATTTTGGTTTGGGATTACCTGCCTTTGCTTTAATCAAAGTATTTTCGACTTTTTTTTTCGCAAATCAGGATACTAAAACACCATTTTATATTTCATTAATTTCAGTAATTTTAAATATATTAATAAGTGTCTATTTTTTTAGAGAGATCGGATTTATAATCATTCCTATAGCTACGACAATTTCATCATGGTTTAACGCGATAATATTATTTGTTTGCTTAAAAAACAAAGATTTATTTGATTTTAGTAAATTATTTTTCACTAAATTAATTAAAATACTTCTTGCATCAATTCTAATGGGAATATTTTTTAATTATTTAATTTTGTTTTTTGAAAATAAATTGATTTATGAATATAATTTTAAATCTTTTTATTTAATACTTTCAGCTTTTTTAAGTCTTATATTTTATTTGAGTTTTTCATTATTTATCAAAGCTTTTAAATATGGTGATATTAAACTAAAGTATTAATTATGGGAAAAAAAATTTTTTCAGGTGTTCAACCTACTGGAAACCTTCATCTTGGAAATTATCTGGGAGCAATCAAAAATTTTGTAAAACTTAACAATGAAGATCAAAATGATTGTGTGTTCTGTGTTGTTGATCTTCATGCTATTACAGTTGCTCAAGATCCAAAAAAATTAAAAGATAATATATATGAAACTGTAGCGACTTTTATTGCTAGTGGCATTGATCCTGAAAAAAGTATTATCTTTAATCAATCAAGAGTGAGTGCTCATTCAGAAACGGCCTGGATATTAAGTTGTGTTGCAAGAATGGGATGGCTTAATAGAATGACCCAATTTAAAGAGAAAGCTGGAAAGGATAAAGAAAAAGCAAGCATCGGCCTTTATTCTTATCCTGTTTTGATGTCTGCAGATATTTTGTTATATGACACAACCCACGTGCCTGTTGGAGATGATCAAAAGCAACATTTAGAACTTTGCCGAGATATAGCTCAAAAGTTTAATAATGATTTCAATGCTGACAATTTTTTCAAAATTCCTGAGCCATTAATTCAAAAAGAGTTTTCAAGAATTATGAGCTTGAGGGATGGGACAAAAAAAATGAGTAAATCTGAATTATCAGATCAGAGCAGAATAAACTTAACTGATAATAAAGACCAAATCATAAGTAAAATCAAAAAGGCAAAAACTGATACTTTACCATTACCGTCTACAAGCGCAGATTTAGAAAAAAGACCTGAAGCAAAGAATTTGATCGGTATTTATTCTAGTTTAATGGATGTAAGTTTAGAAGATACAATAAACAAATTTTCCGGAAAAAATTTTTCGGAATTTAAAGAAAATCTATCTCAAGTAATGGTTGATAAAATTAGTCCAATATCATCTGAAATTAAAAAGTTATTAAGTGAAAAAAAATATTTAGATAAAATATTATTAGAGGGAGCAAAAAAAGCAGATAAAATAGCCTCAGAAAAGGTAAAAAAAATCCAAGAACTTGTTGGTTTTTAGGATTTTTTTATTAACAAGTTTCATTTTTACAATTATTGATTATATATAAATCATGTTTGTTCAGACTGAAATAACACCCAACCCAAATTCTCTAAAATTCTTACCCGGTAAGAGTGTTTCAAATAAAGGGTCATTTGAAATTACACAAAAAGATCAAACTAATAATGAGCTAGTTAGAAATTTGTTGTCTGTTAATGGAGTTGAAGGCATTTTTTTAGGTAAAGATTTTATCTCAATAAATAAATATGACGATACATCATGGGATGAAATTAAACATATAGTGATTTCTCTAATAAACGATTTTTACTCAAGTGGAAAGGAATGTGTAGTAGAAAATTCCTTAATTGAAAATAACGAAAATTTAAAAGAGATAGAAAAAAAAATAGTTAAAATATTAGATGAAAAAATTAGACCTGCGGTTGCGAAAGATGGTGGAGATATTAAATTTAAGGAGTTTAAAGATGGTATAGTTAAAGTACAACTTCAGGGAAGTTGTTCTGGTTGCCCAAGTTCAACTATGACATTAAAACAAGGTGTTCAAAATCTTCTATGTCACTATCTTCCAGAAGTTAAAAAGGTCGAGGCCCTTTAGATGATTAATTTTAAATTAAAAAATTTTAAGTTTTTCAACCAACTTATCTTTTTTAAGTCAAAATTTTATTTTGTTAGAATGAGAAGGAAAAACTTAAAAATATTTAAGTTTTTTGATGATAGAAGAATTGGTGCACTCCCACGAATATTTTTAACTAGTATTTTTGTTGTATTCATTTTTTATCATATGCCTTCAATAGTTAATTTTGCCAATAAGCAACTTTTAGAAGACAAAGAATTTCAAAACAATTCAAAAGCTATATTAGCTTATACGTTAAATAAAAAAGAGGGTGTTGAGTCTGATGGAGGAGATTTAAATGAAAAAGATTTGTTAATTGATATTTTTAGTTTAAATGATCTTGAAACAGACACGGTGAGATTAAATGCATCTACAATTAAGCAATTATTTCAAGATACCGATTATAAACTAGACGATGTAAGGGAAACAAAGTTAGTTAAGCCTGTTGCCTTAACTCTACTTCCTAGTGAAATCAAAATGATTGAAAGCACCAAAAGAAGAAAAGAGTTTTTTATTCAAATTGTTTTACCTTTAGTTTTAAAAGAAAATAATAATATTAAATTAGATAGAAAGACTTTGTTTAAAATTATAAATAAAAGCAACAATACTAAATTAGAAAAAAAATGGCTTGAAAAAAAATATAAACAATATGGAGTAACATCTAAAGATTTAACAACACTTAAAATCAGGATGGATGAAATACCAGTTTCTTTAGCACTTGCTCAAGCTGCAAAAGAAACAGGATGGGGAACATCAAGATTTGCACAAGAAGGAAATGCACTTTTTGGTCAATGGACCTGGTCAGGCGAGGGTTTAAAACCCAAAGAAGCAGACGAGAACAAAGGTCACAAAGTTATGAAATTTAATGTACTACAAGCTTCAGTTAGAGCTTATCAAAGAAATTTAAATACACATGCATCATATAAAAATTTTAGATTGGCAAGAGCACATTTAAGAGACAATAATCAACCCTTAGATAGTTTAATTCTTTCTCAATTTTTAAAAAACTATGCGGAAACTGGAAATCAATATGTGGAGGTTTTACAAAAAATCATCAAGCAAAATAATTTAAAAGATTTTGATGATGCTAAGTTACTTCCTTCCAGCAAAGAGCTAGAAAGTTTAATTTAATTTTCCATTATAATAAATTGGGTTCCAAACCAACGCCACTTGCCATTATCATTTAAGGAACAATTTATTCTTCCACGCCTTGGTAAAAACTTAGACTTGAAATCGATATAAAGAACATTTTTTTTAAATACTAAATTTGGTTGGTTCCATGAACCACCATCATTTGAATAACAATTAATATTTTTAATATTTTTCTGATTTTCAAAAAATTCCACAATTAATTGAGGTGGATTATCTTTATTTTCTAATTTTTTTTCTACTGGTTTAAGAGATTTGTATTCTAGAGGATTATAATTAATTAGTGAGTTAAATCGTTTTAAATCTCCATACTTTTCATTTATCGGAAATCTTGGTAATTCAAATTTATCTTTATTTTTATCAATTATTCCAGAGTGTTGTCCAAAAGCAATTTCAAAATTTTTTGATATATAATTTTTCATAAAAAGAGAATATTCACCAAAAGGATATGAAAATATTGATGGGATATACCCCAATTTATCTTTAAAAATTTTAGTTGCCGTTTCTATATCTTTGATAAATTCTTTTTCTGTCTTATCAATCAAATATTCATGTGAATGTGAGTGGTGCCCAATATAGCCTATATCTGAGTCATTGATTTCTTTGATTTCATCCCAAGTCATATACCCTCTTTTACCCACAGGTTCAGTAGATACAAATAAGATGAATGGAATTTTATTTTTTTTAAGATATGGCCAGGCTTCATTATAAAATGATTTAAATCCATCATCTATCGTAATTAAAATTTTCTTACTATTTTTTACTTTATCAAATTCATTTAAAAAATTTTTAGGGTCATAAAATTCATATCCTTGATTTTTAATAATTTTCATTTGCTCATCAAACATATCCATTCTTATATTTGTTGATGGATATTTATTTTCATTAAAGCGATGATACATCAATGATAAAACACCACTATCTCTAGAATAAGATTTGATATTATTCTCTTGTGCAATAGAATTAACTAGAAATATAAATTGTAAGATGAATAAGCTAATTATAGATGCTGCTAAAGATAAAATTTTTTTAATGATCATTAATAATGATATTAATTACAGCATTACACATGAAAATTCCAAAATAAATTATGAAAAATTATCAATTTTAATTAATGATTTTCTGAATAAAAAAAAATTAACTTTAGACAAAGTCTCTCAAATTTATGTTAATCGAGGTCCTGGAAGTTTTGCGGGGATAAGAAATTCTTTATCAGTTGTTAAAGCTTTTCATTTAACCCATAAAATTGATTATTATTGTTTTAGTTTTGAGGATTTTGGTGAAAAAAATGAGGTTAAATACGAAAATATCCCAAATCTTTGCGATAAATTGAAAGTTGAAAAAAATTTGATTAATCCTATTTATTTGAGTTAAAATCAATTATGTCAGATACAATTGAACAACAATGTTTATCCAAAGGCGTAAAGTTAACTGAGCAGAGGCGGATTATCGCTAAGGTTATTTCTGAGTCAAAAGCTGCCTATGGAGAGTCTGATCATCCAGATGTTGATGAGTTATACAGTCGTGTATCCAAAATTGATCCAAAGATAAGCATAGCCACAGTTTATAGAACAGTAAAGCTTTTTGAAGAGGCAGGAATTTTAACTAAACATGATTTTAAAGGTGGTAAGGCTAGATATGAAGCAATGATAGAAAGTCACCACGATCATTTAATTGATATTAAATCTGGTGAAATAATTGAATTTGTAGATGAAGAAATTGAAGAGTTGCAGAAAAAAGTTGCTAAAAAATATGGTTATAAGTTAGTAGATCATAAACTTGAGTTATATGGAGTTAAAGTAAACTCAAAAGATGAATAAAAAAATATTTATCAAAACTTTCGGTTGTCAAATGAACGAATATGATACTAACAGAATATTTGATACTGTGAGAGAAATAGGTTTTGTAAAAACTGAAAATCTAGAGGAGTCTAATTGTTATTTACTTAACACTTGCCATATTCGAGATAAAGCTAAAGAAAAAGTTTATCATGAGATTGGACGTGTTAAAAAAAATTTTAGATCACGAAAAAAACCAATCGTAATAGTTGCTGGATGTGTTGCTCAGGCTGAAAATGAGGAAATGATAAAAAGGGAGCCTTATATCGATATTGTAATTGGACCGCAAGCATATCATAAAATAAATGATAAAATTGGAGAATTTTTATCCAAACAAAAAAAAATAGATGAAACTGAATTTGATGCCATTACAAAATTTGACTATTTAGATAATATTAAGAATTCATCAAAAAAAATTTCATCATTTTTAACTATTCAAGAAGGCTGTGATAAATTTTGTCATTTTTGTGTAGTACCATTTACAAGAGGTCCAGAGTATTCAAGACCATTCAAAAAAATATTAGAGGAAGCAGAGAATTTATCAGAAAATGGTGTTCGTGAAATAACACTACTAGGTCAAAATGTTAATGCTTATAGTTATGAGAATTACAGATTGTCAGATTTAATTTTAGAAATAGAAAAAATAGATGGAATAAAAAGAATTAGATACACAACCTCTCACCCAAGGGATATGACAGAAGATCTTATCAATGTATACAGTGTTTCAAAGAAATTAATGCCTTTAGTTCACCTGCCCGTTCAGAGTGGATCTGATAAAATCCTAAATTCGATGAATAGAAAACATCAGATAAGTGATTATGTTGATATTTACGAAAAACTGCAAAAAATTAATCCAAAAATAAAGTTTTCGAGTGATTTTATAATTGCCTATCCGGGTGAGGATGAGAAGGACTTTAATGAAACTTGTGATTTAATTAAAAAGATTAAATTTATTAATTCTTTTTCTTTCATATTTAGCCCAAGACCAGGAACAACCGCAGCAAATTTTGATTTAATTGATAAAAAAATTTCTCTTACAAGATTAGAAAAAGTTCAAAAACAGTTATTTACCAATCAAATTAATATGAATAAATCACTTGAGGGTAAGGAAATAGATGTTTTAGTTGAAAATAAAATAGATGGCGGCACAAAGTTTTTTGGTCGTTCAGAGTATATGACTTCAGTTATTTTTGATGGTAATGATTTAGATATGGGGAATGTTATAAAAGTAAAAATAAATAGTAGCAATCAAAATACATTGTTTGGTAAAAGTTTAGATAATTCAGAACAAAGAGTGGCTTAAGTTTGAGTAATACTATTAAAAAAGACATTAATTCATCACTAAAATTTGTTTATTCAGAAAATAATTCAATTAGTGTAATTTTTCACGAGAATGACCTCCTGATGGGAGTAGTCGGTGAATTTAACCAAAACTTAAAAGAGTTAGAAAAAATAACCAATTCAAGTATTTATTCCAGAGGAAATTCAATCTTAATCAAATCAACTTCAGAAAAAAATGAAATTTTGAAGAATGCAATTCAATTTCTTGCAAATCAATTTAAAAATAATGGTAGTATAGAACAAAAAGATATCTTATCCTCAGTTGACCAATTTATGATAAATGAAAAAGTAAAAAATACCAACGTTACTGATATAATCAAAACTCCAAAAAAATCTATAATTCCAAGGTCAGAAAAACAAAAAGAGTATGTTAGAGCGTTGAGACAAAATGAAATAATAATATCCGCTGGACCTGCTGGTACAGGTAAAACCTTTCTTGCCGTTGCTGTAGGGTTAACAATGTTGTTAGAAAAAAAAATAGAGAGGATTATACTTTCTAGACCTGCGGTTGAGGCGGGTGAGAGACTAGGATTTCTTCCAGGAGATATGAAAGAAAAAGTTGATCCATACCTACGGCCTTTGTATGATTCATTGTATGACCTGTTTCATTTTGAAAAAATTCAGAGAATGATAGAAATTGGCGACATTGAAATTGCTCCTTTAGCTTTTATGAGAGGAAGAACTTTAAAAAATTCTTTTGCAATTTTAGATGAAGCTCAAAATGCCACTGATACACAGATCAAAATGTTTCTTACCAGGATAGGCGAAAATTCAAAAATAGTTGTCAATGGTGACCCTACTCAAATAGATTTACCTAATAAAAAAATGTCAGGTTTAGAAAGATCAAAAAAAATATTATCGCATTTAAGTGAGATTGCAGTTCTAGACTTTGATCACTCAGATGTTGTGAGGCATCCTTTAGTTTCAAAAATTGTAAAAGCGTACAACAATAATGATCAAAGTTAATGTGCTTTCAGAGGAAAATTCTTGGTCAAAAAAAATAAAAAAAAAAGAATTATTTTTTAATAAAATTTGTAACAAGTTCCCAAAAAAATATAGATTTATAAACAAAAAGATCTATTTAACGCTGTTATTATCAAATAATAAAGAGATAAAAATTTTAAATAAAAAATTTAGAAATAAGAATAGACATACTGATGTACTTTCTTTCCCATTTAATAAAAAACAAAAAAAATTAAAGGAAAATTATCTTGGTGATATAATCATAAGTTTTAATTATATGAATAACCCAAAAAATCTGGATAATTATGAATTTAAAATTAAAACAATAAAAATTTTTATACATGGTTTTTTACATTTATTGGGTCATGATCATCAAAAAAGCAAAGAGTATAAACAGATGTTAAATGAAGAAAAAAAAATTTTTAAATCTATAGAAAAACTTCCATTCTAAATTGAAAAAAAATTTTATATTTGAGACTTTATTGATAATTTTTTTAGGAAGCTTAACTTCCTTAAGTTTACCCCCTTATAATTTTTTTTTTTTAAATTTTTTTACATTTAGTGTTTTCTTCATTTTTTTATTTCAGAGACTAAAACAAGAAATAAAAAAATTCTATTATTATGGATGGTTGTTTGGTTTTAGTTATTTTTTGTCAAGTTTGTATTGGTTAACTATATCCTTAAGTTTTGATCAAAGCTTTAATTTTTTAATTCCCATATCTTTAATTGTCATCCCAGCATTTTTAGGTTTATTTTATGCATTATTTGTTGCTATTTTTTACCTATACAAACCAAAAAATATATTAAGTGCTTTTTTCCTATTCTCTCTTTTATTTGGTTTAATAGAGTTTATTAGAGGAACAATTTTAACCGGGTTCCCTTGGAACTTGGTAATTTATAGTTTCTCTGAAATTAATAGTTTCTTGAGCATTTTGTCGATAATAGGAACTTATTCACTAAATCTTATAGTAGTAAGTTTTTTTACAGCCCCCGCCCTTTTCATATTTAGAAAATCTAAAAAAGAAGTGGTTGTGTGTATTTTTTTACTGCTATTGCCTATCACTTTTTATACATACGGGGAATTTTTAAAAAAAAATTTCTATAATAGTAAAAAGAGAGAACTTTCTTTTGCAGTTAGAGTAATTGGAGCAAATATAAGTTTAGATAGGTACTATAAAAACATTAATGCGGAAAGTGTGATTAATGAGCTAATTTCAATTAGTTCACCCATTGAAGAAAAAAAGACATTTTTTGTATGGCCAGAGGGGATAATACCCAACACTTATGAAGATCAATTAGATTTATATTATGACATATTTAAAAAATATTTTAGTGAAAATCACTTAATCGGTTTAGGAATAACAAGCAGAAAAACTATTAATGATGATTACAATTATTACAATTCATTTTCAATATTTGATAGTAAACTAAATTTAATTGACAATTATAACAAAGTTAAACTTGTACCTTTCGGTGAATTTATTCCTATTGAAAATATTCTTAACAAATTCGGTTTGAAAACAATTACAAATAATATTGGATCATTTGATAAAGGTGTTCGCAGAAAAATTATTAAAATCGAAGATGATCTTAAACAAATAAATTTTTTGCCATTAATTTGTTATGAAATTATATATAGTGGAAATTTGACTAAAAATTTTGATTTCGATTTTATATTGAATATTTCAGAGGATGGATGGTTTGGTAAATCCATTGGACCCAAACAACATTTTATACACAGTAAATTTAGAGCAATTGAAAATGGAAAATATTTAATTAGATCATCTAATAACGGGATGGCAGCAATTATAAATCCATTAGGTTATATTGAGAATAAAGTAGATTATGGAGTTTCAGGTTATATTGATTTAGAGGTCATAAGAGATTTTAAACCAACCTTGTTTTCTAAATATGGAAATAACATATTTTTCACATTAATTTTGTTGTATATTGTTTTAACTTTTTCATTTAATAGGATTAAAAATGAGTAATTTAAAAAATTTTCTTTTTACAAGTGAGTCTGTTTCAGAGGGACACCCAGATAAAGTTTCGGATCGGATATCTGACATGGTAGTAGACACTTATTTATCTAACGATCCATATTCGAGAGTTGCATGTGAAACTCTCACAACTACCAATAAAGTTGTATTAGCTGGTGAGGTTAGGGGACCAGAAATTAAAAAAGATGATTTAATCAATAAGGTAAGAGAATGCATTAAAGATATCGGATATGATCAAGATGGTTTTACCTGGAAAGAGGCTACAAAAATAGAAAGTCATCTTCACTCACAGTCAAGTGATATTGCTATGGGTGTAGACTCTTCGGGAAATAAAGATGAGGGTGCAGGAGATCAAGGTATTATGTTTGGTTATGCTTGTAATGAAACTGATGTTTTAATGCCAGCACCAATTCATTTTTCCCATAAAATTTTAAGGTTAATGGCGGAAGACAGAAAATTAGGTAAATTAAGAAACATAGAACCAGATTCTAAAAGTCAAGTAACTTTTGAATATGAAAATGGCAAACCATCAAAAGTTAAATCAGTTGTGATATCTTCTCAGCATACCGCAAATGTTAATCAAAAACAGGTAAGGGAATTATTGAGACCATATTTAATTAATTCTATACCAAAAAATTTTCTAGAAGATTTTAATGAGAATGAATTTTATGTTAACCCAACTGGGAATTTTGTAATAGGTGGTCCTGATGGGGATTGTGGTTTAACGGGTAGAAAGATTATCGTAGATACTTATGGTGGTGCTGCGCCACATGGTGGAGGTGCTTTCTCGGGAAAAGATCCAACCAAAGTAGATAGGTCTGCAGCTTATGCAGCCAGATACATCGCCAAAAATGTTGTTGCATCTAAAATTGCTGAAAAATGTTTGATACAATTGGCTTATGCAATTGGTGTTTCAAAACCATTATCTATTTATGTAAATCTTTTTGATAATGATTTGGATAAAAATAAATTTGTTGAGGATAAGATTAAAGAAAGTTTTGATCTTAGCCCAAGAGGAATAAGAGAGATGTTGGGGCTTAATAAACCTATATATGAAAAAACATCTGCATATGGACATTTTGGAAGAGAGCCAGATAAAGAAGGTGCTTTTTCTTGGGAAAATACTAACAAATCTGACATTTTCTTAAAATAGTTTTTATTGAAAAATAAAAAAAAACTTTTATATATTCAGTTACATTGTTGAATTATCAAAATGGGCTTTGGCCCATTTTTTTTTGGAGTAAACAAAATTATGTTAAATAAAAGAGCAGATAAACTTGAACTATTAAGAATTGCAGAGGCTGTAGCCTTGGAAAAATCGATAGATAAAGAACTAATAATAAGTTCTATGGAAACTGGAATCGCCAAGGCAGCAAAATCTAAATTTGGTCAGGACAATGAGATTAAGGTGATGATAAATAGAGACAATGGTGATATTGAGATTTTTAGAAAATTGATAGTCACAGAAAACCCAGAAAACACAAATACTGAAATTAAATTAGAAGATGCAATTATATTAAATGAAACCAATAAAGATAAGGTAATTGGAGATGAAGTTTTGCAACCACTTCCTTCATTTGATTTTGGAAGAATAGCGGCCCAAACAGCCAAGCAAGTAATTAATTTTAATGTTAGAGAGGCAGAGCGTGAAAGACAATTTAATGATTTTATTGATAAAAAAGACACAATATTAAGTGGAATAGTAAAAAGATTAGAATTCGGAAATGTAATTGTAGATCTTGGAAGAACAGAGGCAATTATTCAGAAAAATGAAATTATACCAAGAGAAAATATTAAGGCAGGAGATAGGATTAAAGCATATTGCTTTGATGTAAGAAGAGAACCTCGTGGTCAACAGATTTTTTTATCAAGAGCTCACCCAAAGTTTATGGAAAAACTTTTTGTTCAAGAAGTTCCTGAAATTTACGATGGTTTGATTGAAATTAAATCATCCTCAAGAGATCCAGGAAGTAGAGCAAAAATTTGTGTTAAAGCGGTTGATACATCTTTAGATCCGGTTGGCGCATGTGTTGGAATGAGAGGATCAAGGGTCCAAGCAGTAGTAAATGAGCTTCAAGGTGAAAAAATTGACATAGTAAATTGGTCTGATGACCCTGCAATTTTAGTATCTAATGCTTTATCTCCAGCTGAAGTTCAAAGAGTTAACGTAGACCTAGAGAGAAAAAAGTTAGATGTGATACTTACAGAGGAAAATTTAAGTAAAGCTATTGGAAGAAGAGGACAGAATGTTAGGCTTGCTACTAAACTATTAAATTTTGAAATAAATATTATGACAGATGCAGAAGACTCTGAACGAAGACAATTAGAGTTTAAAGAAAAAACAGAAAATTTTGTTAAGAATTTAGAATTAGATGAAACACTTGGGCAACTCCTTGTTGCAGAGGGCTATTCTACCATTGATGATATAAAAGATAGTTCAGTAGAAAATTTATTAAAAATCGAAGGTATAGAGGAAGACACTGCAAAAGCTCTAATAGAAAGAGCAAAAGAGTTTCATCAAAAAGATCAAGAAGATATTTCTGAAAGAATTAAAGAATTAGGATTAGATGATGGATTAATAAATCTAAAGGGGTTAACTCCTGGAATGCTAGTTACTTTGGGTGATCAAAAAATACTTTCACTACAGGATTTTGCAGATCTTGCATCAGATGAATTAACAGGTGGATACGATATTGTAAAAGGTGAAAGAGTAAAAATTCAAGGATATCTTGAGGATTTTGCACTATCAAAAGATGAAGCAGATGGACTAATCATGTCAGCAAGAAAAATTGTTTATGAAGATTGAGAGATGAGCTATGGAAAAAAAAACAAAACTAACAATATCAGGTGGCATAGCAAAAAAGTCTATTAAAAACATAGATAGAGCAAAAAATCTTGGGAAACATTCTGTCATAATCGAAAAACAATCTGGAAAATTTTCCAATAAGGGTGGTTCTTTTAGGTCAAACCCATCTAAAGCAAAAAATAATTTTTCAAGTAATAAAGGAACTTTTGCCAAACCGAATTATGTCCCTAAATCACCACCTTTAACAAGTGATTTTGAAAGACGTAAATTAGCTGAACAAAGAGCGACCAAAAGACTAAAAGAGGAAAATGAAAATAAAAATAAAAAATCCTCAAAATCTAGCACTAAAAAAAGAGAATTAAAATTAACAGTATCCCGAGCTTTGAGTGATCAAATAGAAGCTAGAGAAAGAAGTTTAGCTTCTGTTAAACGGGCGAGGCAAAAGGAAAATAGAAATTTGACGAAAGAAGAAGTTCAAGAAAACTTAAAGCCAATTAAAAGAGATATAAATATCCCAGAAGTAATTACTGTTAGAGAGCTTGCCAATAGAATGGCTGAACAATCAAGTAATATTATAAAACACATGTTTGGTATGGGAGTAACAGTGACGATAAATCAAAATTTAGCAGCTGATACTGCAGAGTATTTAGTTAAAGAATTTGGTCATAATCCAATTCGTGAGGAAAAAGCTGAGGAGATAATTAAAAAAATTAAGGCATCAAGAACTGAAAATTTAGAAAATAGACCACCAATAATTACAGTAATGGGACACGTTGATCACGGTAAAACTTCAGTCTTAGACGTTTTAAGAAGCACTAATGTGGTCTCTGGTGAATTCGGAGGAATAACTCAACATATAGGTGCTTATCAAATAAAAAATCAATCTAATAAATTAACATTTATTGATACTCCTGGGCATGCAGCATTTACTGAAATGAGAGCAAGAGGATCAAAGCTTACAGACATTGTTGTTTTGGTTGTTGCTGCTGACGATGGTGTTAAACCTCAAACGATTGAATCAATAAAACATGCAAAGGCTGCAAAAGTTCCAATAGTAGTGGCAATTAATAAATGTGATTTACCTGATGCCGATCCTAAAAAAATTAAAAATCAATTACTTGAGCATGAATTAATAGCCGAAGATTTATCAGGAGATACTTTAATGGTTGAGATATCTGCCAAAACTAAATTAAATCTAGATAAACTTATTGAAGCAATTATTCTTCAAGCTGAAATACTCGATCTTAAAACTGATTTTCATTCAAAAGCTACAGGTGTTGTTTTAGAATCAAAGATTGATATCGGAAGGGGTCCAGTTGCAACAATAATCGTAACAACTGGAACTTTAAAAAAAGGAGATTTTTTTGTAAGTGGATTAAAATGGGGAAAAATTCGGGCAATTATTGATGATAACGGAAAAAATATTGATGAAGCTCTACCATCTACTCCAGTAGAAATTTTAGGGATAAATGGTGCTGCAAAAGCTGGAGATGATTTTATAGTTCTTGATAATGAGAGAGAGGCTAAATCTTTAAGTGAAAATAGAGCTCAAGAAAGTAGAGATGGTAAAAATCCTCTTACATTTGCTACTCAAGAATCGGCTTTTTCCAACAAGTCTACAGAGGAATTAAATCTTATAATTAAGTCTGATGTACATGGATCTTCAGAAGCAATTAAAAATGCTATAAGTCAAATTCATCACGATGAAGTGAAACCGAAAATTATTTTGGCAGATATTGGCATGGTAACAGAGACAGATGTAACTTTGGCAAAAGCTTCAAATGCTGTTTTGATAGCGTTTAATGTTAAGCCAAGCAAAGAAGCAAAAAAACTTGCTGAAAACGAGAAGATACAAATTTCATCATATAACATAATTTACGAAGTATTAGATTATGTGAAAAAAAGAATGTCTGGATTATTAACCCCAGATGTTGAGGAAAAAATTGTAGGTTCTGCTCAAATTTTAGAAATATTTAAAGTTTCAGGAGCTGGTAAAGTTGCCGGTTCTAAAGTGACTGAGGGTGAGATTAATAGCAACTCAGATGTCAGAGTAATTAGAGATGGATCAATTATTTTTACTGGAAAAGTCGGAAGTTTGTTTAGAGAAAAAAATCAAGTGAAACAGGTAAATAATGGTCAGGAATGTGGGATCGCACTTAAAGATTATATGGATTTTCAAAAAAATGATACGATTGAGGCTTTTAGTGTTACATCTAAAGAGAGGACAATATAATGGCAGACAGAATTGGAAAACCGATTTCACAAAGACAATTAAGAGTGGGTGAAATGATTAAACAATCTTTAAGCATGATTTTTATAAGAAATGAGGCTAAAGTTCCGAATTTAGAAACAAATACTATTACAGTTACTGAGGTGAGAATGAGCCAAGATTTAAAAATAGCTAAAGCATATGTTCTTCCACTTGGAGGAAAAAATGCAGAAGAAACTATAAATATTTTAAAAGAATACTCATTTTTAATTAGAAAAATTTTATCTCAAAAAGTAGTGATGAAATTTTTACCAAAATTACTTTTTAGAAAAGACGAGTCTTTTGAGTATGCTGAAAAAATAGAGAATTTAATTAAACAAACAAATAAATAGGAAAAAAGAAGTATGAACAAAAAAGCTCAAGAGTTAGCAATGCATGAAAAAGATACTGGATCGTCAGAAATCCAAATTGCCTTGTTAACAGAAAAAATTGAAACGCTTTCAAAACATATCAAACAATTCAAAAAAGATAAACATTCATCTGTTGGATTATTGAGAGCGGTCAATAGAAGAAAAAAATTGTTAGATTATCTTAAAAGAAATAAGGTAGATTCTTACAAGAATGTCCTGTCGAAATTGAATTTGAGAAAATAAGAGTCAAGATAGATAGAACGGAATGGAACGAAACGAACGAAACGAAATGGAAATGAAATGTTTAAAGTATACAAGAAGGAAGTTGAAGTAGCAGGGAAGAAGATAAGTTTAGAAACAGGTAAAATAGCAAGACAGGCAGACGGAGCAATTATCGCAACATGTGGGGAGACGGTAGTTCTAGCAACAGTCGTTGGAGCAAAAAAAGTTAGTCCAGACATGGATTACTTTCCATTATCTGTAAATTATCAGGAAAAATACTATGCAGCAGGAAAAATTCCTGGTGGATATTTTAAAAGAGAAGCAAGACCAACTGAAAGTGAAACATTAATCTCAAGATTAATTGATAGACCGATCAGACCATTGTTTCCTGATGAATTTAAAAATGAAGTTCAGTTGTTACCAACTGTAATTTCTTATGATAAAGAAAATGAGGCAGACATTTTATCAATTATCGCATCATCTGCAGCCTTAGCTATATCAGGAATGCCCTTTATGGGTCCTGTTGGTGCCTCTAGAGTTGGATATATTGATGGTAAATATGTTTTAAATCCATCAAAAACTGAACTTGAAAAATCAAAATTAGATTTAGTTGTTGCTGGTACAAAAGATGCTGTGCTTATGGTTGAGTCTGAAGCAAGTGGGTTGACAGAGGAAGAGATGTTAAATGCAGTAAAATTTGGTCATGAAGGATTTGTTCCAGTGATTAAAATGATAGAGGAATTGGCTAAAGAATGTAGAAAACCTGAGTGGACTGTTGAAAAGAGAGATTTATCTGAGGTAAAGAAAAAACTTGAAGAAACTTTTACAGAAGATCTTAAAAAAGCATTTGCGACAAGAGACAAACAAGACAGATCGAATCAAATTTCAGAAATTACTGATAAAGCAAAAAAACTTTATGAAGAAGATGAAAACTATACAGATCTTGATGTAAATTCTGAACTAAAAAATCTTGAAAAAACAATAGTCAGAACAGATATTTTAAAAAATAAAAATAGAATTGATGGCAGGGGTTTGTCTGATGTAAGACCAATCTCATGTGAGGTAGGTGTTTTGCCAAGAACACATGGTTCTGCTTTGTTTACTAGGGGAGAAACGCAAGCAATCGTAACAGCGACTTTAGGCACATCTGATGATGAACAGAGAATTGAGAGTCTAGATGGACTACAAAGAGAAAGGTTTATGCTTCACTATAATTTTCCACCTTTTTCTGTTGGTGAAACAGGTAGAATAGGAACTGGTAGAAGAGAGATAGGCCATGGTAAATTAGCATGGAGAGCAATTCACTCTTCATTACCCTCAAAAGAAACATTTCCTTATACATTTAGAGTTGTATCAGAAATAACAGAATCGAATGGTTCTTCATCTATGGCCACTGTTTGTGGAACATCACTTGCGTTAATGGATGCAGGAGTACCAATTAAAGAACCAGTTGCCGGCATAGCAATGGGTTTGATTAAAGAGGGTGATAATTTTACTGTCCTATCTGATATTTTGGGTGATGAAGATCATTTAGGTGACATGGACTTTAAAGTTGCCGGAACTAAAGATGGAATTACCTCACTTCAAATGGATATTAAAATTACAGGAATTACTTTTGAAATCATGGAGCAAGCTTTGAGCCAAGCTAAAGATGGAAGAGTTCATATTTTAGGTGAAATGAATAAGGCACTATCTGCATCAAGATCTGATGTTGGAAAACACACTCCAAAAATGGAAAAAATTAATGTTGATAAGAAAGACATTGCTGCTGTAATTGGAAAAGGTGGTGCAACGATAAGGGAAATAGTTGAAAAATCAGGTGCTAAAGTAGATGTAAATGATGAAGGGGTTGTAACTGTTGCTGCTCCTGATGAAGAGTCCAGAAACATCGCGATGCAAATGATTAAAGACATCACTGCAAAAGCTGAATTGAACAAAATATATTCTGGTAAAGTTATGAAGATCATGGAGTTTGGTGCATTTGTTAATTTTTTAGGAAAACAAGATGGACTTGTTCATATCTCAGAGCTTGCTGATAAAAGGGTTGCTAAAGTCACTGATGTTGTGAAAGAAGGTGATGAAGTAAAAGTTAAAGTAATTGGTTTCGATAGAGGTAAGGTTAAACTTTCAATGAAACAAGCTGCTGAATAATAGGTATCGTAGTTTGGGGCATTTGGTAAAAATAATAGAATGTCTTTTAAAGTAAAAAGTATTTTATGCTTCTTGATTTATTGATAAAGGATGAAAAAAAAATTGATAAGGAACTTTATTCATCTGGTCCATACTGGAATTACAAGAATAGTAGAGCTATAATTGAAATCAAAAAAAAAGGCCTTGAGGATTTTAGAGGGATAACTTCTGGAATTGGAACTTCTTTTGCAGATAACTTAGTTTTAGATATAAGAAATGAATTTAATATTAAAGGAAGAATTGTTGGAAAAATATTTTCTCTACCTCTTTTAAATACTATTTTTAGTGAACAAATGAAGACAACAAAAGTTTACCTTGATTCATTTGTTAAAAATCAAGCAATTCTCTATCAAAATAGTCAAAACGTTCAAAATCTTATAAGTAAGTTTAAGTTTAATAATACAACAGATTTTGGATGTATCCAATCATTCAAATATTTAAATAAAAATTATTCGTGTCATTATTTAAACATGGCTTACAGAATTAATAATTTATCAAAATATTTTGATTTTAAAAATATTAAAGTTTATTTTGAAATAGGAGGCGGTTTTGGATCCAATATACATTTTTTAATTACAAATTTTCCAAACATAAAAAAAATTCTTTATTTAGATATAGTACCAAATATTTATGTTGGTACAGAATATTTAAGATATTATTACAAAGAAAAAGTTAAAGATTATTTAGAATTAAAAAGTTTAGACAAGATTAGTTTTTCAAAAAATAATGAATTAGAAATTTTCTGTGTCCCACCATGGTTAATTGAAAAAATAGACACTGAAATAGATCATTTTCATAATGCAGCTAGCTTTGTTGAAATGCCAAAAAAAGTGATAAGCAATTATGTTAAATTTATAAAAAGATTAAATACTAAAGAAATATCATTAATTTCCTATAGTGGCTTTGATTTAAAAACAACTTTTGATCCCGAGGAATTAAATAGTTTTTTTGATGACAAATTGAGTGTCTCTTGGAAGAATTCTTTAATTGAGGAATACAATAGAAAGGAAATATACTTAACTTCTAATTAAGTTTATCTTAACTTTTCTAATCTCTTGAATTAAGAAATATTTTTAGGGTCTGGCATTCCGACTTTGTTATACCCAGCGTCAACATAATGAATTTCACCAGTAACACCATTTGCAAGATCGCTAAGAAGATACAATGCTGAATTTCCGACATCATGAATATCTACATTTCTTTTAAGAAAGGAATGGTCCTCATTCCACTTATATAAAAATTTTGCGTCTCCAATAGCAGAGGCTGCTAAAGTTTTAATAGGTCCTGCGCTAATAGCGTTTACTCTCATTCCTTTTGCACCTAGATCTCTAGCTAAATATTTTACACTAGCCTCTAATGCTGATTTACAAACGCCCATTACATTATAATTTGGGATTGCTTTATTTGACTCATAAGTTAAAGTTAGAAGACTACCACCTTGTTTCATTACTTTTGAAGACTCTTTTGCAACTTCAGTAAAAGAGAAGCACGATATTAACATACTTCTTAAAAAGTTTTCTCTCGTGGTATTTAAATATTCACCAGATAATTCTGATTTATCTGAAAAAGCGACTGCGTGAACTACAAAGTCAATTTCACCCCATTTTGATTTTATATCCTCAAATAACTTTGTTACGTCTTCTTTTTTTTCAACATCACAATTAAAAGTTATACTTGAATTTAATTTTTCAGCCAAAGGAATAACTCTCCTTTTTAAAGCATCCCCTAAATAAGTAAATCCTAGTTCAGCTCCTGCTGCAGATAGTTTTTGAGAAATACCCCATGCAATCGATCTCTCGTTCGCAACGCCCATTATTAATCCTTTTTTGCCTTTCATTAAACTCATAATTATATTTTCTCAAAAATTAAAGCAGCGTTAGTTCCACCAAAACCAAAACTATTTGACATAACTGTGTTTAAAGTAGATTTAGCTTCAGTTTTTGAGACTATTGGAAATTTTTTAGCTTCCTCGTCTATTTCAGAAATATTTGCTGATCCAGCAATAAAATTATTTTTCATCATAATTAAGCAGTATATAGCTTCATGGACAGACGCAGCTCCTAGAGGGTGACCTGACAAAGATTTTGTTGAGCTTATTTTTGGAATTTCTTCCCCGAAAGTTTCCTTAATAGCTTTGAGTTCAGTTATGTCACCTACTGGTGTAGAGGTTCCATGTGTATTAATATAATCAATTTTGTTTTTAGTGGTGGCCATTGCCATTTTCATACATCTGACAGCCCCTTCTCCAGATGGAGCTACCATGTCATAACCATCTGAGGTGGCACCATAACCAGTTAACTCTGCATAAATTTTAGCACCTCTCGCTTTCGCATGTTCATATTCTTCCAAGACTAAAACACCTGCTCCACCAGCAATTACAAATCCATCTCTAGTTTTGTCATATGCTCTTGATGCTGATTGTGGTGTATCATTATATTTTGATGAAAGAGCAGTCATAGCATCAAACATAGCTGTCATTGCCCAATGTATTTCCTCACTTCCCCCAGCAAAGACAATATCTTGTTTACCCATTTGAATCAGTTCCATTGAATTTCCAATGCAGTGACCACTTGTTGCGCATGCAGAACTCATCGTATAGTTAGTTCCTTTAATCTTGAATGGAACCGCCAAAGTAGCAGATGCAGTGCTTGCCATTGTCCTTGGAACGATGAAAGGACCCATTAATTTTGGAGTTTTTGCTCTTGTTTTGTCAGCTGCTAAAATCACATTCTCGATTGAAGGTCCTCCAGACCCCATTACTATACCAGTACTAAGGTTGCTTACTTCTTTGTCCTCAAGACCAGAGTCTTTGATTGCTTCTTTCATCGCAATATAGTTATAAGCCGAGCCTGAACCCATAAATCGAATTGTTTTTCTATCAATGTGATCTTCAAGTTTAATGTTTGGTTTACCATGCACATGGCTTTTTAAATTATGCTCTTTATACTCATCAGCAAAAGAGATTCCTGATTTTGAATTTAATAAAGATTGATAAACTTCATCTTGATTATTACCTAAACAAGATACAACACCTAAACCAGTTATTACAACTCTTCTCATTATTTAAATAACCCTACTTTTAAATTGTCTGCTGAATAAATCTTTTTTTCATCTGCTAATAATATCCCATTAGCCAAACCAACTGTTGTACCACCCGGAGACATAATTTTTTTCATATCGATTTCATATTTGACTAATTTAACATTTTGTAAAACTTCTCCTGTAAATTTTACTGTTCCAACGCCCAAGGCCCTACCTTTTCCTGGATTTCCAATCCAGCCCAAATAAAATCCCACAAGTTGCCACATAGCATCGAGTCCAAGACATCCTGGCATCACAGGATCTTCTTTAAAATGACAATCAAAAAACCAAAGGTCTTTCTTTATATCTAGTTCAGCTTTTAAAGAGCCTTTTTTAAAAGCACCATCTTTGTCATTAATTTCTGTAATTCTATCAAACATTAACATCGGTGGAAGCGGTAATTTTGCATTTCCAGGACCAAAAAGACCTCCGTTTCCGCAACTTATAAGTTCTTCATAAGAATAGGAGTTTTTTTTCATAAAATAGATCACCTTAATACTTGATTTTAAACCATTATAATATACATAAAGTTTAGAATTATTATAATTAACAATGTTAAAAAATAGCGAATTTGTTAGCAAATTAAGAAATTCTGGTCTTAGACCCACTAAACAAAGACTTAAAATTTGTGAAGTCTTATTTAATAGAGACAAAACATTTCACTTTACAATTAATGATTTAGCAAAAAATATTTCAGAAAATTTTAATGAAAAAATATCTTTAGCTACAATTTACAACACAGTTCATGCTTTTAAAGATAAAGGATATTTAAAAGAAATTACGATCAGTAGCGATAAAAGTTATTTTGATACAAATATTACTAAACATCATCATTTTTATGATGAGGACACAAATTTACTAATAGATTGTAATGATAATGAAATTGGAAAAGTTAATATTAAAAATAATATTACAGGAAAAAAAATCAGTTCTGTTGAAGTTTTAGTAAGAGTTGCGAGTGATATTCAAAATCAAGATTAAAAAATCTTTCTCTCTAAATTTATATTATAATCATTCTAAACTATTGACATTTAGTTTAGAACTATTATAAATTAACAATTTTAATAACCATGGGGAAAATACAAAAATTATGAGTACTGAAAATTTCAAAAACAAGTCTTTTAAAGCTAATCAAATGAGCAAATGTCCTTTTACCGGTGCAGGAACACCAGCAAAGTTTTCTGCGGGAAGAGGTCAAACAGTAAGAGACTTTTGGCCCAATAGTTTAAATCTTAAAATTCTTAGTCAGCATTCAAATTTATCTAACCCTATGGATAAAAAATTTAATTATGCAAATGAGTTTAAAAAACTAAATTACAAAGCACTAAAAAAAGATTTAAAAAAATTAATGACAGACTCCCAAGAGTGGTGGCCAGCAGATTATGGTCATTATGGTCCATTATTCATTAGATTAGCTTGGCATGCCGCAGGAACTTATAGAACTGGTGATGGTAGAGGTGGAGCAGGAACAGGTAACCAGAGATTTGCGCCACTTAATTCTTGGCCAGATAACGTTAACTTAGATAAAGCTAGATTACTTTTATGGCCTATCAAAAAGAAATATGGAAGAAAAATTTCATGGGCAGATTTATTTATACTTGTTGGAAATGTAGCTTTAGACTCAATGGGTTTTAAAACTTTTGGTTTCGGAGCTGGCAGAACTGATATTTGGGAACCAGAAGATGATATTTATTGGGGCTCAGAAAAAGAAATGTTAGGTGTGGAAAGATATAGTGGAAAGAGAGATTTGGAACAGCCACTAGGAGCTTCACATATGGGTTTAATCTATGTAAATCCGCAAGGTCCTGACGCTAATCCAGATCCAAAACTAGCAGCACATGATATTAGAGAGACATTTGGCAGAATGGCTATGAATGACTATGAGACAGCAGCATTAGTTGCTGGAGGACATACGTTTGGAAAATCTCATGGTGCAGCATCTGAGTCATATAAAGGACCAGATCCTGAGGCTTCAAGACTTCAAGACCAGTCGACTGGGTGGAATAGTGGATATAAATCTGGAAAAGGTGTTGATACAATAAGTAGTGGTATTGAGGGAGCTTGGACTCAAAATCCAATTCAATGGGATATGGGTTATTTGGATTGTTTATATGGACATGAGTGGGAACTTACAAAAAGCCCAGCTGGTGCTCATCAATGGACTCCGAAGAAAAATGGGCAAGAGATTAAAATGGTTCCCGACGCACATCAAAAAGGTGTGCTTCATCCACCAATGATGCAAACAACCGACATATCGATGAAAGTTGACCCAAGCTATGGACCTATCACAAAACATTTTCACCAAAATCCAAAAGAATTTCATGATGCTTTTGCGAGAGCATGGTTTAAATTAACTCACAGAGATATGGGGCCAAGAGTTTGCTATCTTGGTGGCGAGGTTCCAAAAGAACAACTAATTTGGCAGGATCCAATTGATAAGCCTAAATATAAACTTAAATCAAAGGATGTTAAAGATTTAAAAAGTAAAATCTCTAAATCAAAAATATCTATTCCAGATTTAGTTTCTACTGCATGGGCTTCAGCATCTACGTTCAGAGGCTCTGATAAAAGAGGTGGTGCTAATGGTGCTAGAATAATGTTGGAACCACAAAAAGATTGGAAAGTGAACAATCCAAAAAAATTATCGACTGTAATTAAAGCTTTAGAAAAAATTAAAAGCAAATTCGATAGTAAAAAGAAAAGTGTTTCAATGGCAGATTTGATTGTACTAGCTGGTGGTGTTGGTATCGAAATGGCTGCAAAAAAAGCTGGCTACAAAGTTCAAGTTCCATTTTCAGCAGGAAGGGGAGATGCAAGGCAAGATCAGACTGATGTTAATTCATTTAAACTTTTAGAACCACAAGCAGATGGTTTTAGGAATTACTTAAATAGTGGAGCTTCAAATGTTTCTGCAGAGGAAAAACTTGTTGATAAGGCTCAATTGATGGGTTTAACAGCTCCAGAAATGACTGCACTTGTGGGTGGTATGAGAGTGTTAAACACAAATTTTGATGGCTCAAAACATGGTGTTTTTACTAACAGACCTGGTTCTCTTACTAACGACTATTTCATAAATCTTTTAGACATGAATACGACTTGGAAAGAAGAAGATAAATCTGAACAAACATTTATTGGTAAAGATAGAAAAACTCAAAAAACGAAATGGAAGGCGACAAGAGTTGATTTAATTTTTGGTTCAAATTCTCAACTAAGAGCTCTAGCAGAAGTTTATGCATGTGAAGACTCAGGTGATAAATTTGTTAAAGATTTTATCGCGGCATGGGTAAAAGTTATGAATTCTGATAGATTTGATTTGAAATTAAACTAATTCTATAAAACAGGACAAAAAAATATGGGAACAGCAAATTTTGAGGACTTCTACGAAGTTCCTAATCTTAATTTTGATATATCAAAGTTAAGAAATGCATTGGATAAAGTTTTAAAAGCTAAAAAATTTAACTCTCCTGGAGTTACCCACTTTGGAGCAATACCATTAAATCAAATCCCGAACGACATAAGTTCTATTGAGGGTAATAATATAAGAGGAAAATATTGGACAATTGCTGATGAAACTGGGGAAGAAGTTTCTCGAGATGTTGATATTGATGAGTCAAAATATACTCAATTAGTTCCTGAATTTGAAAATACTTATTTTAAAGAAGTTTACGACACTCTAAGTAAAAGGTTTAAACTAGGTAGAGTTAGATTATTATTAAAAAAACCAAGATCAACATTAAGCTGGCATAAAGATCCTGAATGTAGACTGCATGTACCAATTATAACTAATAAAGGCTGTTCGATGGTAATTGAAAATGTAGCAAAACATCTTCCGGCTGATGGCAAGGTATGGATAACAAATAATACAAAATATCATAATTTTTTTAATGGTGGAGAACAGGCTAGAGTGCACCTAGTTGCTTGTGTACTTGATAGTCCGTTTAAAAAATAATGGAATTAACAACCGGCATATTCAAAGCTGCTGGACAAATTTACACAAATAATAGAGGTTCAATTTTAAGAACCATTATTTATACAATTGGTCATTTTGCTATAGCCATAACTGTTTTAATGTTTGTTGCTGATGTCAGCTTTATGATAGCACTAACAGACGCAATAGTTGAACCAATAGCTAATTCTATATGGTATTTTATTTTAGATAAGTGGTGGGCGAGTAAATCAAAAAACTCTTAATCTAATACACCCCAAATATTGTCTGTCTTTATCCAACCTTCAAAATCATCCGTATTTATTTTGCACCAAATTCCATTGCATTTTTGAACTATTAGAACTCTTCCACTTTTAATTTTAGCTAATGGTTTAGAAAAATTTGTTGGATTTTCGAATAAAATTTTGTCTTTTGTGGGAATTATTGAATTTATTTTTTTTAATTGAGACCAATGTATCCATCCGCTGTTGTTTTTAAAATCAATTACTCTTCGCCAGTTCTCTTTTTTATCAATTTGCTTTAGAGGCAAATTCACTTTTTTATAAATAAACTTTATAGGAGATTCAAAACTTGGTCCATACCTTACATTCACTTTACTTTTCTTTAAAGACAAGAAAGTTTCTTGAGCATAACTTAATGAGGTAAAAGATAATAAAAATAAAGTTATAAGAAAAAGTTTAAATTTTTTTTTTAACATCTTTTAACTTTTTAAATTTAATTTTTCTAAAATTCAGATTTAATAGATCTATAACCAAAACTTGACCATTCAAATTTTTACCGATAGATAAAATTTTTTTTAAAATTTCATTTGCTTGCATAATTCCTATTATACCAGCTACCGTCCCCAAGATGCCTTCATATTCACAATTTAATATATCGTCTGAAATCTCATATTCTTGATAAAAAGATCTTATACAAGGTGTTTTTTTATTTTTAAAATCAAAACTAAAAATATGACCATCAAATTTACTTATTGCTCCAGTTACAAGAAATTTTTTATATTTTTTTGAAACATCATTAATTAAAAACTTTGTTTCAAAATTATCTGATCCATCAATTACGTAATCATAATTTTTTATAATTTTTTGATAATTTTTAATGTTTAATCTTATTTTATACGCGTTTACTTTTATTTTTGAGTTTATCTTTTTTAATTTTTTTTGAGCAGACTTTATTTTGGATTTTTTTAAGTCTTCGATGCTGTAAAGACTTTGTCTGTGAATATTTGATAAATTAACAATATCAGGATCAACAATGCCCAAAACACCTACGCCTGCTCTTGCTAAAAACTCAGCCGCAGGACAACCTAAACCCCCCATTCCAATAATTAAAACTTTAGCTCCGATAATTTTCTTTTGACCTAAGCTTCCAATATTTTTTAAAACTATTTGTCTTGAAAATCTCTCTATTTGATTTTTATCTAAATTGATATTCATTTACCTGTTGAACCAAATCCACCTTTACCTCTGATAGACTTGGGTAAATCATTTTTTTCTTCTAATTCCATCTTGACCACAGGTGCTAGGATCATTTGAGCAATTCTATCACCATTATTTATTGAAAAATTTTCATTACCATGATTATAGATGATAACCTTTATTTCTCCTCTATAATCACTATCAATTGTTCCTGGAGTGTTTAACACACTAATATTATTTTTGGCTGCTAAACCTGATCTTGGTCTTATTTGAATCTCGTAATCTTCTGGGAAAGCAACAGATAATCCTGTGGGAATTAAAACAGATGTTTTAGGTTCTAGATTAATGGGCTCTTTTATAAATGCGATTAAGTCTACACCTGATGCACCACTGGTTTTATATTCGGGTAATTGTACAGCTGGGTCAAGTTTTTTGATTAGAACTTTAACCATTAATTTATTTGAGCAACTATTCTATCTACAATTTCCTCTGAAATCTCTGACTTCTTTTTTAATGAAAGTTTCTCCTTTTTCATTTTTTTATTTTTATAGAAAATTGTAACTTCATTATTTTCATTATCAAAACCACTTTCATCTTTTGAGACGTCGTTAGCTATTATCCAGTCGCAATTTTTATCTTTTAATTTTTGCACAGCATTTTTCTCTAAACTTGTTGTTTCAGCAGCAAAACCTATAACCATTTTTGGTCTCATAGAGTTATGATTAGAAACATAGTTCAAAATATCGATATTCCTTTCCAAGTTTAATGTTAAATTATCAACTTTTTTAATCTTTTCTTTATGTTCATAACTAGCTTTGAAATCAGCAACAGCAGCAGCAAAAACAGCTATATCAGTCGGAAGATTTTTTTGAGTGGCCTTAAACATTTCTTCAGCAGTCTCAACTTTGATTAATTTAATATTTTCATCTATTTTTAGGTTTGTAGGTCCAGAAATTAAAGTAGTATCAAAACCTCTTTTACAGAGAGATTTTGCTATCTCGTAACCCTGTTTACCGCTAGATTTATTTGTAATAAATCTTACAGGATCTATATATTCATTAGTAGGACCCGCGGTTACTAGGGCTTTGAGTTTATTATTTTTAATTTTACTTGATAAAAAATTTTGAATTTCTTCATAAATAACTAAAGGTTCAGACATTTTACCCTCACCATATTCACCACAAGCCATATCACCCATTTCAGGCCCAATAATTTTGTAGCCAAAACCTTTCAATGTTTTTAGATTATTTTGTGTAGACTGATGTTCCCACATTCTAACATTCATTGCTGGAGCTAAAAAAACTTGTTTATTTGAAGCTAATATAACTGTGGATGCTAAGTCGTCTGAGTTACCCTGGCTTAATTTGGAAATAGTGTTGGCGGTTGCTGGAGCGACGACGATTACATCGGCCCATCTTGATAAAGAAATATGGTCCATCTCTGTTTCATTTTCTAGGCTAAATAAATCATCATAAATTTTACCTTGAGATAAAGAGGCTACAGATAATGGGGTTACAAACTCCTTTGCACTTTTAGTTAGTATTGTTTTTATTTCAGCATTATTCTTTCTAAACATTCTTATCGTTTCAAGACTTTTGTAAGCAGAAATTCCACCACATATTATAAAAAGAACTTTTTTGTTTGATAAATCTTTCATCGACTGAATTAAAATATTAAAAGACCAAAAATTACAAGGATTAATAAACCAATAATAGATTGGTTTCTAAAAGCAGTCATTTCTGATTTTTGAGTGTTTAAGGCTGTATAGGAATTTGAGTTTTGTGGGATTTGTCCACTAGCAAGATAAGTAAGAGCTTGATTTGCTTTATCCATAATTTCAGGAAATTCTGGTAATTTTTTTATTACTTCAGATGTATTTTGAAGCGTCTCATTTAGTTTTGTCATTGGATCTTTTGTTTCTTTTAGCCAGCTTTCAAGAACTGGTTTTGAAGTGGTCCAAATATTTGTATTTGGATTTAATTTTCTAGCTACACCTTCAACAACAACCATTGTTTTCTGTAACATTAGAAGCTGAGGTTGAGTTTGCATGTTAAATTTTTCTGTGACGTCAAATAGTTGCTTTAATAATTTTCCTCCAGAAATGTCTTTAACCGCTTGACCAAAAATTGGTTCACCGATGGATCTTAGAGCTTGAGCTAAATCATCTATTGGAACCTCTTTTGGTACAAGGCCTGCAACTAAATGTACTTTAGCAACTTTACGATAATCTCTTTGAATAAAACCAAATAAAATTTCAGCTAAAAATCTTTTACTCATTTTATCTAATCTACCCATAATTCCAAAATCAATAGGTACAATTTGACCATCATTATCTATGAATATATTTCCTTGGTGCATATCTGCATGAAAAAAACCATCTCTTACAGCATGTCTTAAAAAATTTTGAATAATATCCTCTGCAATTTTTTCAGTATTAAATTCTTTATTTTTTAGTTCTTCCGTTTCTCTAATAGATATTCCATCCACCCAATCTAGAGTCATTACATTTTCGCTGGTATAATTCCAATAAATTTGAGGAACTCTAAATCCAACATCATTCTTTGTATTTTCAGCATATTCATTTGCAGCAGCTGCTTCAAATCTTAAATCCATCTCTAGATTTGTGATTTCTTTTAATAAAAATACTACTTCTACCAGCTTGAGTCTTTTTGTCTTTTTAATAAATGATTCTATTAAGAAAGCAAAAAGCATTATTGCATCTATCTCCTCATTAAATATTTTTTTTATATTTGGTCTTAGAATTTTAATTGCAACGTCCTTAAGAACTCCATTGTCATTAATTTGAGCTTTGTGGACTTGAGCAATTGAAGCAGCAGCAACTGGTTCACTTAAATTGATTATAGAGTCATAACTTTCATTACCTAGATCATTTTTAATTATTTCTTTTGCTTGTATTAAAGAAAAGGGTGGCAATTTATCTTGAAGGTTTTCAAGTTTTTTGGAAAGTTCTTCACCAATTATATCAGGTCTGGTTGCTAAAAATTGACCAAGTTTAATAAACGTAGTTCCCATTGACTCTAAAGAGTCAGACAATCTCTCTCCCTCGTCTTTGTTTGCATCCACTTGTTTTTTTGGTGAAAAAGAAAATGATAACATCTTAAATAAAATCTTTATAGCTAATGGTGGTTCTTTAAATTTTGATACAATATTTAAAATATCAGAACTGGCTACTTTCCTTCCAAGTTTAAAGAGAGTAATTAATTTTTTTATCATCAAAATTTCCATCCACTATGAATAGAAACTATTCCACCTGATAAATTTCTATAAGTACATTTTTTAAAATTGTTTTTAATCATTGCATCAATTAATTCCTCCTGGTTTAAAAAATTTTCAATACTTTTAACTAGGTATTCATAGGGCTGTTTTTCACCAACCACAAACTTACCAACAGAAGGTATAAGCTTAGAGTAATTTTTGTACAGGGTTTCTAAATTTGTATTCTGAATTTTTGAAAACTCTAAGCATAAAAAACGACCCCCAGGTTTTAAAACTCTATAGGCCTCAGAAAGAGCCTTATCTATATTTGCAGTGTTTCTTAAACCAAAGCTTATGGTGTAAAAGTCGAATAAATTTTTAGATAAAGGAATTTTCTCAGCTGGAGAAATAATCCAATTTATATTTTTAAAATTAGATAATTTTTCTTTTCCTTTACTTATCATCCTTTTATTTGGATCGACACATGTAATGTGAGTTAACTTATTTACATGTTTAACAAATAGTTTAGCTATGTCTCCAGTGCCACAAGCAACATCGATTAAATTTTGATTACGAGATGGATTCATTATATTTAATAGACTTTTTTTCCACAATCTATGTATCCCTAATGACATGAAATCATTCATTAGATCATAACGATCGTACACTTGATCAAAAACATTTTGGACTAATCCTTTTTTATTTTGTAGATATTGTTGCATAATTCAAAAATATATAATCAATATAGTATTAAATGCCAGAATTACCAGAAGTAGAAATTGTACGTCAATCTTTAGACAACAAGATTAAACAAAAAAAGGTTAAAAAAGTATTAGTTAGAAATAGAAATTTAAGAACAAAAATCCCACTTAATTTTTCAAGATTCCTTAAAGGCAAAAAAATAGTCAAAGTAAAAAGATTTTCAAAATATTTGATTATTTGTCTGTCAAATCAAAGTTATTGTCTTTTACATCTTGGTATGTCAGGAACTATTCATTTAATTTATAATCGAAAAAAAAGTTTGGTGACTAATACTAGTTTTTATAGCTCACCTACATTACCCAAAAAACATAATCATGTAGAAATAGTTTTTGATGATTTTAAAATTATATATAACGATCCAAGAAGATTTGGTTTTTTTGAAATAGTGGCTAATGAATACTCTTTAGATAAAAGATTCTCTAAACTTGGACCAGAACCATTTCAATCAAAATTTAACTTAAATTATATTTATTCTTTTTTAAGAGGGAAAACAAAAAATATAAAAAACTTTTTATTAGATCAAAATTTTGTATCAGGAATAGGAAATATTTATGCGAGTGAAATTTTATTTTTATGTAAAATTAAACCTGATAAAAAAGTATCTTTATTAAATAAAGAAGATTGTAAAAAAATAATATTAAATTCTAGAAGGGTTTTGATTAATGCTATTAAAAAGGGAGGATCAAGTATTAGAGATTTTAAAAACACAGCGGGTAAATTAGGTAATTTCCAAAAGAATTTTAATGTTTATGAGAGAAAAGGACTTAATTGTAAGAGGCCAGGATGCAATGGAATTATAAAAAAAAAAATGATTTCTAATAGATCTTCTTTTTTTTGTAATATCTGCCAAATATAATGATTATTTAATTGACCAAAATTCATTCTCAAGTTATACCCCTGCGCATATGGCTAACACAAAATCAGCAATCAAAAGAATTAGAAGAATTACAAAACAAACAGCTGTTAATAAAGCTAGAAAAAGTAGATATAAAAATGCTTTAAAGAAAATGAATTCTTTAATTGAAGCTAAAAAGAAGTCTGAGGCTTTAAAATTCTTACCTAAGTTGAATTCTGAGTTGATGAAAATAGCTAAAACTGGCATTGTAAAAAAACAAAACGCTTCTAGAAACGTTTCAAGGTTTACCAAAAAAATAGCCTCGATCTAGTTTAATAACACTTCAGGTTGTTAATTTTTATACAACTTTTAAATCTACAAAATCTGTGATCTTAAAAATTCTCTACACAATATTTAGATTTAGTAAATAAAAAAACTTATTTAATTCAATTATAAATTTTATTTATATTTTTTTTTTATTTATATTTATTTTTTTTGTCAAATACTTTTTTTTTAAAAATAAAAAGATTACACAATCCTAGATTTTATTTTTTTTTTATTTTTGAAAATTATTTGTTGCAATAATTTTATTATGGTTCTAACTGAACATTCTCCGCATTTATGAACAATTCTATAAATAATAATAGTTTAAAAGACTCTAAATCAGACATTCTTGATTGGAATTTAGTTCAAGCTGAAATGAAAAATAAATTAGGACTAGATATTTACGAGAGTTGGCTTAAAAAAATAACGTTTGTCGAGGAAATCAATAATTATATCTTATTATCTGTACCTACTAGATTCATTCGTGATTGGATTACGTCTAGATATCTAGATCAAATCTTAAAAATTATAAAAAATTATAAAAAAGAAATTATTCGGATTGAATTCAAAATCACTGAAGATAAACTTAATTCAATTCAGGATAAAAATAATAATAATAATATTATAGAAAATAAAGAAAATGTTTCTTTCATAAAAGATTCTTATTTACAATATAATCGCATAGATCCTAACAAAAATTTTGATAACTTTATTACTGGCCCCAGTAATAAGTTAGCATACGAAGCTTCTGTAAAAGTTTCTGAGAATATTTCACATTATAATCCACTTTATCTTTATGGTGGTGTTGGAATGGGCAAGACACATCTTTTAAATGCAATTGGTTATCACTTAAAAAAAGATAATAAGGTTATGTTTATATCAGCAGAACGTTTTATGTATCAATTTGTAAAATCAATCAAATCTAATGATATGGTAAAATTTAAAGAGTATTTTCGCAATACAGATATTTTGTTAATTGATGATATACAATTTATGAATGGTAAAGAGGCAATGCAAGAAGAATTTTTTCATACTTTTAATGCATTATTAGACAAAGGTTCTCAAATTATAATTTCTGCTGATAGATCTCCTAATAAGCTTTCAAGAATTCAGGAGAGAATAAAGTCAAGATTTGCAGGAGGTCTAGTTGTGGATATTCAAAAAACTGATTTGGCACTCAGAAAACAAATCATTGAAAGTAAAATAAGTGACTTAAATAATTTATACCCTGAAAAGTTTAATATACCTGAAGAAATTAAAGATTTTATTAGTATTAAAATCACGACGAGTGTAAGAGAATTGGTGGGTGCAATAAATAGAATTATATCTTTTTCAAGAATTTATAACAAAATACCGAGCTTAGCTGAGACAAAAGTTATATTAAAAGATTTACTGAATTTAAATGAAAATAAAGTAACTATTGATCTCATTCAAACTATTGTGTGTAAATTTTTTAAGATCAGTAAAAATGAAATGCTTTCATCAAGGAGATCTAGGTACCTAGTGAGACCACGACAAACAGCAATTTATCTAACAAAAATTTTGACTTCAAAATCTCTGCCTGAAATTGGAAGAGAGTTTTCAAATAGAGATCACACAACTATAATTCACTCAGTCAAAACTATTGAAAAATTAAAAGAGAAGGATTCAGATATGATTGCAAATATAGATAAACTAAAAAATCAAATATTATATAGCAATAAAGAAAATGAAATTTAATGTAAACCAACAAGACCTACAGCAAGCATTAAATTATTGTCAAGGAGTGATTGAGAAACGAAGTACGCTTCCAATATTATCAAACATACTAATCGATGCTCAAAATTCAAAACTCACTATAACAGCGACGGATTTGGACTTAATATTTATTCATCAAATAAATAACGTCGAAGTTATAGAACAAGGAAAAACAACCACTACGTCGTCTACAATGTATGATATTGTCAGAAAACTCTCATCAGGAAAAAAAATAAATTTAACTTTAACAGATAATAGCAAACTTCATTTGGAGTCAGAAAAATCTATTTTTAATTTAAATTGTATGCCCGCTTCGGAATTTCCTTTAACAGATGAAAATTTTAATGAAAATGAATTTAGTCTTAAATCAAAAGACCTTTTAAAGCTGCTCAATAAATGTAAATTTTCTGTGTCAAATGATGAGACCAGACATTATTTAAGTGGAATTTATTTTCATCAAACAGAGGTTGAGGATAAGAATTACTTAACTGCAGTATCAACTGATAGTCATCGTATGTCTATTTCTAAACTCAGATTAAATGAAAAAAAAATTTTTGAACCAATTATATTACCTAAAAAGACTATTTTTCAATTAAGTTCATTATTAGAAAACTATGATGGTGATGTAAAAATTTCAAATATGAAATCCAAGATAAAATTTGAATTAAATAATAGTATTTTAATTTCTAAGTTAATAGACGGAAAATTTCCTAACTACATTCAAGTAATTCCAAAAAATAATCAAAAAAAATTAGAAATTGACCTTAAAATTTTTCAAAGTTCAGTGGATAGAGTAGCTTCAGTATCCCTTGATAAAAAAGATGGTGTTAAATTTAATTTAAGTAAAGATAAACTAGATTTGTCTGTAAATAATACCAACAGTGGTGATGGAAAAGAATCTCTAGTAGTAAAATTTGATCATGATTTAGAAATTAGTTTTAATTCTAAATATCTGATAGATGTTGCTTCACAATTAGATGGAAATAATATTGAGATGTTTCTAAATGATTCAGGTTCACCTGCACTAATCAAAGATCCTGGTGATTTTGATAGTATTTTTGTAGTTATGCCTATGAAAGGTTAATTAAGCAATTTAAGTTCAGAATATATAGTTTTCTCTAAAATCCCCAAAAATTCTTCCTTGGAATAATCAGGTTTGATAGGTTCCAAAATTGAAATTGTAATTGTTTTGTTAATATATTTTTTTCCTTTTTTTGGCCAGACGTAACCAGAATTAATAGCAACCGGTTGGCATTTTATTTTCAATTCTTCATAAATCCTTGATGCGCCTTTTTTAAATGGAGGTTGTTCGTGGGGTAATACTCGAGTTCCTTGAGGAAAAATTATTATTGGTCGTTTTGTGTTTGCAATTATTTTAGAAATATCTTCAAAAAAATTGATGTTTTCTTTCGATACCTTATTTCTTTTGATAGAAATTGATCCTATTTTTTTTAAGTACCAGCCAAAAATAGGTATCATAAGTAATTCTTTTTTTAAGATAAATACAGGAGAATTAAAAATCGTTTGTAGGAAAAAAGTTTCAAACATAGATTGATGAGAGGAAGCAATAAAAAATTTTTCATTTTTAATTAAATTTTCTTTACCTTTTACAATGATTTTTGTGGACAAGAAAATTTTTAAACAAGTAGCAGCCCAATAACCCATTAATTTCCCACCAAAAAGTGTAAATTTTTGTGGTAAGATTAACGCTGGCAGAAAAATAATTGAAATTAAAATTATTCCTGAAAAAAAGAAAATTGAAAATAGAAAGTTTCTTATCATTAATTATCAAAAGCTAAATTATTTCATGGTGCTTTTGTCTTTTTTTAACTACTCTTATTTTAGATCCATTAATTAATATTTCTACAGGTTTAGGTCTAAGATTATAATTAGAACTGAGTGATATACCATAGGCTCCTACATCGCAAATTGCGATAAAATCTTTCTCTTTTAGTTCTTGAAAATTTTTTATGGACGTAAACTTATCAGTGCTTTCGCAAATTGGGCCAACAAATTCATAAATTTTCTTTGATTTTTTACTTCTTTTTAACAAAGGTAAGATGCGATGTACTGCACCATAAAGTGCGGGTCTCATTAAATCATTCATAGCAGCATCTATAATAACAAAATTTTTTTTAGAACTCTCTTTTATGTAAATTACTTTTGAAATTAAAACTCCTGTATTGCCGACTATTGATCTACCTGGCTCAAATATAATCTGAGATTTTTTATTCTTTAAAAATTTTTTAATTGCTGAATGATATTTTTTATAATTTAGTTTTTTATCATTATTGTATGGGATGCCCATACCTCCCCCAAGGTCAATATAATCAAATTTATATTGAGTTTTTTTGATGATTTTATCTAATATTCTTAACATTTTTTCATAGGGTTTATGATCTAAAATTTGACTTCCAATATGAACACTTAAACATTTCAAATTAATATTTTTAGAATTCTTACAATATCTTACAAGTTCAAAAAATGTTTTATCATTAACTCCAAATTTATTATCTTTTTTACCTGTCGATATTTGGCTCAAAGTTTTCGCATCGGTATTTGGGTTTAATCTAATACCAATATTAACCTGTTTTTTTTTTATTTTAGCAATTTTATCAATTTCTATAATTTCACTTTTGGACTCTGAATTAATTAATAAAATTTTTTTATCAATTGCAAAATTAATTTCTTTGGAAGTCTTACCAACTCCTGAAAAAACAATCTTCTTTGGACTAATTCCAGCCTTAAGAGCTAACATTAATTCACCCATTGATACAACATCTGCTCCAAGTCCAAATTTTTTTATTTCTTTTATTAAGTTTAAGTTAGTATTAGATTTAATAGCAAAACAAATTAATGGTGAGATGGATTTAAAATTTTTTTTAAAACCATTTATATTTTCTCTTAGTTGTTTATACGAGTAACAATATGCAGGCGTTCCATATTTTTTAGCAATATTTTGCAGGATTGTATTTTCAATCTTAAGTTTACTATTTAAAAATCTCATTAAGCTTTATTTAGAAGGTAGCTTGGTATTTTTGAATTACTTTGAGATTCTTTATATACCGGGTCTCCTTTTTTTCCACAAGCGATCAATGTAGAAAATACAATTATTGCTAAAATAATCTTTTTTTTCATTTTTTTCTTTTATATTTCAATATCATTTTTTTAATATTATCAAAAGATGTTCCACCATATGATTTCTTAGAATTTACAGAATTCTTTAAATCAAACACTTTTAATACATCATTTGATAGTTTTGGTTCAATTTTTTTAAGTTCAGCCAGCGTTAATTGATCGAGATTTTTTTTCTTTTTTTCAGCAAAGTTCACAATATTAGCAGTAACTTTGTATGCTTTTCTAAATGGCATTGAGTGATTTTTTACGAGATAATCTGCAAGATCAGTTGCAGTCAAATATCCTGTGTTAGCTAATTCTATCATTTGTTTTTTATTTGGTGTAAAATTTTTAAGAATCTCATCAAGTATTTTTAAACAATTTTGCATTGTATCATTAGATTTAAAAACAATTTCCTTATCGTCTTGAAGATCTTTGTAGTAAGATAAAGGTAAACTTTTTAAAACTGTAAGCATAGAAAACAAATTACCATAAATAATTCCAGACTTTCCTCGTAAAAATTCCAAAAGATCTGGATTTTTTTTTTGTGGCATTATCGAAGAACCAGTTACAACTTTATCTGATAAATTTATTAACTTGAAAGCATCAGAGTTCCATATGATAAGTTCCTCAGCTATTCTAGAAATATGCATGGCACAGACTGAAATAGAGTAAAGAAAATCTAGCACAAAATCCCTGTCAGAAATTGTATCTATTGAGTTATTAGTTGGTTTTGTAAATCCAAGTTTTTTTGTAGTGTAATTTCTATCAATATTAAAAGATGTTCCAGTTAAAGCGGCAACACCCAAAGGATTTTCATTTAAACTATCTAGATTATTTATCAATCTCTTTTGATCTCTTTTAAACATTTCAACATAAGCCATCAAATAGTGGCCAAATGAAACTGGCTGAGCATTTTTTAGATGAGTAAATCCTGGCATAACAGTATATATATTTTTTTCTGCTGCTTTTATTACACTTTTAATAATAGTATCTAATAGAATATTAATTTCTTTGGTTGATGATTTCATCCAAATTTTCAAGTCTGTAATCACTTGATCATTTCTGGATCGTGCTGTGTGAATAAAACCTGCATCTTCGCCAATTATTTCAAAAAGTCTTTTTTCAATATTTATATGAATATCCTCATACTTTTTATTAAATTCAAATTTTTTGTTTGTTATTTCTTTTTTGATTTTGTTTAGACCATAAACAATCTTATTCTTTATTTTAAAAGAAATAATTTTTTGTTTAAATAACATTTCGACATGTGCAATAGATCCAATTATATCCTCTTTATATAGTCTCTTATCAACAGCAATAGAATTTCCCACTTTTTGAAAAATTGATGAAGTGTTTTTTTTTATTCTATTGCCCCATATTGCCTGGTTGTTTTTATTTTTCGACATGATAATTAATTATACCTATTTAATATGAGATTTTTAATAATATTTGCTTTTTTAATATCTAATTGTGTAGCGGCAGAAATCAAAGACATAAAAAATCTTGTTATCAATAAAGAGCTTAAAAAATATGATGAATTAACGTTTTTAGATGATCAGAGTAATGAAATTCAACTTGATCAATTTGAAGGCAATTTGGTTTTGCTCAATTTTTGGGCAACTTGGTGCGCCCCATGCAAAGAGGAAATGCCATCTCTTAATCAATTGCAATCTCAAAAAAATTTAGACAATTTAAAAATATTTCCGATTAATGTTGGTCAGGATAATTTAGAAAAAGCCTCCAAATTTTTTGAGGATTTAGGTATAGATAATCTTAAAATATATTTCGACTCACCAATTACCTTAGCGAAAAAATTTGGACTAAGAGGAGTGCCCACTACAATTTTGATAAACAAGGATGGATATGAGTTTGCAAGAATTGTTGGTTCAATCGATTTTAAGGAAAAAAATTTTGTTGAATGGTTGGCTAGTTATAACTAATTTTTGAAAAAATATGCAAAACCAACCAAAGCAATGATTGCAATAAATTGGAGCAAAACTCTTAATTGCATTAACTTATTAGAATATTTTTTGCTGGTTTCACCACCTTTAAATAAAGTTCCGATACCAAGAATTAAAACAATCCCAACTGCCATTAACAAAACTATAGATAATATTTTAACTACTATTCCAGATAACATGAAGGTATTGTAGGGTGTTTTTAAAATAAAAAAACATAATTCACACACTATGACATTTTGCCTAGATTCAGTGATGGTCAAACCAGAGACTAATAAAAAGATTAAAAATGCTATCATCTTACTTCATGGTTATGGTGGTGATGGCAAGGATATTAGTATGCTCTCACTGAACTGGAAAAGACATTTACCTAATACTATTTTTATTTGTCCTAATGGTCATGAACCATGCAGTATAAATCCAAATGGATATCAGTGGTTTGATTTAAGCAAGGATGATCCAGAGTATATTTTGGATCAATCTATAAAGGCTGAAAAAAAATTATCAAAATTTATTGATGAAATTAAAAATGAATTTAATTTTGAAAATAAACAAATTTGTTTATCTGGTTTTAGCCAAGGCTGCATGATGTCAATAAACTTAGGACTTACTTCTGAAAAACCTTTTAATTGTGTTGTGGGTTTTTCTGGAAAAATTATTGATGAAAAGGATTTGAAATTGAGAAAAAAAAACTCATCAAGTATTTTATTAATTCATGGTGATTCTGATCAAGTTGTCTCACCAAATTTTATGTTAGAGGCAAAAGATTTTTTTATGAGAAATAATATAGACATTGAGACGCATCTTATAAAAAATTGTGACCATCATATTCCTATAAATGCTTCAAGTATTGCATTGAATTATATCTTAAAAAAATTTAATAATTCCTAAATATTGAAAAAAATTTTTATTTAAGTTAAAATTTAATATGAATAATTTTATTGATCAAGACGTTTCACTAGAAAAATGTCCTGCACTAGTTTTAAATGCTGATTATAGACCATTGAGCTACTATCCTCTATCACTATGGTCATGGCAGGATACTGTTAAATCAGTTTTTTTAGATCGTGTAATTATAGTAAGTAATTACGATCGTATAGTAAGAAGTCCTTCATTCAATATGCAATTGCCTAGTGTAATTGCTCTAAAAGATTATATTGTTCCTCAATCTAAACCAAGTTTTACAAGATTTAATGTTTTTCTTAGAGATAAGTTTTCCTGCCAGTATTGTGGCAGCAATGAGGAATTAACTTTTGATCATTTATTACCAAGATCAAAAGGTGGAGAAACTAATTGGGATAATGTTGTTACTGCATGTTCTGCTTGTAATGTTAAAAAAGGAGGCAAACTATTAAAATTATCCGGCATGAAACTGGCCCAACATCCTTATCAACCTTCAACAGAAGATTTACATCGTAATGGAAAAAATTTTCCCCCAAATTATTTACATAAAAGCTGGATGGATTATTTATATTGGGATGTTGAATTAGAAGCTTAAGTTTTATACTTTTTCTGATATTCGAATTGCAATTTTTGAGCCTGTTTTTATTATCTTATCCATAATTGAGTAAATTCCTTTTTTGGTAGCTCCTTTTTCATAAGCTATATCTTTATGATGGAGTTCATCTTCTCTGAATTTTATAATTTTCTTTTTAAGATTTTTTTCTTCAGGACCAAGTTGATTTATTTGATCTTGGTAATGTTTATCTATTACTTCTTCAACGGAGGCAGTACATAGCATAGCTGCTTTTTTCCCAAGAATAGTAGACCCAAACCCCAAACCTACACCTAGCAGATCCCATAATGGCAAAAATTTTGTTGGCTCAATATTTCTTTTTTTTATTTCGTTTTCAAAAAATTGACAATGTTCAACTTCATGTTCTTTCATATCCTCAATTGTTTTTTTTAAACTGTCATTTTTAACAATTGTATTTAAAGCTAATAACTGACCTTCATAAATTTTGACAGCACCCCTCTCGCCTGCATGGTCAACTCTAATAAATTCCTCAACTCTACTATCAGTTTTTTTCATATTTAGTAAAAATTTTTGCTAGGGTTATAATAAATAATATACTTATTACAATATTAATAGTAGTAAGTGATAATCCTAAAATCCTAAATGTCACATCTTTACAGCTTATAGTTTTTTCACTTAGTTTATTTATTAATTCCTCTTTACTCATATTTTCAGAAAAGTTTTTTACACCACAAACATTTGACTCTTGAAAAATGCCTTGTTCTATGCCGAAATGATACAATGAAATAAAAAAAGAAAAAATAAAAGTTAGTATTAAAAGCAAAATAAAGAAATTTTCATTTTTTTTTATAATAAACATTAGAGATATCAAAATTATACTTAACCCATAAGGGATTCTCTCTATCAAACATAAATTACATGGTTGGTGGCCTAGAACATGTTCTATAAAATAAGCAGAAATTAAAGCTATTAAACTAAATAGAAAAATTATTCTCAAGTAAATTTCAGTTTTAAGATTAAACATGAGATTTAAAAATCAGATAAATTATTAAGCCAATAATAACAATTAATATTCCAATTATTGTAAACCATTTTGACCCATGCCTATCCATATAATCATTAAATAAATCACCGAACTTATAAGAAAGGTATGATACGATGAAAAATCTTAATCCTCGAGAAATTAAACTTATTAAAATAAAGATTAAAAAGTTAAATCCTATAAGGCCGCTTGCAATTGTAAAAACTTTATATGGTAGAGGAGTAAAACCAGCTAAAAAAAGTACTCCTAACCAAGCATAAAAACCATCACTATTAACTAAGTTTTCTTTAATTTTTGATAACTTATCCTCATAACCATAAAAACTCATAATGTGTGCTCCAAATTCAAAAAAGAACGCACCAATTAAGTAACCAAGCATACCACCTAAAACTGAAAAAATTGTAGTTATAAGAAAGATTTTAATAAAATCATTTTTTTTTGATATTACCATTGGAATAACCATTACATCTGGTGGAATAGGAAAAAATGAACTTTCAACAAAAGAGACTATTGCCAAATAATATTTAGAACTTTTGTGAGCTGCTAAATCTAAACATTTTTTGTAAAGACTTTTAAACATTTTTTGGTTTTAATATAATTTTAGTTCTTATACTATTTAATAAATTATTAAATAACTAGGGCGAATGGCGGAACTGGTAGACGCGCACGACTCAAAATCGTGTTTCGCAAGAAGTGAGAGTTCGATTCTCTCTTCGCCCACCAAATTATGGAATTAAGTAAAATTAACAGTTTAGTAGAACTTTTTTTCACGAAGTATAAGCAGTTAAACTCTAATTCTAATAAACCATTTTTAAAGTGGTTAAAGGATAATAAGAAAGATTTTCTTACTTGGAAACAAGTTGAAAGAAATATTCAAATTTTATCTGAATATTTAAGAAAAAATTTATCTAAAGGGGATAGATGCATTCTATTATCTGAAAATCGACCTGAATGGCTTATTTCTGATATAGCCATAATGAACGCTGGTGGGGTAACAGTTCCTTTATTTACAACTTACTCTGAAAAAGATTATGAATATATCATTAATGATTGTAATCCAAAAATTTGTATTGTCTCAAATAATACTCAATTAAAAAAAATAGATAAATTCATTTCAGATAATATAAAAGTTTTATCAATAGAAAACATAGATAAACAAATTGATAGTATAGAAAATATTTTTGAAAGATTTTCTAAAGACAAAACTTTAGATCATTACAACTTTAACCAAAATATAGAAAGAAAAGATCTAGCTTGTATCATTTACACATCAGGAACAACTGGTAACCCTAAAGGTGTAATGCTGAGTCATGGGGGTATTTTATCTAATTGTGAGGGTGCGCAAGAAATTTTGAATTCGCTAGTTAAAGATAGTGAACCTGTTTTTTTGACTTGGCTTCCTTTATCTCATTCATATGAACATGCTGTTCAATTTGTACAAATCACATTAGGAGCAAAAATTTATTATGCTGAAAGTTTAGAAAAATTATTATCTAATATGTCAGTTGCTAAACCAACTATAATGACTGCTGTGCCAAGATTTTATCAAAATTTGTATAGTAAGATTTCGATTAATTTTTCAAAACAAACAGGTCTAAAGAAAAAATTAATATCCTCGACGATTTTGCTTGGAATAAAAAAACTAAATAATGAGAATATGAGCTTCAGAGAAAAAATACTAAATTATTTATGTGAAAAATTAGTAAGACAAAAAATCAAAAATCAGTTTGGGGGAAATTTAAAGGCTTTTGTTTCTGGAGGGGGCGCGTTAGATCAAAAAATTGGTGAATTTTTGAATTCTATCGGATTGCCAACTTTACAAGGTTATGGACTAACAGAAGCATCCCCAGTAGTAAGTTGCAATATACCTGAAAAAATCAAGATTGATACAGTTGGACCTCCTTTTAAAACTAATGAGGTGAAGATTGCCCAGGATGGTGAAATTCTGGTCAAAGGCGAAAATGTAATGCTTGGTTACTGGAACATGAAAAAAGAAACCGACGATATACTGAAAAATAGTTGGTTACACACAGGAGATATAGGTGAAATTACAAAAGAGGGAAATTTGAAAATTACTGACAGAAAAAAAGAAATTATTGTAAATTCTGGTGGTGATAACATTTCACCCTCAAAAATTGAAAATTTATTGTGTCTTGACGACAAAATTAAACAAAGTTTTGTTTATGGAGACAAAAAAACTTATTTAGTTGCTTTAATTGTAAGTGACAGTGAAAAAAATAAAAAAGAAATTGAATTATATATAGATGATCTAAATAAAAACTTATCTCTTGTTGAAAGAGTAAAAAAAATAAAATTAATTAATGAAGAATTTACAATTGAAAATGGAATGTTAACACCAACTTTAAAATTAAAAAGAAAAAAAATTTTAGAAAAATATAAAGAAGATTTAGAAAAACTTTATTAATTTTTTACAAAATATTTGATTATTAAGCGCATAAACACTAACTTTTTTACAATTTAAATTTTTTTAAAAAAAAATTTTTATTTTAATTTTATTTTTAAAATTTTCTTTAAAATTTAAGATTTGACATAAGGCACATAAAAAAATAAAAATAGATTAATAGCGAATCAATTGATTCGTTTAACTTAAAAAAGGGAGCTAAAGATGCCTAAGAGAAGAAAAAAAGCAAAGAAGGCTAAGAAAAAAGCTAAGAAAAAAGCTAAAAAAAGAAGAAGAAGATAATTACTTAGTATTCTTTATTAAAAACGCTTCTCATAACGATTTACGTGTGAGAGGCGTTTTTTTTTATTCCTCTATATCTTCTTCATTTTCTGAAACAGCCTCTTCTTCAGGTAAATCTGATGAAGCTTGCTTTATTGGTGCTGCCTCTGGTTTAGGTTGAGTATTTAAGTTTCTTTTTAAAGCTTTATCTAATTTTTTTTGAGTATCCTCTAATGAAAGATTTAGAATTATTTGGAATTCTGAAAGGATTCTTTCATAGGCTTTTTCAAACAATTGTCTTTCACTATAAGATTGGTCAACCATCAAATCATCCCCCTTATTAAGGTCTCTTACTACTTCAGCTAACTCATAAATCTTACCTGATGAAATCTTTGCTTCATATTCCTGTGCTCTCCTACTCCACATAGATCTTTTTATTTTAGGCTTACTTTTTAATATTGAGATACATTTATTTACCTGATTGATAGTAGCTAATGGTCTTAAGTGTAATTGTTTATTAACAGGCACCATTCCATTTGCTTTATCTTTTTCAAATTTTATAACATAAGTTTCAACGTCTATTCCTCCAATATTAATTTTTTTGAATTCAGTAATTTGCCCAACACCATGTTTTGGGTATACGACGTAATCTTTGATTTTATATTCTCTTTTTTCAGTTTCTTGTTTTTTTACTTTTTTAATTTCTGGTTTAGCCTCATTATTTTTTGTAATTCTTAAACCATCACTTTTCTGTTCTGTAGTTTTGGCTTCAGATTTTATAGATTTTTTTAAAGGTATTTTTTTAGTCTTAATTAATTTTTTTGGTAATTTATTTATCTTCTTTTTTACTTTTTTTAATTTAACAATCTTTTTGGTTTTTGCCTTTTTTTTTGATTTAGTAGCTTTACTTTTTTTAAAGGTTTTCTTTAAAATACTTTTCAAACTTATTTTGCTCATCTTTATACTTTTCGTGATCCGATGGAGGATCTTTCTTAATTGTTATATTTGGCCAGATTTCGGAATATTGTTTATTGATCTCAAGCCATTTATCAGACCCTGGCTCTGTATCAGCTTTTATTGCATCAACAGGACACTCAGGCTCACAAACGCCACAATCTATACACTCATCAGGTTTAATTACAAGCATATTTTTTCCCTCATAGAAACAATCTACAGGGCAAACTTCAACACAATCCATTAACTTACATTTAATGCATTTGTCATTAACTATATATGTCATTATTGATTTTCTTTTTTAATTTTTTCTTTGATATCTCCCATGATCTTATTGTCAATATACAATAAGCCTGCAAGTCGTCTCATCAAATTAGTTTCAAACATATCTGCTTCTTTATTTGAGTAAATTATTCTCCAAAGGGTTTCTATAATTTCAATTTTTTTTTTATCATCCATATTTTTAACTTCCCTTGTAAAATCCAAAATTTGGTTAGAGTTTTCTTCTATTTCTTTACCTTCTTTTAAAATATTTTCTAAATTATTTTGGTCTGCACCTATTTTCAAAAGTGCCTTACTTATTATAACCTCTTCTTCTTTTGAGAAGTTCTCATCAATTTTTGCAGCATGAATCAATAATGCCGCAACTCTTGCTAAATCACTAGTTTTAGTATCTCCTTTTTTTTCTTTAAAAAACATTACTTACTGGTTTAAATTTAAATTTTTTAACACTTTAAAAGGACTTTCTTTAATGAATTTTTTACTTACTTTTTTTGAGCTTTTTCTTGGATTGTATTTAAAAAATATATCATTATTTTTCTCAAAAACTTTATAACCCATAATTTTTAAAAGCTTTTTAAAGCTGTCCTTATTACATCCAAGTAAATTCAACATTTCAGGAATTAACTTAATTTCGTTTTTTTCTGTGTTTGAATTAATAATTTGAACAAATAATCTTTCTAAAATATCAATCCTTACGTAAAAATTGTCAAATTTCTCAAATCCACAAAGTAACATAAAATTTCTGTTTTTAATTTTGTCGTTTTCTAAAAAATTTAAACCAAACACAGGAGGTTTTAAATTAAAATATTTTTGATGATAATTTTTCCAAAGTAAAGTTCTTAAGGACACAGCCTCTGGTTTGATTAATTTGTGTAAAAATACATGATATCTTCCAAATTTTACTCCTTGATCTCTCAAAAATTTCCTCTCATTTTGTCCTAATATTTTTAGATAATCTGTAACTTGATTTCTTTGAAGGACTCCATTGTTCTCATACAATTGATATGCAAGAGCTTTAATTGATGAATTTTTTTCCTTAAGATTTCTCAAATCAATTAAACTGCTCAAAACATTTTGTATTTTATTTTTTAGCCATTTCACTAAATAATTATTTAATTTTTTTAATTGATCTGTTTCCAGAATATCATCAACTATAAGAACAATATTTGGATTTAAATAATCTCTACCTTGTTGCAATTTTGCTATTGGAGATTTTCTCCAATAAATTTTAAAATCCTCGTTTAGTTCTATTAAACCTGTCTCGGTTATTGTATCTATTCTTTTTTGAAGTTCTGGACCAACTGTCTGTCTTGCTGCTTTTTTTAGCGATTTGATATCTGTTTCTAAAGCACCCTTTTTTAAATCTAGTTCTAATTTAAGTCCATTTATCTTTCCAATAAATTGATCATCAATCATTACTTCGTTATTTTCTAAAATTTTAGTATCAAATTCCATATCTTGTTTTAAGCCTCTCGCTAGGACACTTGCCCTTTTGTCAATAAAAGTTTTTGTAAGCTCCTCATGTAATCTATCTGATAACTTATCCTCTAAGTGTTTTGTTTTTTCTATCCAATAGTTTTGATTTTCTATCCAATTATTTTTATTTGAAACATATGACCAAGTTCTTACATTTGCAATTCTATTTGATAAAGAATCCACATTCCCATCTAATTTATCAAGTTTGACGAGTTGAAGTCGCATATAATCATCAGTAATTTGACCCTTTTCACTTGTTAAATATTTAAAAACATTTTCAATTACTTCATAGTGATTGCCATAGGTTTTTTTAACAAAATCTGGTATTTGGCAACATTCCCATAAAAGACTTAATTTATCTTTATCAAATTTTATATTTTCCAAATTTTTATCTCTTAAAAAAAATTTTAAGGCTTTTTCATCTTCGCATTCATTTATTTTTCTTAACCATTTTCTATTAGGCTTTTCCTCTAAAGACTTTAATAATTTGAAAGGACTCTCAAAGTTTAAATTTGAATTTCTCCAAAATAAAGATTGGATTTCTTCAAATTTATGATTTTCCAATAAATCTACTTCATCAGCATTTATTTCTTTACATTCTCCTGTTATACCAAAATTTCCGTTGTTCAAATATCTTCCCGCTCTACCAGCTATTTGCCCAATTTCTGCTAAATTTAGTTTTCTTAATTTTTTCCCATCAAATTTTTTTAAATTGGAAAAATAAACATGATCAAGATCCATATTAATTCCCATACCAATAGCATCAGTTGCGACTAGAAAATCAACATCTCCAGATTGATACAGATCTACTTGTGCATTCCTTGTCTTTGGGCTTAGAGATCCCATAACAATAGAAGCTCCTCCTTTTTGTCTTCTTATAAGTTCAGCGATGGCGTAAACTTCCTCTGCAGAAAATGCTATAATTGCAGTTTTTCTTTGAATTCTTGAAATTTTTTTATGACCAACATAAGAAAGTTTTGAGAGTCTAGTTCGATTTATAAATTCGATGTCATCATCAAGATTAGAAATAATTGGTCTTATAGTATTTGATCCCATTAACATTGTTAATTTTATTCCTCTTAAGTTCAATAATCTGTCTGTAAAAATATGACCTCGTTCATGGTCTGCGCACATTTGAATTTCATCCACTCCTACAAAATCTAATTCTTTATCAATAGGCATAGATTCAACAGTACACAGATAATACTTTGCATTTGGAGGAATTATTTTTTCTTCACCAGTAATTAATGCAACTTTATCTAAACTTACCTTTTTAATTACCTTGTCGTAAACTTCTCTAGCTAATAATCTCAAAGGAAAACCTATCATTCCAGTGTCAAACGACAGCATAGTCTCAATAGCGAGATGAGTTTTACCTGTATTTGTTGGGCCAAGGACAGCTGTAATTTTATTTTTTGTCATTTCTATCTTTGGTATATCTTAATTTTTATCTACCAGATGTAGTTATCGTTAAAGAACAAAAATAGACTAAAACATGACCGAATCGATGGATAAAAAGTTCTCATTTTTTTTAAATAATAATTTAACTTAACATAATTAAATTAATTATAAAGATTATGTGCTGAATGCTTAGTCAGTTGTTTTTATTTTTAAAATTTTCCAAATTCCTGATGCTGACGTAATTATCTTACCATTACAATTTAACTCACAAAATAAAAATACAAGAGTTTTTGTTTTTTTTAATATTTTAACTTTCCCGTAGATTTCATCATTAACTTTTGATGATCCAATAAACTTTATATCTAAAGAAATTGTTACGCAGGGTGCATTATCAGCTGATCTATGTGCTGCTGTGCCGGCACCGGCATCTATCAGTGCTGACAAATAACCTCCATGAGTAATTCCTGCAGCATTTAAATGATTATTATTAATCGTTGATTTAAATTCGTATTCATTTTCAGAGATATTTCTAAATAAAAGGCCTCCGTTATGTTTCATAAAACCTGGTTTGAGACTGATTTGTTCAAATTGATTAGACATTATTTTTTATAATACAAAAGTTAAGATTAATATAATTACAAAAATAGAAACAAAAAAATATATTACTGACATTTGAAGAGATATTTTTTCTAACCATTTTAACATAATTTTCCTTTTTTATGGTGCGCCTGCTAGGAGTCGAACCCAGAACCTCCTGGTCCGTAGCCAAGCGCTCTATCCAATTGAGCTACAGGCGCATTTATAAATATATTTGTTTATAGTATATCAATATTTAGTGTATTTTAATGATAAGATAAAATTAAAATTTATGAACAACAAACCTGATGACGTGGTCATTTGTAGTGCAGTTAGGACACCTATAGGAACTTTTAAGGGATCATTAAAAGATTTAAAAGGAGATCAACTTGGTACTATCGTGATAAATGAGGTTTTGAAAAGAAGTAAAATATCTAATAATCAAATTGATGAAGTAATAATGGGCCAGGTTTTGACTACTGCTGGAGGACAGAACCCTGCGAGACAAGCAGCAGTAAATGCTGGGATCCCTGTATCCAAACCTGCTTATTTAGTAAACCAAGTTTGTGGATCAGGACTAAGGGCCATTATTTCAGGTTATCAACAAATTAAATTAGGAGATGCAAATAATGTAATTTGTGGGGGTCAAGAGAATATGTCGATGACACCTTACTCTTATTTTAATTCTGAGAAAAAAGAAATTTCAAAAGATCAATTAATAAATACTATGATTCATGATGGTTTAACTGATGCTTTTAAAAATTACCACATGGGAGTTACAGCTGAAAATGTTGCAAAAAAGTTTAATATTTCTAGAAAACAACAAGATGAATTTGCTCTTCAATCCCAAAAAAAAACAGAAATTGCAATTGAAAATAATAAATTTGATGATGAAATAGTGCAGATAAATCACAAAAGTATTATTTTAAAAAAAGATGAACACCCAAGAAAAGATTTAAAATTATCTGATTTAGAAAAGTTAAAAACAGTTTTTAAAGATGGTGGGACTGTAACACCCGGAAACTCATCTGGTATAAATGATGGAGCAGCTGCTTTATTATTAACTACATTTAAGGAAGCTCAACAAAATTCACTTAAACCATTGGCCAAAATTATTTCCTGGGCATCTGTTGGTTTGGAACCGTCTTTAATGGGTCTTGGTCCTATAGAAGCTATCCGTCAAGCATCAAAAAAAGTAAATTGGAATTTAAATGAAATCGATCTATTTGAAATTAATGAGGCTTTTGCTGCTCAAGCTATAGCAGTTATCAGTGAATTGGGTATTGATGAAAACAAAGTTAATGTAAATGGTGGGGCTATTGCTTTAGGTCACCCAATAGGTGCATCTGGAGCAAGAATACTTGTAACACTTATACATGAAATGAAAAAACAGAATAAAGAAAGAGGTTGTGCCGCACTTTGTATAGGTGGCGGTATGGGAATTGCGCTATGTGTAGAAAAAATTTAGGAATTAATTTTTCCGTATTTTTCCTCTAACAAGATTTTTTGGATCCACACATTAGCATCTTTATATGTGTTGAATTTTGGTTGAATAAATATATTTAATAACTTTTTAATCATTATTTGAGTATTTCAATAAAGAGTGTCAAAAAATTGGATAGAATGTGTTAAAATTAAAGATTAAGTAAATTTTTTTTATGTATAAAACTTTTAAAAATGACTGAAAAATTGTTAGTTCCTGACATAGGTGATTTTGAGAACGTGGAAGTTATAGAACTTTTAGTAAAAGAGGGTCAAGATATAAAAAAAAATGATCCTGTTGTTACCATTGAAAGTGATAAATCGAGTGTTGAAATACCATCAATATTTTCTGGCAAAGTCGAGTCTGTAAATGTTAAAGTTGGAGATAAGGTTTCAAAGGGAGATCTATTAATAAATATTTCTTCAAATCAATCATTATCTCAAAAAGAAAGTGTTCCAAAAGAAACTGAAAATTTAATTCAAGAAGCTGAGAGTACTTTAAGAAAACATCAGGACCAAAATATTCCACAAAAAATAATTGAGACCGAAAAACCAAAAATAATCCAAGTAGTTAAAGAAGGGGATATCGATCCAATAGAAACAAGTGAATGGCTAGAGTCTTTGTCAGCAGTAATAGAAAAAGACGGAAATCAGAGAGCACATTATTTAATTAAAGAACTTATTAACAAAGCTTATATGGAGGGTGCCAATATACCCTATACTCAAAACACTCCCTATATAAACACTATACCAGTTAACGAGGAAAAAAAATCTAATGGAGATCAAAACATAGAGAGAAGAATTAGATCTTTAATTAGATGGAATGCTGCTGCAATGGTAGTTAGAGCAAATAAAAAATTCCCAGAACTTGGAGGGCATATTGGAACTTTTGCATCTGCTGCAACTCTTTACGATGTTGGTATGAATCATTTTTGGAGAGCTAAAAATAATAAATTTGGCGGAGATTTAATTTATTTTCAAGGTCATAGTGCTCCAGGTATGTACGCTAGAGCTTATCTGGAAGGTAGACTTAACGAAAAACAATTAGATAGTTTTAGACAAGAAGTAAACCCTGGTGGTCTTTCCTCATATCCTCATCCTTGGCTAATGCCGAATTTTTGGCAATTTCCAACAGTGTCCATGGGATTAGGTCCAATGCTTGCAATTTATCAAGCAAGATTCATGAAGTACTTAATCAATAGAGGTCTCATCAAAGATGAAGGTAGAAAAGTATGGGCATTTTTGGGTGACGGAGAAATGGATGAACCGGAATCTTTAGGCGCAATTGGTTTAGCCGCAAGAGAAAAATTAGATAACTTAATATTTGTTGTAAATTGTAATCTTCAAAGACTGGACGGACCAGTTCGTGGAAACGGAAAGATAATTCAGGAATTAGAGGGAATTTTTAGAGGTGCAGGATGGAATGTTATAAAAGTAATTTGGGGCTCTTATTGGGATCCATTGCTTGCCAATGATAAAACAGGTCATTTAGTTAAAACAATGAATGAGACTGTCGATGGTGAGTATCAAGCAATGAAAGCAAGAGACGGTGCGTATGTGAGAGAAAAATTTTTTGGAAAATATTTAGAGACCAAAGAGTTGGTTTCCAGTCTTTCAGATAAAGATATTTGGCGATTAAACAGGGGTGGTCATGACCCTCATAAAGTTTTTGCAGCTTATGATAAAGCATCTAAAAATGTTGGAAGTCCTACAGTTGTAATTGCAAAAACTATTAAGGGTTATGGAATGGGCAAAAGTGGTGAAAGTGTAAACACAACTCACCAGACTAAAAAGTTAGATATCGACGACCTAATGTATTACAGAGATAGGTTTGATGTTCCATTAACAGATCAACAAGTTAAGAATATTGAATACTATAAGCCTGATCAAAATTCACCAGAGATTAAATATATAAATGAAAAACGAATTCAACTGGGTGGTTTTATTCCTGAAAGAACAACTTACGCGAAACCTATTAAAGCACCACCAAAAGATATTTTTGATAATATGAAAGTTTCTACAGGTAAAAAAGAAATGTCGACCACAATGGCATTGGTCAGAATGTTAACAAACCTTTTGAGAGATAAAAATGTTGCACCAAGACTGGTTCCAATCATACCTGATGAGGCTAGAACATTCGGAATGGAGGGTTTTTTCCAAAAAATAGGAATTTATGCTCATGAAGGTCAAAAATATGAGCCAGAGGATTCTGCTCAATTAAGTTCCTATAAAGAGGAAAAGAGTGGTCAAGTTTTAGAGGAAGGAATTAACGAGGCTGGAGCGATGTCATCTTGGATCGCTGCGGGAACTTCATATACAAACCATGATATAGAAATGATCCCAATTTATCTTTTTTACTCAATGTTTGGCTTTCAGAGAATTGGTGATTTTGCTTGGGCGGGTGCTGATAGCCAGTCAAGAGGGTTTTTGATCGGAGCAACCGCTGGAAGAACAACTCTTGCTGGAGAAGGTTTACAACATCAAGATGGTCATAGTCATTTGATGGCTTCAACTATTCCTAATTGCAGATCATACGATCCAACATTTCACTATGAGCTTGCAGTCATTTTTCGAGAAGGTTTAAGAAGAATGCATGAGAAAAAAGAAAACATTTTCTATTATATCACAACCATGAATGAAAATTATCCTCATCCAGAAATGCCAAAAGATAAATCATGTGAAGATGGTATTTTGAAAGGAATGTATAAAATAAAGGAGTTTAACAAGTATAAAAAAACTAAAATTCAATTTCTTGGATCTGGCACAATCTTAAGAGAAATGATAGCTGGTGCAGAAATATTACAAAATGAGTATCAAATCGATAGTGAAATTTGGAGCGTAACAAGCTTTAATGAATTAAGAAGGGATGGTCTTGAGGTAGAGAGATACAATCTTCTAAATCCTGATAAAGAGCCGAAAAAAAGCTATGTAGAAAAATGTTTGGGTAATACTGAAGGACCAATTTTAGCAGCTTCTGATTATATGAGAATGAATTCTGATCAGATTAGGCCATACGTAAATAAAAGTTTTTATTCATTAGGGACTGATGGATTTGGTCGAAGTGATACAAGAAAGAAGTTAAGAAAATTTTTTGAAGTTGATAAAGAACATATCACAACATATGGGTTGAGTATTTTAGCTAAGGAACAACTTATTGCATCAAAATATGCAAAAGAAGCAATCAAAAAGTATAAGATTGATATTGATAAACCTATGCCAACAAAATTATAGAATGCCCAAAAAAGATATAAAAGTTCCAAATATTGGTGAATTTAAAGATGTAGAGGTTATTGAAATTATAGTCAAAAAAGGTCAAGAAATTAAAAAAAACGATCCTTTAATAACAATTGAAAGTGATAAATCGAGTGTTGAAATACCCTCATTGCATAATGGAATAGTTACAGAATTAAATTTAAATGTTGGGGATAAGGTTTCTGAAGGTGATAAAATATTAGAAATTGAATTAAAAGACAATCAAGTAGAAACTCAATTAAAACCTGAAGAAATTAAAACAATTAAAAAAGAAAATACTAAAGAAAAAAAAATAGAGATTGAAAGAGAAGTTAGATCAAAAAATGTTATCGTAAAAGATTTTTCTAAAAAAACTGCAGCCTCACCAAAAGTCAGAAAATTTGCAAGAGAACTTGGTGTTGACATTAATAAAGTTGAAGGTAGTGAAAGACTAGGAAGAGTAACTGAAAGTGATGTAAAGTCATTTGTCGCAAATAAACCTGAGAGAAATTCTGAAAAAGAATTCAAAAAAGATGAAACGATAGAACTAGAATATCCTCACTCTGAATTTGGAAAAACAGAAATAAAGGATATTCCAAGAGTAAAGAGACTTTCGTCTAAATATCTTATGAATTCTTGGACCAATATTCCCCATGTGACCAATCATGATGAAGCAGATATAACTGAATTAGAGGAGTTTAGAACATCTCTTACAGATATTTACACTGGATAAAAAAAAAAAATTACTCCTTTAGCTTTTATCGTCAAAGCATTAACTGCATCACTTAAAAAATTTCCAAATTTTAATTCATCTATAGATGAAATTGATAAAGGAAAAATGACCTTAAAAAAGTATTACCATATTGGAATAGCAGTAGATACGAAGCATGGACTTATGGTGCCAAAACTAAGAAATGCTGATAATAAGAATATTTCATTAATTGGCAACGAACTTAAAAAATTAAGTGATCAGTGCAGGAATCTTAAAATTGATAAAAAAGAATTATTTGGTGGTTCCATGACAATAACAAGTCTAGGAGGTATTGGCGGTTCTTTTTTTACACCTATAATTAATTATCCTGAAGTTGCAATTTTGGGAGTTGGCAAATCTCAAAAAAAACAAATTTTTATTGATGGAAAATTTATTACACGAACAATGTTACCTTTATCTTTATCATATGATCACAGAATAATTGATGGAGCTGAAGCAGCTCGATTTAACAACGATTTGAAAGACAATCTTGGAAAAAATTTTGCTTACAAATTAGCTGTGTAAAAATATGTCAAAAACTCTCTCATTATTTAGTGCATTATTATGCACTTTCATTTGGGGGACCACATTTATTGCACAAGATACAGGCATGGACGACATCGGACCATTCACTTTTAATTCAGTAAGATTTTTTGTGGGTTTTTTAGCAATTGTTCCTTTAGCATTAATTTTTGAAGCAAAAAAACTAAAAAAAGAATTTAAGTTTGATACAAAAACATTCGTTATCCTGTCCTTTTTAATCGGACTATCATTATTTTTGGGCTCAGCATTACAACAGGTTGCGTTGCTTTACACTGATGTAGCAAATGCTGCTTTTTTTACAATTTTTTATGTGCCAATGGTCCCAATAATTATTTTCATCTTTAAAAAAGATTTTTTACACTGGAGTGTATGGCCATCAGTAATTTTATGTTTAATCGGCGGGTATTTATTAACAAATTTTCAAGATGCAACTGTAAGATTAGGTGATACCCTTGTGGTATTAGGAGCTTTATTTTGGAGTACACATATTATTTTTACTGGTATGATTGTCAAAAAGTACAATCTACCACTGACTATTGGTGCAATTCAAACTCTGCTAGTTGCTCTATTCTCATTTATAATAGGTTTATTTTCTGAAGAATTTGTAATCGCTAATATATTAAATGAAATAGACTCGATTTTATATGCTGGTATTTTATCAGGTGGTTTTGCATTTGTTTTACAAATTTATGCTCAAAGAAATATAACTCCAGCACCAGCGGCAATAATTTTTTCTTTGGAGGGTGTGTTTGCAACAATTGCCGCCTGGTTCCTTTTAAATCAAATATTAGGCATTAATAATTTACTTGGTTGTTTTTTTATATTAAGCGGAGTTTTATTATCTCAATTAGTTCCATTAATAAGGAAAGCAAGTTAAATATATATTATATAAAATAAAATTAAGCCAAGAATTATCCGATAAATTACAAATACATTAAAAGAAATTTTACTTATAAATTTTAGAAAATACTTAATTGTAAAAAATGAAAACATAAATGATAAAAAAGTAGCAATTAATAATAAATAATTAATTTCTATTGATTGTTCAAAAGCCTCTCTTAAACCCAGGAAGCTTGCTCCTGCTAATGCAGGTATAGACAGTAAAAAAGAAATTTTACTAGCGTCTGTTCTATTGAAATTCAAAAATCTTGCTGCCGTAATCGTTATTCCAGCCCTACTAACTCCTGGTATCAACGCTAATATTTGAAATAAACCAATTAATAAAACTGATTTAATATTTAAATCTGTAGAAATATTTCTATCAATTTTTCTTTGATCAGCAAAGAAAAGTATGAATCCAAAAAATAGTGTTGTTGATGCAATTACTTTTGTGTTTCTTAAAAGATGAATAAATTCGGTGGAATATAAAATATATCCAAAAAATATTAAAGGCAGGGAGCCGATAATCATTAAACTTAATAACCTATGATTGTTTCTTAGATCAAATAGCTCTTTTCTAAAATAAAAAATTACTGCAATTAATGAGCCCAAATGTAGACTTATGTCTATTAATAAAGAACTTGTTTCTAAATCATAAAAATTTGATACCAATATTAAATGAGCTGACGAACTTATGGGTAAAAATTCAGAAATTCCTTGAACAGCAGAAAGAATGAAAATTTCTATAAAATCTTGCAACATACATGTGTCGTAGCTTAAAAAATATTCATTTTAAACAATTCGATTTAATCATATTAGGTATGCAAAAATCAAATTAAGTAGATTTTAAGCTAAATATTATTGTAATTAGGTAATAATAACTGACCTATTTATTTCTTTTACTAATAAAAACTATGTATATTTTGCGATAAATTTATAAAAATTTATGACTGATAAAATGCTTAAATTCGTAAAAATAGGTCAACAAACCCCACCTAAAAGAGGAGTTGATAATAGGAAAGATGATTTTAATGAAATCTATGATGAATTTATCACTCAAAAAGCACAAGAGCAGTCAAGTAGATGCTCTCAATGTGGCGTTCCTTTTTGCCAAGTCCATTGTCCTTTAAGTAACAACATCCCTGATTGGCTTAAATTGACTGCTGAAGGCAGATTGAAGGAAGCTTATGAATTATCTCAAAGTACAAATAATATGCCTGAGGTTTGTGGCAGAATATGTCCTCAAGACAGACTATGTGAGGGTAATTGTGTTATTGAGCAGTCAGGTCATGGCACTGTAACAATTGGATCAGTTGAAAAATATATTACCGATAGTGCTTGGGAGAACGGATGGGTAAAGCCTATATCAATCAAACACGAAAAAGACCAAAGTGTTGGAATAATTGGTGCTGGACCCGCTGGACTGGCAGCTGCTGAACAACTTAGGAAAAATGGATATCAAATTACTATTTATGACAGATATGACAGAGCGGGCGGTTTGTTAATTTATGGAATTCCAAATTTTAAATTAGAAAAACATGTGGTCGAGAGAAGAACAAAATTATTGAAAGATGGTGGAATTAAATTTGAGCAAAATTTTGAGGTTGGTAAGGATGCAACTTTAGAGCAATTGAGAAAAAAACATGATGCAATTTTAATTGCTACTGGAGTTTATAAACCAAGAGAAATTAATCTACCAGGTAATGATTTAGATAATATTTTTCCTGCTATGGAGTTTTTAACAGCATCAAACAAAAAGGGGTTGGGAGATAAAGTTGATTTATTCGATAAAGGTATATTAAACGCTGAGGGTAAAGATGTAGTTGTTATTGGAGGTGGAGATACCGCAATGGATTGTGTTCGAACATCTGTAAGACAAAAAGCTAATTCAGTAAAATGTTTATATAGAAGAGATAAAGATAATATGCCTGGATCTGCAAGAGAAGTAGCTAATGCAGAAGAAGAGGGTGTTGAATTTGTTTGGTTGTCTAGTCCAAAAGAATTTAGAGGAAAAAATAAAATTGAAAAATTAATTGTAGATCAAATTCAACTTGGAGATCCAGATGACACAGGTAGAAGAAGACCAGAAATTAAACAAGGATCCGAATTTGAAATTAAAGCAGATATGGTAATAAAAGCTTTAGGATTTGATCCAGAAAACTTGCCATTATTATTTGAGTCACAAGAATTACAAGTTACAAAATGGGGAACAATTAAAACAGACTTTGACACTATGGAAACTAATATTAAAGGAGTCTTTGCTGCCGGGGATATTGTAAGAGGTGCATCTTTAGTTGTTTGGGCAATTAAAGATGGTAGAGATGCTGCTTTATCAATCAAATCTTATCTTGAAAATATCGAATTAAAAAAATCTAAAGTTGCATAATGACTATATATAAAAAAAATTTAGAATTACTTACTAAAAACAATGTTTATTCTAAGGAAATGGAACATGATGCATGTGGCGTAGGGTTAATTGCATCAACAGAGGGAAAAAAATCAAGAGAGGTTGTAGAATATGGAATTGAAGCTTTAAAGGCTGTTTGGCATCGAGGAGCTGTTGATGCTGATGGAAAAACAGGTGATGGAGCAGGAATACATTTAGAAATTCCCAAAGATTTCTTTGTTGAAAAAATAGAGGTTACAGGTCACAAACATGATGGCTCTGATATTTGTGTTGGAATGATTTTTTTACCAAGAAATGATTACTCCTCACAAGAAAGCTGTAAAACGATTGTAGAAAGTGAGTTAACTAAAAACGATTTTAGTATCTATGGATGGAGACAGGTGCCTGTTAATCCAAAAGTTTTAGGAGAAAAAGCTTTTCAAACTATGCCAGAGATAATTCAAGTGCTTTTTAAATCGAATGATAAAAATTTGCTTGATAAAGAGCTTGAAAGAAAAATTTATGAAACAAGAAAAAAAATTGAGAATAAAGCATTCAATTTATCATTAAATAATTTTTATATTTGCTCGATAAGTTCTAAGTCAATTATCTATAAGGGCATGTTTTTAGCTGAGGCTATCTCAGATTTTTTCTTGGATTTAAAAGACGAAAGATTTATTTCAAGATTTGCAATTTTTCATCAGAGATTTTCAACCAATACTGCTCCAAGCTGGAGTTTGGCACAACCATTTAGAGCAGTTGCCCATAATGGTGAAATTAATACTTACAAAGGCAATAAAAACTGGATGAGAGTTCATGAACAAGAGATGAGTAGCCCTCTTTTTGAAAATGTTGAAAATTTAAAGCCAGTTATACAAAAAGGAGTTTCTGACTCAGCGGCACTAGATAATGTTTTTGAGTTATTAAATAAATCTGGCCAACCTGCACCTTTAGCAAAATTAATGATGATTCCTGATGCTTGGTCAAAAAGAAATAAAACTCTTCCAAAAAGCCATCAACAACTGTTTAATTTTTTAAATAGTACTATGGAACCTTGGGATGGTCCTGCCGCTATTGCTGCAACAGATAATGAATGGGTCATTGCAGCTAATGATCGTAATGGTTTAAGGCCTTTAAGATACGCAATAACAAAAGATAAGTTTCTCTTTGCTGGATCTGAAACTGGAATGATTGAATTAAATGAAAAAAGAATTTTATCAAAAGGAAGACTTGGCCCAGGGGAGATAATTGGTGTTAGAATTGAAAAAGGTAAAGTGTTTACGAATAATCAAATTAAAGACTATTTGGCAAAAGAATATAAGCATTTCAATTCTCAGATAATAGATTTAGATGAAAAATTATCTATTTCTAATGAAAAACATAATTTTGATGGTGAAGGTCTAAGGAGACGACAACACACTTTTGGAATTAGTTTAGAGGACTTAGAGCTAATTTTACATCCAATGGCTGAAGATGCAAAAGAAGCGACGGGTTCCATGGGTGATGATACACCTTTAGCAGTTCTATCAGACAAATACAGACCTCTTTATCATTTTTTTAGACAAAACTTTAGCCAAGTGACCAATCCACCGATTGACTCTTTAAGAGAAAATAAAGTTATGAGTTTGAAAACTAGATTTGGTAATCTTGGTAATATTTTAGATTTTGATACTTTAACTAAAGAAAATATTTATGTTTTAAATAGTCCGGTATTATCGAATTCACAATTTAACAAATTTATTAATTTTTTTGGAAAAAACTCTGTCTCTATAGATTGTACTTTCTCAAATGATCAAAGTTTATTTGACTCTATTAAAAGGATCCAAAAAGAGTCGGAAATTGCCGTTAGACAGGGTGTAACACAATTAGTTTTAAGCGACAAAGCTATTTCAGATACAAGGATGCCTATGCCAATGTTGTTATGCGTTGGTGCGATTAATACTTTTTTAATTGATAAAAAATTAAGAGGGTATGTTTCAATTAACGTTCAATCTGGCGAAGCTTTGGACACCCATTCTTTTGCAACATTAATAGGTGTTGGAGCAACAACAGTTAATCCATATATAGCTTTTGATAGTTTATACCAAAGGCATGAGAAAAAGTTATTTGGCCAGTATAGTTTTGATGAATGTGTTGAAAGATATATCAAATCAGTGAATGCAGGATTATTAAAGATCATGTCAAAAATGGGTATATCTGTTTTAAGTTCGTATCGAGGCGGATGTAATTTTGAAACTGTTGGTCTAAGCAGATCAATAGTTGATGATTATTTTCCAGGAGTGACTTCAAAAATTTCTGGTATTGGATTGTCAGGAATCGAAAAAAAAATACGTGCAATACATAAAGAGGCATTTGAAAGCACCGATACAGTTTTACCTATTGGTGGGATTTATAGATACAGAAAAAATGGAGAAACACACCAATATCAGGGCAGATTAATCCACTTATTACAAAGTGCTGTAGGATCAAACTCGTATACAGCTTATAAAAAATATGCTGAGGGTATCTATAACTTGCCACCAATTAACTTAAGGGATTTAATAGATTTTAGAAAAAAAAAATTAGGACCATCTATTCAAATTTCTGAGGTTGAACCAATAGAAAAAATATTAAAAAGATTTGGCAGTGGAAGTATGTCCCACGGAGCATTGTCTAAGGAGGCACATGAAACATTAGCTATTGGGATGAATAGGATTAAAGGTGCATCCTGTAGTGGAGAAGGTGGTGAAGATGCAAATAGATTTAAAATTATGGACTCTGGTGATAGTGCAAATTCGAGAGTAAAACAAATTGCGTCAGCAAGATTTGGTGTAACAGTTAATTATTTAAACAATTGTAATGAAATTGAGATTAAAATTGCTCAAGGTGCAAAACCTGGCGAAGGTGGCCAATTACCAGGATTTAAAGTAACAGATGAGATTGCCAAGCTAAGACATTCAACACCAGGTGTAACATTAATTTCTCCACCGCCGCATCATGATATTTATTCAATTGAGGATTTAGCACAGCTTATTTATGATTTAAAACAAATCAATCCTAAGGCAAGAATTGGAGTTAAATTAGTTGCATCTTCTGGCGTTGGTACTATTGCAGCTGGTGTTGCAAAAGCAAAAGCTGATATAATTTTAATTTCAGGACATAATGGAGGAACCGGGGCCACACCTCAAACAAGTGTAAAATACGTAGGTATACCTTGGGAGATGGGACTGACGGAGGCCAATCAAGTTTTAACATTAAATAATCTAAGACATAAAGTTACTTTAAGAACTGATGGGGGTATTAAAACTGGAAGAGATGTTGTTATTGCAGCTATGATGGGTGCAGAGGAGTATGGTGTAGCAACTACCGCTTTAGTAGCGATGGGTTGTATTATGGTAAGGCAATGTCACTCTAATACTTGTCCTGTAGGAGTATGTACACAGGATGAAAAATTAAGAGAAAAATTTACTGGAACTCCTGATAAAGTTGTAAATTTATTTACATTTATTGCTACAGAGGTAAGAGAAATTTTAGCTTCACTTGGTTTTAAATCTTTAAATGAGGTTATCGGTCGAACTGATTTATTAATGCAGGTAAGTAAAGCCTCACCTAACCTAGATGATTTGGATCTTAATCCATTATTCGTCCAAGCAGACCCTGGCAATAATAAGAGGTATTGTGAGATATCAGAAATTAATCAAGTTCCTGATACACTGGATCAAGAAATTTGGCCTCAAATAGAAAAGGCTTTAGATAACTCAGAAAAAATAAATAACGAGTTTTTAATTAAAAATACTAATAGAGCTGTAGGTACTAGAATTTCACATCACTTATATAAAAAATATGGTTATGAAAAATTAGAGGAAAATTTTTTAACTCTAGATTTTAAAGGTTCAGCTGGACAATCGTTTGGAGCATTTACAGCAAAAGGGCTTAAACTTAATTTAAAAGGTGATGCAAATGATTATGTTGGGAAAGGTTTGTCGGGAGCAACCATTTCAATAAGACTACCTGATGAAAGTAATTTAATTTCAAATGAGAATACTATTATTGGCAACACAGTTCTTTATGGGGCAACGTCAGGTAAACTTTTTGCAGCTGGTCAAGCTGGGGATAGATTTGCGGTAAGAAATTCTGGTGCCATAACTGTTATCGAAGGCTGTGATTCAAATGGTTGTGAATATATGACCGGTGGTACAGCAGTAATTCTTGGAGATGTTGGAGATAATTTTGCAGCTGGCATGACAGGGGGAATGGCTTTTATTTACGATAAATCAAAGGAATTTGAAAAAAAAGTTAATCCGGACTCAGTTGTATGGCAAATGGTTGAAACTGAGTATTGGTCAAAATTTTTAAAAGAATTGGTACTCGAACATAGCAATGAAACAGGGTCCAGTTTATCAAAAAAAATAATTGATGACTTTGAAAACGAGTTAAAGAATTTTGTACAGGTTTGTCCAAAAGAAATGATAGATAAGCTAAAAAATCCAATCTCTACAAAAACAAAAATAAAAAAAGTTAGTTAATTATTAATTTTAACTCTTTTTTCAATATCTTGAGCCATTTTGGGGAAGATAAACTATGATCACCATTTTTTATAATTACTAATTTCTTTTTCTTAGATTGAAATATTTTCAAAACTTTTTTTGAGTAAATTACAGGTACAGATTTATCTTTACTCCCGTGAACCATTGTTACATTTACATTTTGATTTATTTTTTTATTTAAAATTTTATTTTTTCTTCCATTTTTAATCAATTGATAAGTGATTGGGTATTCATAATCACCATGTTTTAAATTTATGACACCTTTTTTTTTGATTTCAATCTTCATTTTATTTGAAAATTTATTCCACATTAGTTTATCAAGAAATTCTGGTGCTGAACCTATTCCTAAAAAACCCTTAATTTTGTTTTTGATAAGACTAAACTGGTTTAAAGCAATCCAAGCCCCCATACTTGATCCGATAAATATAATATCATTTTTTTTGACAACTTTTTGAATTACTAAAGTAGTATCCCTAGTCCATTTTGAAATATTACCATTAATAAATTTTCCTGATGATTTACCATGACCTGAATATTCTAAAGCAAGAAAACCTAATTTATTTTTTTTTGCAAATTTTAAAAATGCACGAGGTTTTTTACCTTCCAAATCTGACATAAAACCATGCAAAAAAACAATGTAGGTGGCATTTTTTTGATGTAGTTTCAAATATCTTATTTTTCTGGTACTAGAAATTTTTAAGTAATTAAAATTTGTCATAAAAGTTTATTAGTTTTGTCTATTATTATATAATTATCTTAAATGTCATCTAATTTAAATGTTTTGCAAGTAATCCCAAAATTAGGTTACGGAGGTGCAGAAACTGGTTGCTATGATATTGCACATTTTTTACCTGAAAATAATTGTAAATCTTACATTGTTACAAGTGGTGGAGAGTTAACTAAGTTTATTAATAAAAAAAAAGTAAAATTAATAAGGCTTCCTGTCCATAGCAAAAATCCATTATTGATTTTGATAAATTCAATTATTTTAGTAGCAATAATTTTGATTTTTAACATTTCAATTGTTCACGCAAGAAGTCGCGCACCAGCTTGGTCGTGTTTATTTGCAACAAAATTAACCAGAAGAAAGTTTGTTACAACATTTCACGGGACTTATAATTTTAGAGGTAGGTTAAAAAAATTTTATAATTCAGTAATGGTAAGGTCAGATTTGGTTATAGCAGGATCAAACTTTATCTTTTCACATATTCAAGAGAATTATCAGGAATTCTTGAATTCTAAAAAAAAATTTTTAGTAATTTTTAGGGGCATAAATGTAGATTATTTTGATCCAACAACCAAAATTGAAACTGATGAAAAAAAACTTTTAAATGAGTGGAATATTACTGATGAAAAAAAAATAATTCTTATGCCGGGTCGACTTACGTCATGGAAGGGTCAAGAATTATTTATTGAGGCAATAAATTTAGTTAAAATTGAATTAGGATACGAAGCATTTCATGTTGTAATATTAGGCAGTGATCAGGGCAGAGACTCTTATAAAGAAAAACTTATCAAATTAACTGAAAAATATAATCTGACCAATCAAGTAAAATTCATAGACCATTGTAAGGATATGGCTTTAGCTTATAAAGTTTCAGATATTATAGTTTCAGCATCAATTGAACCAGAAGCTTTTGGCAGAGTTGCGGTAGAGGCACAATCTATGGAAAAAATAATCATTGCTAGTAATATTGGGGGATCAAATGAGACAATTTTAAACGAAAAAACTGGGTTGTTATTTGAATCCGGTGACGCTAGCTCCTTGAGTAAAAAAATCATTCAAGCAATGACAATGGATGAAACTTCCTTAAAATTAATGGGTAAGGAGGGAAGAAAAAACATTATAAAAAAATTTAATGTTGAAAAAATGTGTTTTTCTACTTATTCAGAGTATAAGAGATTACGAAATTAAATGCCCATAATTACTTTACCAGACGGAAACAATTTAGATTTTCCAAAAAAAGTGACAGGCTTAGAGATTGCTGAAAAAATTAGCAAATCACTAGCAAAACAAGCCTTGATAATGAGTGTGAATGGAGAATTAAAAGATTTATATTTTTCGATTGATAAAGATTGTTCCGTTAAAATTTTTACAGCAAAAGACCCAGAGGGTTTAGAAGTTATTAGACACGACGCTGCACATATCATGGCTATGGCAGTTCAAGAATTATATCCAGGCACCCAAGTTACTATTGGACCAGTTATAGAAAATGGATTTTATTATGACTTTGCCAGAAAGGAGCCCTTTAAAGATGATGATCTCAAAAAAATTGAAGAAAGGATGTCAAAAATAATTGACAAAGATTTAAAAACAAGACGAGAAGTATGGGAAAGAGATAAAGCAATTAAGCATTTTAAAAAAATTGGAGAAAAATATAAGGCAGAAATAATTGAGAGTATTCCAGAAACTGAAGAACTTTCAGTCTATCATCATGGTGATACTTGGTATGATTTATGCAGAGGACCTCATTTAGTATCATCTAGTAAAATTGGTAAAGCCTTTAAACTTACAAAAGTTTCAGGTGCATATTGGCGAGGTGACTCAAAAAATGAAATGCTTCAAAGGATCTACGGAACAAGTTGGGCTTCCCAGAAAGATTTAGACGATTATTTAAAAAGAATTGAAGAGGCAGAAAAAAGAGATCATCGTAAATTAGGCAAAGAAATGGATTTGTTTCATTTTAGAGAAGAAAGTCCGGGATCTGTTTTTTGGCATGAGAAAGGTTGGACGTTATTTCAAAAATTAATTAATTACATGAGAGCTAAACAGGACCTAGCCGGATACAAAGAGGTGAACACACCAGAGGTATTAGACAGATTATTGTGGGAAAAATCAGGTCATTGGGAAAAATATGGAGAAAACATGTATACCTCAGAAACTCCTGATGAAAAAGTTTTTGCAATTAAACCAATGAATTGCCCTGGACACATACAAGTTTTTAATCAAGGTCTTAAAAGTTATCGAGATTTACCTCTAAGAATTACTGAGTTTGGAAAAGTTCATAGATATGAACCATCTGGTGCTTTACATGGGTTATTAAGAGTAAGAGCATTCACTCAAGATGATGCTCATATTTTTTGCTCCGAAGATCAAATCACAAGTGAATGTTTAAATGTTACAAATTTGATATTAGAAATTTATAAAGATTTAGGTTTCGAAAATGTAATTCTTAAATATGCTGATAGGCCAGCGGTAAGAGTTGGTGAGGATGAAATTTGGGACAAGGCTGAAGCATCTTTGTTAAAGGCAGTCAAAGCATCTAAACTTGAGTACAGTATAAATAAAGGTGAGGGAGCATTTTACGGTCCAAAAATAGAATTTGTTTTAAGAGATGCAATAGGAAGAGATTGGCAATGTGGAACAGTCCAAGTTGATTTAAATTTACCAGGTAGACTAGATGCATCATACGTAGATAAAGATGGCACTAAGAAAGTTCCTGTTATGTTACATCGTGCATTATTTGGATCACTTGAGAGATTTATAGGTATACTGATTGAAAACTATGCTGGAAAATTTCCATTTTGGATATCTCCGTTGCAAACGGTTGTCATACCTATTTCTGAAGATTTCGAAGAATACGCAAAAAAAGTTTCCAATAAAATAAGAGAAGCTGGTATTACATCAATGGTTGATTTAAAAAATCATAACTTAAATTATAAAATAAGAGATCATTCATTAGCAAAAATACCTCTTTTAATAATTTGTGGTAAAAAAGAAGTTGACAGTAACTCAGTAACCATTAGAAGATTGGATTCAAATAAACAAGAAAATATGGAACTAAACTCATTTCTAAAAAAATTCTCTGCTTTAAACAAAGCACCTTCAAATATTTAAGTGGCAGATTTTAAGCAAAACTATTTTCAAAGAAGAACCAAGGATCGTGGACCTCGATCAAATAACAGAATTTCCTCACCCGAGGTTCAAGTTATTGCAAGTGATGGAGAAAACTTAGGTGTTTTAAATACTAATGAGGCAATCTCAATGGCAAAAAATCAAGGTTTGGATTTAATCGAAATTGCCCCAAATGCCAACCCCCCAGTTTGTAAAATTATGGATATGGGTAAATATAAATATGATGCGCAAAAAAAAGCAAACCTTGCAAAAAAGAAACAAAAAATAATTGCTTTAAAAGAAATTAAAATGAGACCAGTAACTGAAACGCATGATTATGAGTTTAAAGTAAAAAATGCTAAAAAATTTATTGCCAAAGGTGATAAGGTAAAGTTCACCATTAGATTTAAAGGACGTGAACTTCAACACTCTCATCTAGGAAATGAATTGATGGCCAAAATTAAAGAGGATATGAAAGATATTGGTAAAGTCGAATTGCACCCCAAGTTTGATGGGAAGCAAATGATTATGGTAATTCAACCTTTATAGGCTTTAATATAGGTTGTAAATTTTCTACATTCTTTGTATAACCTCGCTCAATTATGCCAAAATTAAAAACAAAAAGCTCAGCAAAAAAAAGATTTAAAATTTCAGCTAGAGGGAAAGTTATGATGGCTCAAGCTGGAAAGAGGCACGGCATGATAAAAAGAACTAATTCTCAAATAAGAAAACTTAGGGGCACTACTGCGATGTCAAAACAAGATGGTAAAATTGTTAAATCGTATATGCCTTACAGCTTAAGGGGTTAAAATGGCAAGAGTTAAAAGAGGTGTCACAAGTAAAGCTAAACATAAAAAAGTTTTAAAAGCTGTAAAAGGTCAGTGGGGAAGAAGAAAAAATACTATTCGAGTTGCAAAGCAAGCTATGGAAAAAGCTATGCAATATGCATACAGAGATCGAAGAAATAAGAAAAGAGATTTCAAATCATTGTGGATACAAAGAATCAATGCGGGTGTAAGAGCTGAAGGTTTGACATATTCCAAGTTTATTTATGGCTTAAATAAATGTGGAATTAAAATTGATAGAAAAATTTTAGCTGAGATAGCATATGATAGCCCAGAAGCCTTTAAAACTATTGTTCAAAAAGCACAATCTGCTTTAAATTAATCTTCACTATTGTTTTATTTCGCTGAAGAAATAATCTGTAAAAATGTCTGATCTAAAAAAAATAAGAGATGAATTTATATCAAAATTAAAAGGTAAACTAGATCTAGCAGAACTTAATCAAATTAAATCTGATCTATTTGGTAAAAATGGGTTGGTCTCATCTCAATTTAAAAAAATAGGTACTATTGACGTCTCAGAAAGAAAAAAATTCGCATCTGATTTAAATATAATTAAGGATGAACTTCAGGATCTTATAAATTTAAAAATAAAAGATATAGAAAAAGCAAATATTAATGAAAAATTGGAAAAAGAAAAAATTGATGTTACTTTACCAGAGCGATCATTTGAAAGGGGTAAAATCCATCCTGTATCACAAACAATTGATGAAATATCTTCTATATTTTCTGAAATAGGCTTTAGTGTAGAGGAAGGACCAGATGTTGAAAATGAGTATAACAATTTTACTGCTTTAAATACTCCAGACAATCATCCAGCAAGAGATATGCATGATACATTTTATCTTGATGAAAAAAAAGAAAGATTGCTGCGCACTCATACTTCTCCTGTTCAAATTAGAACAATGTTAAAAGACAAGCCACCTTTTAAAATAATTGCACCTGGCAGAACATACAGATCGGATAGTGACCAAACACATTCACCAATGTTTCATCAAGTTGAAGGTCTTCATATAGACAAAAATATAAATATGGGTCACTTAAAAGGTTGTTTGAATTATTTTATCAAAGAATTTTTTGAAGTTAAAAAAATAAAGATGAGATTTAGGCCAAGTCATTTTCCTTTCACAGAACCATCTGCTGAAGTTGATATTGGATATGAAATCAAAGATGGAAAAATTATAATAGGGGAAGGTGATCAGTGGCTAGAAATACTAGGTTGTGGGATGGTTCATCCAAATGTTTTAAAAAATGTTAAGGTTGATCCAACTAAGTTTCAAGGTTATGCGTTTGGAATAGGAATTGATAGATTAGCAATGCTGAAATATGGAATTAATGATCTTAGAGCTTTCTTTGATTGTGATTATAGATGGTTAAACCATTTTGGATTTGATCCTTTAGACGTACCTACGAACTATAGAGGTCTAAGTAGATGAAAATCACATTTGATTGGTTAAAAGATCATTTAAAAACTAATCTGAAAGAAAAAAATCTTTTAGAACAACTTACCAATATAGGGTTAGAGGTAGAAAGTGTGGAAAGTCTTTCATCTGATAATCAACTATTTAAAGTTGCAAAAATTATCAAGACAGAAAAACATCCAAACGCAGATCGACTTAAAGTTTGTGACGTAAATGTCGGTGAGAAAGAGTTTAAAAAAGTTGTGTGTGGTGCCACCAATGCGAGTGAAGGACTTATTACCATATACGCACCTCCAGGTGCAATTATCCCAAAGACTAAAACAAAATTAGAAATAGCAAAAATTAGAGGTGTAACTTCTTACGGAATGCTTTGCTCTGAGTCTGAGTTAAATTTATCTGATGAGAGTGATGGTATTACTGAATTATCTAAAAAATATGAAAAAAATATTGGAAAAAGTTATTTTTCAAAATCAAAATCTAATCTTATTGATTTATCTATTACACCTAATCGACCAGATTGTCTTGGTGTGAAGGGAATAGCGAGAGATCTTGCAGCTTCAGGTTTTGGAAAATTGATAGAGACTAAAGAGAAACAAATTAAATTTAAGATAAAACAAACTTTAAAAGTTAAAATTAATAAGGAAAAAGGACAAGGGTGTAGTGCTTTTGGAAGTTGTTTAATCAAAAATGTAAAAAATACCGAGAGTCCTCAATGGCTAAAAGATAAATTAATTTCAGTTGGTCAAAAACCTATTTCAGCTATTGTTGATATAACAAATTATGTAATGCTTGATATTAATCGACCATTACACGCATATGATGCAGACAAAATTGAAAAAGGGATAATTGTAAGAAACTCAAAATCTGGAGAAGAATTCACAGCACTGGACAATAAAATTTATAAGTTAGAAAAAGGTATGTGTGTTATTAGTGACAACAAAGGAGTTTTAGGATTAGGTGGAATTATTGGTGGCACAAGATCAGGCACAGAATTTGATACAAAAAATATATTATTAGAGTCTGCTTATTTCGATCCGAGATCAATTAGAAATACAGCAAAAAAATTAAATTTAGATACAGATGCAAAATTTAGATTTGAAAGAGGAATTGATCCATTATCTATCGAAACTGGTTTAAAGAAAGCGGCATCACTAATTCATGAAATTTGTGGTGGTGAAGTTAGTAAAATCGATATTCAAAAAATTGTGTCTTATAAAACCAAAACTATAAACTTTGATGTAAATTCTTTTGAAAATATAGTTGGATTTAAAATTTCTGAAAAGGAAATGCAAAGAATTTTGATCAATCTTGGTTTTATCATTAAAAAAGAAAAAAATTTTTTTAAGTTGATGGTTCCTTCTTGGAGGCCAGATATTTCACAGCAAATAGATATTATTGAAGAGTTGGTAAGAATAAGTGGTTATGATAAAATAAAAACAATTGACCCAATTAAGGATAGATCTAAATCCACTTTAACTCAAACTCAAAGATTATTCCATTTCTTACAAAGAGCAATTGCTTCAAAGGGTTATTTAGAGACAATAACATGGTCATTTACAGATCAAAGTTATAACAATCACTTTAGAGAAGCTGGTAAAGAAATAAAAATTGTAAACCCTATAAGTTCTGAATTGGGAGTTTTAAGAAATTCCATATTTTCAAATTTAATCATGTATATGAGTAAAAATTTGGATAGAGGCTTTAAAGATTTATCTATATTTGAGATAGGTCCTGTTTTTACTGGTTCAAACCCAGGTGAGCAAAAGACAGTAGTTTGTGGTTTGTCAGCCGGTAAAAAATCAAGACTTTCTTGGATAGATAAAGAGAGAAATATTGATTTATTTGATGCAAAAAGAGATGTAGTGCAAACTTTGAGTGAAGCAGGTTATAATTCTGATCATTTTTTTATTGATAGCAAAACTCCTAATTATTATCATCCAGGGAAGTCTGGGAGAATTTTCTTAGATCATAAAAAAAATAAAGTTGCAGCTTATTTTGGTGAAATTCATCCTAATATACTAAAAAAAATTGATATCAAAACTGAAAATTTAATAGGTTTTGAAATATTTTTAGAAAATTTAAAACTTTCAAGAAAAACATTGAAAGATCAAAAATTGAAGTTTTCTGTATCAGATTTTCAAAAATCAGAGCGAGATTTTGCATTTGTAGTCAATAAAGATGTAGAAGCGCAAGAGTTAATAGGTGTAATTTCTAATGTGAGTCCAAATCTTATTAGCAATATAAAAGTTTTTGATGTTTATGAAGGTGAAAATATCCCAGACAATCAAAAGTCTATAGCTATCAGCATAACGATACAATCATCAGAAAAAACTTTAAACGATAAGGATTTAGAGAAAATTAATAATTCAATCATAGAAGCAGTAGAAAATAAAACTGGCGCTAAAATTCGATCTTAAAATTAAAATGAGCACAATCAATAATATAAGAAATTTTGCAATCATTGCTCATATTGATCATGGGAAATCTACAATAGCTGATAGAATAATCCATCAATGTGGTGGTTTGACAGAGAGAGAAATGAAATCACAAGTACTTGACTCTATGGATATAGAAAGAGAAAGAGGTATCACAATAAAAGCACAGACTGTAAAGTTGAATTATAAAGCTAAAAATGGAAAAAATTATATTTTAAATATTATAGATACCCCTGGTCATGTAGATTTTAGTTATGAGGTAAGTAGATCTTTGTATGCCTGTGAAGGATCAATATTAATTGTGGATAGTACCCAGGGTGTCGAAGCTCAAACACTGGCTAATGTCTATCAAGCTCTAGATATTAATCATGAAATTATTCCTGTTTTAAACAAAATAGATTTACCTGCTTCTGATCTAGATAGAACAAAAAAACAAATCGAAGATGTTATTGGAATTGATACTGAAAATGCAATTCCTTGTTCAGGAAAGACAGGGGAAGGTATAAATAATATATTGGAGCAAATTATCAGTCAATTACCGAGCCCAAAAGGTGATACTGATAAAAATTTAAAATGTTTATTAGTTGATAGTTGGTATGACACTTACTTAGGTGTTGTGATTTTAGTTAGAGTAATTAATGGTAAACTTACAAAAAATATGAAAATTAAAATGCTCTCTACTAATCAAGATTATATAGTTGAAAAAGTTGGGGTTTTTACACCAAAAGCAAAAGATATTAATGAATTAAATACTGGAGAAATAGGTTTTATAACTACAGGAATTAAAGTTCTTTCAGAAACAAAAGTTGGTGACACTATCTGTGATGCATCAAAACCACCTGTTAATGCATTACCTGGTTTTAAACCAAGTAAACCCGTAGTTTTTTGTGGGTTGTTTCCTGTCGATAGTTCTGAGTATCAAAAATTAAAAGATGGGCTAGCCAAATTACAATTAAATGATGCAAGTTTTTCATATGAAGCAGAGTCATCATCAGCTCTAGGATTAGGATTTAGATGCGGATTTTTAGGTCTTTTACATCTTGAAATCATCACAGAAAGATTAGAAAGAGAGTTTGATGTTAACTTATTAACAACTACACCTGGAGTAGTTTATAAAGTAAACTTAAATAATGGTAAAATTATAGACTTACAAAATCCATCAACTCTTCCTGATCCAACAATTATCAAATCAATTGAAGAGCCTTGGATTAAAGCTACCATAATAACTCCAGATGAATTCCTGGGTTCAATAATAAAATTATGCCAGGATAAAAGAGGAATTCAAACTAATCTTTCATATTCAGGTAATAGAGCTGTATTGAATTATGAATTACCGTTAAACGAAGTAGTTTTTGATTTTAATGACAGAATTAAATCTATGACAAGTGGTTATGCAAGTTTTGATTATGAAATTTTAGAGCATAGAGAGGGAGATTTAGTAAAGCTTGGCATTTTAGTTAATAGTGAACCAGTTGATGCACTTGCCATGATGATTCATAAAGATTTTGCTCAAAAAACTGGAAGAGAAGTTTGCGAAAAATTAAAAGATTTGATACCTAGGCATAATTTTATGATCCCAGTCCAAGCTGCAATTGGTGGTAAAATTATTGCGAGAGAAACAATTAAAGGTTTTAAGAAAGATGTACTGACAAAGATTCATGGTGGTGGAGCAACAGATAGAAAAAGAAAACTTTTAGAAAAACAAAAAAAGGGAAAAGCAAGATCTAAACAATTTGGAAGAGTTGAGATCCCACAAGAAGCATTTATAGGAGTTTTAAAAATAAAAGGTACTAAATGAAAATTTACGATTGTTTTATATTTTTCAATGAAAATTTATTAACTGAAATAAGATTTAATATATTAGATAAATATGTAGACTACTTTGTAATTTGTGAGTCTTATTATGATCATAGAGGCAAAATAAAAGGATATCTTTTTGATCATAAAAAATTCGAAAATTTTGGTCACAAAATCATCTATTTAAAAATTGATAATTTTCCTAAAAGTCTGGGAATTTGGGAAAGGCAAGATTATCAAAGAAATTTTCTAATGAATGGATTAAAAAATACTCAGCCAGATGACTTAATAATATATTCAGATGCCGATGAAATCATTAATCCCAATGTCATAAGTGATTTATCGAGTATTGGTAATAATATAGCAATTTGTGAACAATATTGTTTTTATTATAAATTAAACTTGTTGTCAGAACAGTATAAAAATGTTTGGGAAGGTAGTCGTGTTTCAAAATTTAAAAATTTGAAATCGTTTAGTTGGTTAAGACTCATTGCTAAAAAAAATTTGAAATATAGCTTTTTTAGATTTGATAAATTTAAAAAAATAAAAGTGTTAAATAAAGCTGGCTGGCATTTTTCATACTTAATGTCTGAGGAGGATATTCAGAAAAAGATTAAAGCATGGACACATTCTGAATTGGATACTCTTGAAAATAGCAATTTAGATACAATAAAAAGTAGAGTAAAAGAAAATAAAGATTTATTTGGAAGAAATATCAAATTTTCCAAATTGGAGTTCAGTGAACAATTTTTCCCAAAATATTTGATAAAAAATCAAAGTTTTTATAGAGATTGGATTATATAACTTTTTTTTTAATACAGCTTTTAACAATTTCGTTAATACTAAATTTAAAATTGAAACCTAATATTTTTCTTAATTTATAATTGTTGCTTAAAGTATAGTTATAGTTACCCAGTTCATACAATTTTTTTTTATAAAAAATTTTTTTATTCATTTGTTTTTCAAAGATTTTGATTATTTTATCCAAATATACTAATTTTCCACTCCCTACATTCATAATATATGAACCCATGCTCCTTCTTTTTAAAATTTTTAGGATAATACTTAAAAAGTCTTTTATGTGTACAAAGTCTCTTCCTGGATAGATTAACCTTCCTTTTTTTTTCACAAGATTTATTTTAAACAGCAATTTTTTTCTAGATGCTTCAGTTATTACTGGCATAATTCTTCTAAATTTATTTTTAAATTCAAAAAATTCTTTTTTATTCATATAACCAGCTATATTAAATAATCTTAATATGTAGCAGATTTCAAATTTATCTTTTAAATATTTTTCAATTATAGATTTCGTCTTACCATAATAGTTTGTAGGCATATTTTTTTGACTTTCAGATGCTGCCTTAACATTATTAGAATTAAAATTATATACATTAGAACTTGATAAGAAAATAAATTTTTTAATTTTTTTTTTGACACATAGATCTATTAAGGTTTTTGTTTTTTTAATATTATTCTCAAAATAAATTTTTTGGTTTTTTTCTGACTCTGGTGGGAAGCTTAAAGCTGCAGCGTGTATAACTGTATGAATCTTTTTGTTAGAGATTAATGATGAAATGATTTTTGAGTTTATATTTGTTTTTAAAAACCTTTTTTTATTGATGATATTTTTTGAATGTGATCTAGAAAAGTTATCAATTCCAAAATAAGGTATTCTTTTTAATTCCAAAATCTCACAAATGTGAAAACCTATATACCCAGTACATCCTGTTACAAGTATCATTTTATTTTTAATGTTTTTTGAATATATTGATTATTATGTTTTTTTTGAAGTTAAAATATTTTTTATATTACTATAAATCTAAGATAATAAAAAAAAGATGTAAAAAAGACTATGCTGATCAAAAAAGAGTATTTGAGCAAAAAATAAATCAAAAAAATTTTTCACAAAAATGGTTTCTGAATAATTTTGAAGTCTTTACTTTTTTTTTACCAAAAAATAAGAGTTTAAAATTTGATTATTTAGAAGTAGGTTGTTACGAGGGATTATCTTCATTTTACGTTTTATCCGAATACAAATCTGTAAACGCCTTTTTTTTAGATATATGGGATATGCCAAATCCTAATAGTAAATCACTTTCGCGTAATTTTGGGTTAATAGAAAAAGTTTTTGATCAAAATCTTTCTGATTTTCATTTTAAGAAAATGAAAGATGATTCAGTTATCTCAATGAGAAGATTGTTAAAGGAAAATGTTCATTTTGATTTCATTTATATCGATGGATCTCACAATGGTGAAGATATTTTGTCTGATGCAATTGAAGCATTTAAGATCCTAAAAGTTAATGGACTTATATTCTTTGATGATTTTTTGCAACATGATGATAATAGAATTTTACAATCATATGAAGGTATTGAAAAATTTTTGTCTTTATATTCTGACTATTTGATAATTGAATATTTTCAAAATAATCTAGTTGTAAGGAAAAAAGTTAAGTAAATTTTAAATGAAAAAAATTATAATAGAAACTATAAAGAAATTTATTTTTAATAACACTCCCTTTGGAGCTCCAAGTTATTCTTACAATTTAGAACCAATTCAACTTTCTGAAATAATTGTTTCAATAGAAAAAATTAAGGGCTTAAAAGGATCAATATGTGAAATCGGTGTAGCACGTGGCATGACCTCAAGATTTATCTGTGAACATTTAGAAATACAGAATTATGATGAAAAGTTGTATTGCATAGATACTTTTACATCTTTTGAAAAGGAAGATATTGAATTTGAAATAAAAAATAGAAAAAAAAATAAAAAAGATTTAATGGGATTTAGTTATAATAATTTTAAAAAATGGAAAAAAAATTTTGCAAAATTTGATTTTGCTAAACCAATAAAAACTGATGTTAAAAAATTTGATTTTAAATCTATCTCTCCAATTAAGCTCGTTATCTTAGATGTCGATCTCTACAAACCAACGCTGATAGCACTTAATAATTTAAAAGAGTGCATGGTTCCAGGAGGAATAATAATGGTCGATGACGTAAAAGATAATAATATGTGGGATGGAGCTTATCAAGCTTTTAATGAATTTGTAAAATCGAACTCTTATAAATACAGAATTATTGGAAACAAATGTGGGATAATTAATTTTTAATGAGTAAAAAAATGGTAATCATTACTAATGAAAAATTTTTTAATCTAGATGGTAATTTTAGTTGTGATAATGTTGCGGAAAAGTCCTTACCAGATGAATTAAAAAATAATTTTAAAATTGAAATTATAGGTAGAAAAAGTCAAATTAAACAGGCTCATCAACTTGAAACAAAAAACATAAATGCTTGTTCTAATGTTTTCTCTTATATTCTAAGAATTTTTAAAGAAAGAAATGAAAACAATTCAGTTTACTTAATTTTATCAATTACTCCATTAACCTTTTTATCAGCTTGTATATTAAGTTTTTTTAAAAAAAAAATTTTTACATATTTAAGAAGTAATGGTCACGAAGAATATAAAAAAATAATTGGTTCGATAGGGTCAAAAATTTATAATATTATGTTCAATTATATTTCAAAAAAAAGTATTCTAATAAGTTGCCGTAAACATATTTTAATGGGAAAAAAAGGGTTTGTCGTTGAGCCATCTGAACTCGATGAAAATTGGAATAAAAACACTTTTGAAAAAAATATTGATAAATTTAAATTATTATATGTTGGAAGAGTAAAAGTAGAAAAAGGTATATATTCTCTTGATAATCTTTTGTTATCTCTAAATAGTAATATATTTCTCACAATAGTTGGTTCTGATAAAAATCGTAAAAAGTTAAAATATAATAAAATTAAGATGTACCCCATTGAGTCAGACCAACAAAAGTTAATCAATTTTTATGATGAATGTGATATATTTATTCTTCCATCATTTACGGAGGGGCATCCTATGGTATTATTAGAGGCATTATCTAGACTAAGACCTGTTATAATTTTTAGAGATATTGAACATATTGTTGGAAATAAAAAAGGAGTATTCGTGTCTGAAAGGAATGCAGAAAGTTTTTTTAAAATTTTAAATTTAATTAAAAAAAACTACAATTCTATTCAAAAAGAGATGAAACAAAATATTTTACCCAAAAAAAAAGATTTTATAGACGCATTTTCCAAAATTGTTGTTAGTGAGATTTTATAGGAGAGGTGGCCGAGTGGTTTAAGGCGCACGCTTGGAAAGCGTGTAAAGGGGCAACTCTTTCATGGGTTCGAATCCCATTCTCTCCACCACAAATAATCTATATTTTATGCGGTCAATATGATATTTTTTACTAATTGATAAAATTATAAAATGAGCAATTTAATGTAAAAAATGATATGATTTAAATTTCCGAAAAATAAAAAATGACAAGTTTAAACAAATATCAAGCAGATTCGATTAAAGTTCTTAAAGGTTTAGAAGCAGTAAGGAAAAGACCTGGGATGTATATTGGAGATACCGATGATGGCACAGGTCTACATCACATGGTTTATGAAGTTGTCGATAACTCAATAGACGAAGCATTGGCGGGTTATTGTAAAAATATTGATGTTATGATGAATGCTGATGGTACCATTACTGTAAAAGATGATGGTAGAGGTATTCCAATAGATATCCATAAAGGAGAAAAGAAATCTGCAGCTGAGGTGATAATGACTCAACTTCATGCTGGAGGTAAATTTGATCATGAGTCATACAAAGTATCAGGGGGTCTGCACGGCGTTGGAGTATCTGTTGTTAATGCTCTTTCAGCAAAATTACAATTAGAAATCCATAGAGATGGCCAAAAATATTTCATTGAGTTTAAAGAGGGAGACGCTAAGTCGCCACTGAAGAAAATTGGGAAATCTAAAGAGACTGGTACCCAGATAACATTTTTACCTTCAAAGGAAATTTTTTCATCAATCAAATTTAATTCAAATACGCTTATAAAAAGAATGAGAGAATTAGCTTTTTTGAATAAAGGTGTAAAAATTACATTCTCAGACCTTACAAATAAAAAGGAAAAGAAAACCATTTTTAAATTTGATGGGGGTGTAATAGAGTTTGTTAATTTTTTAGACGAAAAAAGAGAAAAATTACAGAATAAAAATGGAAATGATTTATTTAAAAAGCCCATTTATTTAGAGGGTAAAAAACAAAATGTAGAAATAGAGTGCTCTCTCAAATGGAATGCTTCCTATAGCGAAGATGTATTCCCATATACAAATAATATCCATCAAAAAGATGGTGGAACACATTTGCTTGGTTTTAGAAGTGCCCTGACAAGAGTTGTTAATAAATATGCGAACGAACATAACCTCTTGAAAAAAAATAAATTTACTATTTCAGGTGACGATATTAAAGAGGGATTAACTTGTGTATTATCAGCAAAAATCCCTGATCCCAAATTTTCATCTCAAACTAAAGATAAGCTTGTATCTTCAGAGGTGCGAATGATAGTTGAAAATATCGTTAATGAAAAACTTTCTATATGGTTTGATCAAAATCCATCTATTGCTAAAGTTATTTTAGCAAAGATTATTCAAGCTGCGTTAGCTAGAGATGTTGCTCGAAAAGCAAGAGAAAGTGTAAGAAGGAAAGGCGCTCTTGAGTTAAGTGGGCTTCCTGGAAAGTTAGCTGATTGTCAAATTGGTAAACAAGAGGGAACAGAATTGTTTATTGTGGAGGGAGATTCCGCTGGTGGATCAGCAAAACAAGGCAGAAATAGAGCTAATCAAGCTGTATTGCCTTTGAGAGGGAAAATTCTCAACACATACGTAGATTCCAACGATCGTCAGAAAAATGGCAATAGTAGTAATGGTTCAGATCATAGGACAAAAGCTTTATCAAAGATGATTTCATCAAATGAAATTTTGACATTGATAAATGCTTTAGGATTAGATCCAAAATCTCAAGAGATAGACTTAAAAGATCTAAGGTACGGTAAAGTGATAATTATGACGGACGCAGATGTTGATGGATCACACATTAGAGCTTTATTATTAACCTTTTTTAACAACAAACCATTTAATAAACTCATCGAAAATGGGCATGTTTATTTGGCACAGCCGCCATTATTTAAGATCAACAAAGGGTCAAAAGGAATTTATATCAAAGATGAAAAAGAACTTGAACAATATATTATTAATAACAATAAGGAGTTTAAAAAAATTAAAAAAGGATCAAAAGATTTTGATAGATTTATGGAAACTGAAAAGTCAAAATTAAACATTCAAAGGTTTAAAGGTTTAGGTGAAATGAATCCAGAGGAATTATGGAGTACAACTTTAAACCCAGAAACAAGAAACTTATTGCAAGTGCAGTACTCAAAAGATTTAAAAAAAGATCAGGTATTGATTCATACACTCATGGGAAATGATGTTTCTCTAAGGAAAGACTTTATAGTATCTAATGCAATAAATGTACAAAATTTAGATGTTTAAAAATGAAGTTTTTTGAAACTTCAAAACAATATTCTTTAAAAAAGTCAATTTACATAAATTTAAGGTGGATTGGTATTATAGGCCAATTGATATCAGTATATCTTGTATATTTCTATTTTAATTTTGACTTCAACTTTATTCTCGCAAATTTATTTATTTCTATTGGAGTAATTGGTAATTTATATTTAATTTTTATTTACAAAAAAACGCAATTAACAGATAGGTCGGCGTTTATTCATCTATTAATTGATATAATTCAATTATGTGGACTTATTTATTTGACTGGAGGTGTTAAAAATCCATTTATCATCTTTTTAATAATACCTAGTGTTTTTGCTTCTTCAAATTTAAGTTTTAGAACTAATTCATTGTTAGTATTATTAACTACCCTATCTATTTTGGGGTTAACTTTTATTTCAAAAGATTTACCCAAACCTTTGAATGATCATTTTCATGTTAATAACTATTATATCTACGCAATACCTTTAGCCTTAATAATAGCTCTATTTTTTTTAAATTATTTTGCAATTATATTCGGAGCAGAGAGTAAGTTAAGAAAAGATGCTTTGAATAAAATGGAAGAAATAATGGCTAAAGAGCATGAGATGTTATCTTTGGGTGGACAAGCTGCTGCTGCTGCACATTCATTAGGGACGCCCTTATCAACAATAAAGCTAATTACCCAGGAATTATCAAAACAATTAAAGGACCAAAAAGATGTTTCTCAAGATATTGAACTCTTAGCAAGTCAGGTTGAAAGATGTAATGAAATACTAAAAAAATTGTCCTTAAATCCTGATCAGGAGGATGAATTTATTGATGAGGACTTATCAATGAGAGATTATTTAAGACAAATTATTTCATCATTTAAGGAAACAAGTAAAAAACAATTTAGTCTTAATTTAGAGCAAGATCTTAATTCAAAAAAAATTTATAAATCGATTGAAATTGTTTATGGCTTAAGAAATTTTATAGGTAATGCAAATAAGTTTAGTAAAAGCAAAGTTTTTATAAATTTGAAAAGCGATAATAACTTTACTGAAATTACCATTGAAGATGATGGTGATGGATATCCAAGCGATATTTTATCAAAAATTGGAGAACCTTATCTCAAATCAACTGATAAAAATAGTGGATTAGGTTTAGGATTATTTATAGGAAAGACTTTACTAGAAAAAAATTTTGCCATTGTTAATTGTTGGAATTCTCAAACAAGAAGTGGAGCTGAAGTGACAATAAAGTGGAAAAATAAAGATTTGTTCAATCTTTAATGTAAATTTTTTTTACTTTTAAAAAGTTCACTCAATTGAGAAATCATGACATCTCCCAATTCATTGACATCTGTAATTTTTATCGCGCGATTGTAGTATCTTGATACGTCATGACCTATTCCTATTGCTAAAATTTCTGTCTCGGTTTTTTCCTCTATAAATTTTACAATTTTTTTTAAATGTTTCTCAAGAAAATCACCAGAGTTCACTGAAAGAGTTGAGTCATCAACTGGTGCACCATCAGAAATTACCATTAATATTTTTCTTTCTTCTTTTCTTTTTTTTAATCGATTAAATGCCCAAGAAATTGCTTCTCCATCAATATTCTCTTTTAATAATCCCTCTTTTAACATTAAACCAAGATTATTTTTACATTGTCGCCAATGTGTGTCAGCCCCTTTATAAATTATGTGTCTTAAATCATTTAATCTCCCCGGTGTTTTTGGTTTACCCTCTTTATTCCAAAATTCTCTACTTTTTCCACCTTTCCAATTTTTAGTTGTGAAACCTAATATTTCAACTTTGACAGAACATCTTTCCAAGGTTCTTGATAAGATATCCGCACAAATTGCAGCAATCGTTATTGGTCTACCTCTCATGGATCCTGAGTTATCAATTAGAAGAGTAACTACTGTGTCTTTAAAATCTAAATCCTTCTCTTTTTTAAATGATAATGAATTATAAGGGTCCATAATTATTCTTGGTAGTTTTGAACTATCCAATAACCCTTCCTCTAAATCAAACTCCCAAGCCCTATTTTGTTTTGCTAACAATTGTCTTTGAAGCTTGTTTGCGAGTTTGGTAATGACATCTTGAAAACCTATTAATTGTTGATCTAAAGTTTTTCTTAATTTTGAAGCTTCATCAGAGTTTTCTAAATTTTCTGCTTTTGTTATTTCATCAAACTGGGTTGTGAAGATTTTATAGTCTGTATTTAAATCATTAATTGATTTTTTTTGTATAACTTGTTCATTATTTTTTTGATCAGATTCACTATCAATAAGTTGCTCATCAAGTTTATATTCATCTATGTCATATTCAGATTCTAAGCTCGCTTCAGTCTCTTCATTGTTATTTTCATCTCTAGCATCATCTGAATTGTTGTCTTGGTCATCATTAGAAGGATTATTTTGACCATCATTTTGGTTTTCTTCCTTGGTTTCTTCATTATCCTCATTTTTAAAAATATCCATTTCTTGTAATATTTCTGAAAACTTTGAAGAATATTCATTTTGATATTCTAAGTTTTCTTTTAAAAATTCAATGTGTTTATTCATTACTTTATCGAAGTCTTTTTCCCAAAAATTTAACATATTATTGGTTAAGTCATTTAATTCGACGTTTAGAAATTTCTTTAACATATATAATTCAAAAGCTTCCACTACTGGAACATCTTCTTTTGAATTTAATTGGTCTTTTCTTTTTAATTGGATTATTTGATCATAATTTTCCTTAAGATTTTTTGCTATACCTTTCAACATTTCTGAGCCGAGGCATTCATATCTTACTTTTTCTGCGATAGAATAAAGAGACTTATATGAAGAATTTAAAGGTAAATTCTTTTTATAAATCTCATCATTTGAAAATTTTTTTTTTAAAGCAGATGAGTCAGACTCTGCTCTAGCTTTAATAAAATCTCTTTTTGAGTTAAGATTTTCAATATCAACAAAATTCAAATCTTTTTTATTTTTTTCATCAATAGTTTTAAGATGAATATCATCAGAAATCACTCTAGCTGTTGAAGTTAAAGCTTGCTTAAGTTTTTCTCTTAAGTTTTCAGCCTTATTATTTTTCATTTAAATTTGAATATTTGCGAGTGACTCTGGTAGTTCTTCTCCGAAACATCTTTGATAGTATTCAGCAATTGTATTTTTTTCAATTTCATCACATTTATTTAGAAAAGTGACTCTAAATGCATATCCTACATCTTTAAAAATTTCTGCATTTTCAGCCCAATGCAATACAGTTCTTGGACTCATTACAGTACTTATGTCACCAGCTATAAATCCTTTTCGAGTTAATGATGCAACTTTTATCATATTTGATACTTTTTCTTTACCTTTGGGATTATTCAAAGATTTGTTTTTCGCTAATATAATATCCATTTCTTTATCTAGGCTAAGGTAATTAAGTGTCGTTACAATATTCCATCTATCCATTTGACCTTGATTGATTTGTTGTGTTCCATGATAAAGTCCAGTGGTATCTCCCAAACCGACTGTATTTGATGTAGCAAATAATCTAAAAAATTTATTTTGTTTTATGACCTTATTCTTGTCTAAGAGAGTAAAGTTACCCTCGGCTTCAAGAACTCTTTGAATAACAAACATTACATCAGGTCTTCCAGCATCATACTCATCAAAAACTAAAGCTACTGGATTTTGAATTGACCATGGTAGAATACCTTCATTAAATTGTGTAACCTGTTTTCCTTCTTTAAGGACGATTGCATCTTTACCAATCAGATCTATTCTGCTGATGTGGCTATCTAAGTTTACTCTTATACAGGGCCAATTTAATCTAGCAGCAATTTGTTCTATATGTGTAGATTTTCCTGTACCATGATAACCTTGTACTAGAACTCTTTTATTGTGTGCAAATCCAGAGACAATTGCAAGTGTAGTATCCCTATCAAATTTATAATTTTTATCTATTTCTGGAACATATTCGCTTTTTTCAGAGAATGCGTCTACTTCCATCTCAGAATCAATCCCAAATGATTGTTTTAATGAAATTTTAATATCTGGCTGAATGTTAAGATTGGGTGTCAATTTTTTTCCTATATGTATTTTTTAGCTGCGTGTATGCTAAAGTAATTAACTTTAGTTTTTCTTCATATTTTTTATTTCCGGCATTCATATCAGGGTGAAATTTTTTGACAAGTGTTTTGAATTTTTCTTGAACTTTTTGCCATTTTAAACCTACAGAAACACCCAATATCCCAAAGGCTTTAATATCTTTATGGTCAAATTTAAATTGACGCATATGATTGAACTCACTTTTAAATTTATCATTATCCATTTCATCTTTTAAAGTGTTATTCCATAAAACTTTAAAAAAATTATCAGACGAACTAAAACTTTGAGTAGGTTTATGCCAAATCATATCTGACTTTAAAAAATTAATTACTTGATTATCATTCATACCGGAAAAATAATTCCAATTTTTATTAAATTCTTTAACGTGTTCTAAACATAACATCCTATATTTTTTACTATTATCCTTTTCAACAGGCGCTTTATATTCACCAATTTCTTTACAATTATTCCAGTCGCAAATATTTTTCATGATAATATAATTACATTTATGAATATAAATGATTTAATTGCAATCGTAAAAAAAAAATTACAAAATCAAATTGCTTTGGAGAGTATATTAGTTGAAGATAAATCTTTTCTCCATAAAAATCACGTTGAAAACCAGGCAGGTAAATTTCATCTTAAAATTTCTTTAGTATCAAAGGAACTTAAGCAAATGAAAAGAATTGATAGTGATAAAAAGATTTACAAAATTTTAAATGAAGAATTAAAAAAATATATTCATTCCATACAAATTTTAATCAATTAATTCATTTTTTAAGAATCCATTTAAATTTTTTACTGAGTATTCTTGATTTAAAATTGTTTGTCCCATTTTCTTTAATAATACCAACTTTATTTTATCAGAATTATTTTTTTTATCGGTTTTCATAAATTTAATAATTTTATCAAGATCTTTACTTTTAAAATATTTTTTAATATCCGAGGGTAATTTTGAATTTTTATAATGATCAGAAATCAATTTATAATCATTGATATTTAAGAATTTATTCTTATTGCTAAATTTTACAGCCATCATCATTCCTAAAATGACAGCTTCACCATGATTTAATCTTTTAGAATATCCTAATGAAGCTTCAAATGAGTGACCAAAAGTGTGACCAAAATTTAATTTTTTTCTTAAGTTGCTTTCTTTTTCATCTTTTTCAACTACATCTTTTTTGATTTTACAACTCTCAAATATCGCCTTTTCTATATAAGGAGATTTAAGTTTAATAACGTTATCAAAATTCTGATCTAAATATTTAAAGAATTTTTTTTTAGAGATTATAGAGTGTTTTAGAATTTCACCATACCCACAAACAATTTCTCTTCTATTAAGTGTTTTTAAAGTATCTATGTCACTTATGACTAATTTGGGCTGATAGAAGCTACCAATGAGATTTTTTCCATACTTAGAATTTACTCCTGTTTTGCCACCAATCGATGAGTCTACTTGAGCCAAAAGAGTTGTGGGAATATTTATAAAATGTAATCCTCTTTTAAATAAACTTGCAGCAAAACCACCAACGTCTCCAGTTATACCTCCCCCAATTGCTAATAAACTATCCTCTCTAGAAAAATTTTTATTCAGTAAAATTTCTAAAATTGAATTAATAGTAGTTTGGTTCTTATTTTTTTCGTTGGCATTAAAATTGAATAAAAATATTTTTTTATTTCGTAGTTTTTTTTTAATTTCAGAAATAAATTTTTTAGGAACTTTTCTGTCAACTACCAATAAACATTTTTTTGATTTAATGGAATTATTGATCATCAAACTTGATATTTTTGTAATAAGATTTTTTCCAATAAATATTGGATATTTTTCAGAATTAGTCTTAATTATCAATTTAATTGGTTTCATATAATATCTAAAATTTTATCTACAATTTCTTTTTTAGTTTTATTGTGACAATCAATTTTATTTTGCGCTTTTGCATAATATTTATTACGATTTTTTATCATATTTTGTAGATCACTATTAGAAACATTATAAGCTAATGGTCTTTTAGCACTTTTTCTAATTCTTTGGATTAAAATATCATCATTAGTTTTAAGCCAAAAAGATATGTGGTTCTTTAAAACCTCGTTTCTTATATTCTTATTTAAAAAAGCACCACCACCTAGAGACACTACTATTCCTTTAATTTTCATGAGTTCTAAAGTAATTTTTTCCTCATATTCTCTGAAAAATTTTTCACCTTTGTTTTTGAATATATTTGAAATTTTCATTTTAAGCTTATTTTCTATGTAATGGTCAACATCATAAAAATCTAATTTTAGTTTTTTTGAAACTAAAAATCCGATAGATGTTTTACCAGATCCCATCATACCTAAAAAAACAATATTTCTATTAGATTTCATAATTTTCTTTATTGAAAAACCACAAATATGTCTTAATTTGAAATTAGTTAAAAGTATATGCAATTTATAAAAAAAACAAGTTCAAGCCGAAGTATTGTGGGTATTGTAACTAAATTAGTTTTACTTTTGCTTGTCTTTTTTTTAATTATTTTTTTACTGAACAAGATTGATTTTCCAGCTCCTAAAAAAGATATAGACAAAACTATTCCTAATGAAAATTTTAAAATTGTTAAATAAAAAAAATTTTTTAATTTTATTTTTTTTATTTTTCACTTCTATTGCTTATGCAGAAGAAAAACCAGTTGATATTTGGAATATAGATAAAAAAGAAATTGAAGAAAAAAATACAACCAACAATTCAGAAATCTCAAATGGGGAAAATATATTACAAGATAGTATCGAGCCAAGTGTATTTGGAATGCAAAATCAAAATCAAAAATCAATTATTAATCTTGATGAAAAGTTTGATACAAAAGAAATTAAAATAATCGGATTATATGACCCTGAAGACTATGGTCTCAATGTAGATATGTGGGCTAATTCAGATGGAGACCAATTAGAAAATTTGCTTACAAAACTAAATAAGATGGATCTTTCTAATGATGCAATTGAAATCATTAATACTTCACTCTTAATTAATGCTCATAGTCCCAAAAAAAATATATCAGATGATGAATTTCTAAAATTAAAGTCAGATTGGTTAATAAAAAACTCAAACCTAGATTTAATCGAAGAATATTTAATTCAAAATCAAATAATTAATTTACATCCAGAACTCACAAAACATCTTGTGGATGAACATCTCTCTAATTCAAAAATTGACAAAGCTTGCAGTGTTTTTTCAAAAAATAATGAATTAATTACAGACGAGTATTTATCCAAATTTAACATCTATTGTTTGATTAAAAATAATAAAAAAGAGAAAGCACAATTAATTTTAGATTTAAAAAAAGAAACAGGCTTTAAAGATGAATATTTTGAAAAAAAAATAAATTATTTACTAAAATACACAAAAAAAATAGATGATTCAGTATCTGAAAAATCAATATTTGATTTTTACTTAGCTCATCAAACAAATCCTAATTTTAATTTCGAACCTAACGATAAAACTAAAAAAATTATTTGGAAATATCTTTCATCTGCAAATTTACTAAGTTCATTTAAACAAATTGATGTTTCAGAAATTGAGAAAATAGGAACTATAGAAAAAGCTGTTCATGATAAAAATTATCCAGAAAAAGAATTATTTAATTTATATAAAAGATTCCAATTTAATTTTAATCAACTTCTCAATGCTCAAAATGAATATAAAAAACTCTCTAAAATTGAAGGGAGGGCTCTAATTTATCAGAAAATTTTACTCGAGTCAGAAATGGTAGAAAAATTAAAGTTATTAAGAGTATTAAAAAATTCCTTTAAAGATGATGATTTAGACAAAGCGTTTGATTTAGAATTGAAAATCTTTCTCGAGAAAATTAATCCAGTAGATATACCAGATAATTTAACAAGTTTTTATTATACAAATATTCAAATTGAAAAGGATGAAGATAAAAAGATAAAGTTTAACAATGATATAATGCATCAATCAAAACTAGTTAATTACTTTAACGGTGATTATGCTAGTTCCAAAATTTCTAAAGACACAAATAATTTTTTAAAAAAGATAAAAAAAAACAAAAAATATTTTCTATCTAAAAAAGATATTATATTTTTAGAGTCGTTGAAATATGATGGAATTGAAATTTCAGAAAAATATGATGATTTGTATCAAATTGATGAAAATGAAATTCCTACAGACATACAAATTATGATTAATAATAGTGAAACTGGTTTAGCACTTTTGAGAATTGCTGAAGTGATTGGACAAGATGAAATTGACAGAATAGATGAAGATACAATTTATTTTATAATAACAGCTCTCAATAAGCTTAATATTGATTGGATGAGAAATAAGATATTGCTTAAAGTTCTTCCTTTAAAAGTTTAAAAATTAGTTTAATTATTTATTATGCTTAAAGAAATTGTTACTGTTCCAGATGAAATATTAAAAAAAATATCCGATCCAATTGAAAAAGTTGGAATAAATGAAAAAAAATTAATTAAAGACTTATTTGAAACAATGTACCACTCCAACGGAATTGGTCTTGCTGCAGTTCAAGTAGGTATACTAAAAAGAGTTTTAGTTGTTGACGTTTCAAATAAGGATGAAGAAAATCAACCAATAGCATTAATCAATCCTGTAATAAAAAACTTAAGCGAAGAGACATCGGTGTACGAAGAGGGTTGTCTATCAATACCTGAAACTTTTATAGAAATTGAGAGACCAAAAATTTGTGAGGTGGAATATATTGACGAAAAGGGAGAGAAGAAAAATCTTAAATGTGATGGGCTTTTATCTACTTGTATTCAACATGAAATAAATCATTTAGATGGAAAATTAATTATTGACCATTTATCAAAATTAAAGAAAGATTTTATTATAAAAAAAATTTCAAAAATTAAAAAAAATCCAGACAGAATAGTAGTTTAAAGATGGCAAATAAGATTATCTTTATGGGTACACCAATATTTTGTGTTCCTATCTTAAAATCTCTATATCAAAATGGTTATAATATTTCTGTGGTTTTTACTCAACCACCGCAAAAATCTCATAGAGGACAAAAAATTAACAAAAGTCCGATTCAGGGTATCTCTGAAACTTTAAATATAGATTATAGAACACCCAAGACACTTAAAGATAATCATGAGGAGTATGAATTTTTAAAAGAATTAAATGCCGATCTTGCAATAGTGTGTGCATATGGACAAATAATTCCTGAAAATTTTTTAAACCTAACTAAAAAAGGTTTTGTAAATATTCACGCCTCAATTCTTCCAAGTTGGCGAGGCGCAGCGCCAATCCAGAGATCAATTATGAATTTAGATCCTGAAACGGGCATAAGTATTATGAAGATCAAAAAAGAATTGGATAGCGGACCAGTTAGTAATATTTATAAAATCAAAATAGATCAAAACCAAAATGCTCAAGAAATTTCAGAAAAACTATCCGCTTTAGCTGCTGAAAAAATTTTAGATAATGTGGATGATATACTTGAAGATAAGGCGAAGTTTATTGATCAGGATCATTCAAAAGCTACTTATGCAAAAAAAATTGATAAGGAGGAGTCACGGATTGATTGGGACGAGGATGCCTCTAAAATAATTGGAAAAATAAATGGATTATTTCCCTCCCCAGGTGCTTCTTTTAGTTTTAATGGCGAAAGATATAAAATTTTGAAAGCCGAAATTGGTAATGGCATAGGTCAAGTTGGAGAAATAATTTCAAATCAGCTGGAAGTAGCATGTAATAAAAACCAATCTATTAAGATTCTTGAAATTCAAAGACAAGGAAAAAGACCACAAAAAATAAGCGAATTCATGTTGGGCTCTCAAATTAAAAAGGGCTCAAAGTTATCAAATGTTTAGGTATCAAATATTAATTGAATATGAGGGCACTAATTTTAGGGGGTGGCAAATTCAAAAAAAAGGAAAAACTGTCCAGGGGTTATTACAAGAGAAAATTTCAAAACTTTTAAAAGAAAAAATTATAATATATGGGGCTGGAAGATTAGATGTTGGTGTACATGCCAAAGAACAGTCAGCACATTTTGATTGTAAAAATAAAATTATCAAAATTGATAGGTTTTTAAAATCAATCAATCATTTTTTAAATAAAGATGGAATAGCAATACTTAAAATTACAAAAAGAGGTAATAATTTTCATGCTAGATTTTCAGCTAAAATGAGAGTTTATAATTATGTGATTATTAATCGGATTAGTGGACCAGTTTTAGATAAAAATAGAGGCTGGCATATTATAAAAGATCTTGATTTAAAATTGATGAAAGGCGCTGCAAGAAAATTGATTGGTACTAAAGATTTCAGTACTTTTAGAAAATCGAGTTGTAGGGCTAAAAGTCCAATAAAGACTATGAAATCTGTAAAAATTAGATCTACAAAAAATAAGATTGAAATAGAATTCAGATCTCAATCTTTCTTACAACAACAAGTTCGGTCTATGGTTGGTTGTTTAAAATATGTTGGGGAAGAAAAATGGACATTAAAAAGATTTGTAAATGTAATGCAGTCTAAAAAAAGAGAATTATGTGCTCCACCTGCACCACCTCAAGGTCTCTATTTAACGAGAGTTATTTATTAATTTTTTTTTATTACTCATCGCAAATTTACGTTTTATTCGCCATCTACTTTCCTCACGAATTATAAAACCACAACAATTTTTTGATTTACATTTACAAGGAAATTGCTTGTAATCTTCTTTATCAAAACTAAAACCATAATCACAAGTTATCTCTTCGCCTTTCTTAATATCTCTATCAGCTGTTATCCAAATTTTTAAACCCTTACCATCATATCGTGCGTTCGCATCACAACTATGATTTACTAATCCAGCAATGTTAAATGAAAAATCACCGTCCAAAGTAAATCTTTTATTTAGAGTAAATAGATAAATAGGTTTTTTATTGTCATATTTGTCTGACTCTTCAACTTCTTTATTTGTAATAATTTTTCCTAAGTAATTAATAATTTTTGTACCTTCTTTGATATTTTTAGTAGCATAAAGTCCACGACCTTTATTATCAATTTTTGATTTTCTTATTTTATATAGTTTCATGGAGTCGACTTATGATGGGTTAGATATTAATCAATTGAATTCTACCAATGCATTAACATGTTCGTTAGCGCTTTCTGCTAAAGCATTTAAATCATATCCACCTTCAAGTATAGAAACAACTTTACCCGCAGTAAATTTATTGGTAGCTGCTAATGTTCTTTTAGTAATTTCATAAAAATCTTTTGAACTAAGTTGAAATTGAGCTAATGGATCATCTTTATGTGCATCAAAACCTGCTGAAAATATGAGAAAATCTGGTTTATATTGAACTAATCTTTCTAACACCCTATCAAATGCATTAAAGTATTCTTCTGAGTTCGTCCCAGCGGGCAAAGGGATATTCAATGAATTATTAAAGTCTCCTTTATCTTTATCTGTTCCACCCCCAGGATAAAAAGGATATTGGTGCGTAGAAATATATAATGAATTTTTATTATTACGCATGACATCATAATTTCCATTACCCCAGTGCACGTCAAAATCTACACAGGCAATTCTTTTGTATTTATATTTTGACACTAAATAGTTTGTTGCTACTCCCGCGTTTGATATACAACAAAATCCCATAGCTTTATTTTTTTCAGCATGGTGCCCAGGTGGTCTAGCCAAACAGAATGCATTTTTAAATTGTTTACTCTCTATTCCATCTATTGCTCTTATTGTTGAACCAGCAGCATCAAAAACTGCTTTTTTACTTTCAGGCGATACAACGGTATCGCCATCTAGAAACTTAAGGCCTTTTTGAGGAAAAGAATCTTTTAAATTATTTATATAGTCTTTTGAATGTGTCATAGACAATATATCATCAGGAACATTATCTGGCTTATCCCAGATTAGGTCTTTTCTTTTTTTTAATTTTTCTTTTATAGCAATTACTCTTTTTGGCTGCTCAGGATGACCATCGCCAGTGTTATGTTTCTCATAGGTGTCGGAATTTATGATCGCTGTTTTCATTTAAAATAATTTATTAAAATGTTTTCATAAATTTTCTTAAGATTTTTTAAATCTTTTAAAGATACAGCTTCATCAACTTTATGCATTGTTTTTCCAACAAGCCCAAATTCTAATCCAGGTGATATTTTTCTTATGAATCTTAAATCTGAGGTTCCACCTGTAGTAGATAGCTTTGGTTTAATTTTGGTAACTTTTTTTATGATATTTTGTATCATGTGTGTTGTTTCGTTTGGCTTTGTTAGAAATGCCTCGCCTGAAACTCTATAATCAATTTTAAATTTTGATTTATTTTTCTTGGTTATTTTTTTAAAAATTTTATTAAGTCTATTTTTAATAGAATTTGACGAATGTTTATTATTAAACCTTATATTAAATGTTGCCTCAGCCATAGCCGGAATAACATTATCAGCGTTATTATTTATATTTATTTTTGTAACCTCTAAGTTTGTAGGTTGGAAGTTTTTTGATCCTCTATCAAATTTAATATCTTTTAATTCTTTTAAAATATTTACAATTATAGTTGAGGGATTATTAGCTCTATGAGGATATGCAACATGGCCTTGCTGACCAAAAATATTTAATTTACCAGTTAAACTACCCCTACGTCCAATCTTTATCATTTCGCCTAATTTATTTGGATTTGTTGGTTCACCAACAAGACAAAAGTTAATTTTCTCTTTTCTTTTTTTTAAATAATCTACAACTTTTTTGGTGCCATTTACCGCATCACCTTCTTCATCTCCTGTAATAAGTAAACTTATTGACCCGTTGAATTTTTCATTTTTTGATAAAAAGGTACTTACAGCAGACACAAAAGCTGCAACAGAGCTTTTCATATCATTTGCACCTCTCCCAATTAAATGGCCTTTTTTGATAGATGGTTTAAACGGATTTAATGTCCAATCCTTAATGTTTCCTGGAGGGACAATATCAACATGTCCTGCAAACATAAAATTTGGCTCCTTAGATCCTAATCTTGCATATAAGTTTTTCACAGGTTGAAATCCTTTTTCTTTAAATTCTAGTATTTTTGTTTTGAAACCAAGTTTTTTTAATTTTTTTTCTAAAAATTTCATTATTCCCGCATCAATTGGAGTGATGGAAGGAAATCTGATTAGCTCTTTAGCTAATTTTAACTCATTTAAAGTTTTCATTTTTAGTCTCTTAAGAGGTCGTTAATAGAAGTTTTAGATCTTGTTTTTTCATCAACTTGTTTAATTATTACTGCACAATACAAGGAGGGTGCAGAAGAATTATTTTTATCAGGCAACGAGCCCGGAACTACAACTGAATAAGGCGGTATTTTACCATAGGTGATTTTCCCAGTTTTTCTCTCAACTATTTTAGTTGATTGACCAATATACATACCCATACTTAAAACTGAACCTTCACCAACAATTACACCTTCAACTACCTCTGACATCGCTCCAAGAAATACATTATCCTCTATGATTGTTGGTAAAGCTTGCGCTGGTTCTAGAACTCCACCAACACCCGAACCTGCAGAAATATGGCAATTCTTACCTATCTGACAACAACTACCGGCTCTTGCAAAAGTATCTATCATTGTTCCCTCGTCAATATATGCTCCAATGTTTACATAACATGGCATAAGAACAGCATTTTTTCCGACAAATGAACCTTTTCTTACCGGTGAGTTCGGAACCATTCTAAAACCTGCTTTTTCATGATCAATTTTGGTCCATCCTGCAGTTTTACCTTTTAGTAAATGTGATTTATCATACCAACTACTATAAGGACCATTTAAATTTTCCATTGGGTAAATTCTAAAACTTAACATTATAGCTTTCTTAAGGTGCTGATGAGTTACCCATTCTCCATTTATTTTCTCAGCAACTCTTGATTTACCACTATCTAAATCTGCAATAACTTGGTTAATAGCATCTTTTAAATTTTGATCAGAATTTTGGTTCACATGATCTTTATTTTCCCAAGCATCATTGATTATTTTTTCTAAAGACATAATTAATTACTTTTTAATAGCCTTATTTCTTTTAGAAATAAAGACAGATTTTCAATTTTGTGTGAAATAAAATCTTTGTCTGCATCCATTTTTCCAAAATGCTCATCATTAATTAACCAAACAGTTGTACAACCTCGTTCGTGACCAATACTTAAATTTTTAGCTATATCTTCAATGTAAATAGTCTCTTTTGGATTTATACCAAATTTTTTTACCATTAAGTCGAAGGTTTCTGCTTCTGGTTTGGGTACATAACCAGCGTCTTTAATATCAAAAACCTTATCTCTTCCAAACAAATCATACACACCCAAGTGAGTTAAAATATTAGCAGCATGTTCAGCACTACCATTGGTGAAGATAAATTTTTCCATATCTAATTGTTTAAGCTCATTTCTCATAATTTTATCTTCTTTCATAAATGATAAATCAATTTCATGGACGTAAGATAAAAATTCATCTGGTGATATTCCATTATGGACCATTAATCCTCTTAATGATGTATTATATTTATAGAAATAATTTGTTTGTAATTCTTTAGCTTTATCTTTATCAATTTTAAGTTTTTCAGATATAAATTGAGTCATCCTCTTTGAAACTTGACCAAATACACGCTCTAAAGAATAGTTATTGTGCTTTCCATAACAAACACCATCAAGATCAAGTAGCAGATATTTTTTTTCTTTTAAGTTCATTTTCTTATTAATGTACCTGATCCCTTGTCTGAGAAAATTTCCCATAAACAAGAATGCTGTTTTGTACCATTAATTATACCTGCTGCTGTAACTCCATTATTAACAGCATCTAGACAAGCACTTATTTTAGGTATCATTCCTTCAGTAATTGTCTCGTCTTTTAGCATCTCTAATATTTCTGATGAGGATATTTCATCTATGAGTTTTTTTTCTTTATTTAAAACACCATCAACATTTGTCATCAATAGTAATCTCCTTGATTTGACAGATTTGGCTACAGCCATTGCCGCAGTATCACCATTAATATTATGTGTTTGATTATTTTTATCTAAGCCTAATGGTGAAATAATCGGTATTTTATTTTGTTGAATTATATTCAATAAAATATCGTTATTGATCTTATTTGGTAGGCCAACAAAACCCAGTTCTTTTGCTTCTGGTACGACTTCAATAATATTATCTTTTTTTGTGTGAATGGAAACTGCTTCTGTATTTTTTTTGTCCAAAGAGCTAACAATATCATTGTTAAAATCTATTAAGACTGACTCAACAATGTTTATAATTTTTTCATCAGTGACTCTTAGCCCTCTTATAAATTTCGATTGAATATTAGATTTATCTAACTCTCTCTTGATTCTTGGACCTCCACCATGAACTACAATAACTGAAAGACCTAATTTATTTAAAATACTTAAATCAGTAATAAAATTATCAAAGATATTTCTATCAATTAAAACATTTCCTCCATATTTAATGACTATCAAGTCATTTTTATATTTTTCTATATATTTATTAACCTCGTTTACTGGAGGTCCGTTTTCAGGAAGAATTTTTTTTAAGTCCATTAATTTATTTAAATTAAAATTTAGGTTGTCGTTTTGACTGTTGTTCTTCTCATAATAAATACTTGCTGAGCCATTGTTAAAATATTATTAACAGTCCAGTAAATAACTAACCCACTTGGGAATGGTGCGAGTATTACAGTTAAGAAAAGCGGGAAGAAAGCAAAAATTTTAGCCTGCATTGGATCAGTAGGTGCGGGATTTAATTTTTGTTGCACCCACATTGAAACTCCCATTGCTAGTGGCCAAGCCCCAATAACCAAGAAACTTGGAACGTCGTAAGGCAACAAACCAAAAATATTAAATATACTTGTAGGATCTCTCTCACTTAAATCATGAATCCATCCATAGAATGGCATTTGTCTCATTTCAATAGTGACAAACAAAACTTTATATAATGCAAAAAATACAGGTATTTGAACAAGAATTGGCAAACAACCTGACATAGGGTTTACTTTTTCCTTTTTGTAAAGAGCCATCATTTCTTGTTGAAGTTTCATTTTATCATTTTTATGCAACTCTTTTAGGCGAACCATTTCTGGTTGAAGAACTTTCATTTTTGCCATGCTTTTAAATGAAAAGTTAGCTAATGGGAAAAAAACTAAACGAATACAAATAGTGATAGCTATAATTGCCAAACCATAGTTTCCAAGTAGTTTAAAGAAATAATCAATTCCATAAAATAGAGGCTTGGTTATGAAGTATAAAAATCCCCAATCAATAACTAAATCAAATTTATCTATGTTGAGTTTTTCAGCATATCCGTCTATCACATCCACTCTTTTTGCCGCAACGATAATTTGTAATTCTTCTTCAATTGAACTTTTTTCATTTAATGCCAAAGGATCTGTAGAAATAAAATTTGCTCTAAATTTATTTTTATAGTCGAATGTTGTTTTAAACTCTTTATCTTTTGGTGGTATTAAGGAAGTAATCCAATATTTATCACTTATCCCTAACCACCCTTTATTAGCTATTTTAGTAAACTTCTTTTCCTGAACATCATCATAATCCTCCTCTATTAATTCATCATCCAAAGTTGCAATGAGTCCTTCATGAAGAATTAAAAAATCAATTATTTCCGGAATTTCATTTCTTATTATTTGTCCATATGAGTAAAAATCATATTTATTATTACTCTCATTAATTATCTTTTGTTTAACAGTAAAAAGATATTTATCATCTAACGATATTATTTTTTCAAATTTTAGACCCTGTTCGTTGGACCATGATAGTTTTATTGGAGACCCGTCTGTGAGTTTGTTATTACCTTCTATTGACCAAATTGTATCTGAGTTAGGAACATCAATATTTTTATCAGAAGTAACAAAACCACTATCTATTAGATATCCCTCCTTAATATTTCGAGGTCCTAATAAAGTTACTCTTTGTTCATTATCGAGGGTTACTTTATAATTTTTGAAAGTTAAATCATCAATTGATGCACCTTTTAATGATATTGAACCTATAATATTATCATTTTCAAATTGAATTCTTTCACTTTCTTTTAATGCATCATCTCGTGAAATTGTAATTTGTGTTTCCTTTTGCTCTAAACTTGGTGCATCACCGCTTTGTTCAATTTTTTCTTTTTCAACAATGTTTTGATCCACTGTTGATTTCTCTGGAACAAAGAATAATGCCCACAAAACAATTACAGCAGATGATAAAGCTATAGCCGCTATTGTATTTTTAGAGTCCATTATTTTTTAACTTTTATTTCTTTTTTTACGGGATCAATTCCACCTTCTTTAAAAGGGTGGCATGAAAGAATTCTTTTTAAACTTAAATATCCACCCTTAAAAAAACCATAAGTTTTTAATGCTTCAATGCTATAATCGGAACAAGATGGAAAGTACCTACAAGAGTTACCAAGTAATGGACTTATTAGGTATTTGTAACCCTGAATTAATTTTATAAATATAATTATAAAAATGTTCATTATTTAATTTTTTTAAAATCCTGAAATAAGGTTTCTTTTATAATTTTAAATTCATTATTTAGCATAGTTGACTTAGCAATAACAAGATATGAATAGTGATATTTTAGAGATATTTCTTTAACAGCATCATTCATAATATTCCTTAGTCTCCTCTTTATTTTGTTTCTCTTTACAGCATTTCCTATCTTCTTCTTAGTTACAAAAGAAATATTAAGTTTTTGATTATTTTTTTTATCTATATTACCAAAAAAAATTGTTACATATCTGTTTGATATTTTTTTCTTTTTGAGCAAAGTTTTAAAGTCTTCATTCTTTGAAAGAGCAACTATTTTGCTTTTCATTGAGTTGGCTTTATTTTCTTCTTCTTTTTACAGTAGAGGATACTGTTAAATTTTTTCTTCCCCTAGCTCTTCTTCGTTTTAAAAGTTTTCTACCTCCCTTGGTTTTCATTTTCGATCTAAAACCATGGGTTCGGCTTCTTTTTTTCCTAGATGGTTGATATGTTCTTTTCATAAAAGTGGTTAAATTTATATAAAATTTCGCCCTTTATAATAATTAAATATATAAATAGCAAATAGAAGATTTATAAATACCATGAACCATGATGGAAAAAGCTCAGAAAACTAAAATAATAATAGGTTTATCATACTTAGTTTTACTTACTATATTTGTGTTATTGTTTTTTTCAAAATTTAGTATCCAAGAAATAACTTCTTATGAATTCATTAAGGAAAACAGATTGTATTTTTTAAAATTAAAAAATTCTAATTTGTTTTTAATATCCGTAATTTTTTTAATTTTTACAATATTATGGGTTTTTCCATTTTTAGGTTTTGGTTCTCCAATTGCACTATTAGGAGGATTTATTTTTGGCAAATGGTTAGGTACTATAATTGTGGTCATAGGTATGAGTATTGGTGCAACATTTCTTTATATTTTTGGAAACTATTTTTTAAAAGATTTAATTAGAGATAAATTTTTAAATAGATATCAAAATCTAGAGAGAAAATTTAAAAAGTCTGAATTTTATTATCTTTTAATATATAGATTTATTGGAGGAATACCTTGGCAACTTAGTTGCATATTGCCTACAATTTTTGATGTTAGGGTAAAAAATTTTTTTTTCGCATCATTAATAGGAATTATACCTCAAATTTTTTTAGCTGTTTCTATAGGTAGTGGTTTGGAAAAAGTAATAGAACAAAATTCACAAGTTCCTAAAATTACAGATATAATTTTTTCACCTGAAATATATATCCCAATTTTAGCCTTTTTTAGTTTAGTCTTGATTACAATTTTTCTTAGAAAGTCTTTTTATAAAAATTAGTGGTGCTCCCACCAAGAATCGAACTTGGAATTTATCCTTACCATGGACACGTTATGCCATTTAACTATAGGAGCATTTGGATCAATTCTATTTTTATTGATAATAGAGCATTTTTTCCAAATTATTGCCTTAATTTTTTGATTAATATGATTTATATCTTACCAAGGAAATTTTATGGGTATTCATTACGATTATAAATCAACCAAAAGTGCCAAGCTTATGGAAAAGCAAGCGAAAAGAGAGAAAAAACTTGCTGAAAAAAAAGCAAAAAGATTAGCAAAAGAAGGCCCTAAAAAAGATGATAATAAGGATAAAGCTTTAGATGCATCTAAGCCAATAACTTTAGATTTCCTTACCAATCCAAATAAAGAATGATTACTAAAAATAAAAATGAGCGCCTAAGCATTGCGCTTAGGAAAAATTTAAAAAAGAGAAAAATTTTTCAAAAAAAAAATAAAAAGAAAACAAAATAATGTCCATTCAGCCAGATTCTTGGATAAAAAAAATGTGTAAAGAGCATAAGATGATCGAACCATTTTTGGATCATCAAGTCTCTGAAGGGAAAATATCATATGGACTAAGTAGCATGGGTTACGATGTCAGAATTTCTGATGAGTATAGAATATTTACAAATGTTAATAGTTCGCTAGTGGATCCAAAAAACTTTTCTGATGAAAACTTTATTGAGCGAAAGGGGCCATATTGTATAATTCCACCAAATTCATTTGTTCTGGCAAAGACCATTGAATATTTTAGAATTCCAAAAGATGTTCTTTGTATTTGTGTTGGAAAAAGTACTTATGCGAGAACAGGTATTATTTGTAATGTAACACCAATTGAAAATGAATTTGAAGGTAATATTGTTATCGAATTAAGTAACACAACTCCTAATCCAGCAAAGATTTATTCAAACGAGGGTATTGCTCAATTTTTATTTTTTAAATCAGATACCCAGCCAGAAACGACATATAAATCAAAAAATGGTAAATATCAGGGACAAACCACCATACAGGTTGCTAAAATAAAAAAGTAATTTATGGATAAATTTCTGATCATTGGTCCTTGTAAAATCAAGGGTAAAGTCTCGATTTCAGGTTCTAAAAATGCATCTCTACCAATTCTTGCAGCAACTTTATTATTTGACAAACCAGTAACTATTAAAAATTTACCTAGAGTAAGAGATATAGATACTATGCTTAATTTATTAAAATCTCTTGGATCAAAAATAATTTTATCTAAAGACAGAAAAACTGCAAAAATTATTAATAAAAAGAATATGAAAACTTTTGCAAGTTATTCACTTGTAAAAACAATGAGAGGTTCAATATTGGTGTTAGGTCCATTAATTTCTAAATTTCATAAATCTAAAACATCTTTGCCTGGTGGATGTCTTATAGGTGCGAGACCTGTAAATTATCATCTTAGTGCATTAAAGAAGTTGGGAATGGAATATAAAATACGAGATGGTTATATTTTAGCGAAATCAAATGGAAGACTTAAAGGCAAAAAAATAAATTTTCCCAAAATTAGTGTAGGCGCTACAGAAAATTCTATAATAGCTGCATGTTTAGCAAGAGGCAAAACAATTTTAAAAAATTGTGCCGTGGAACCTGAAATTAAAGATTTAACAAAATTCTTAAGTCAAGCAGGTGCAAATATAAAATGGTCTGGAAGAACCTGCACCATCATAGGCGTAAATTCTCTCAATCAAACAAGTCATACAGTTATGGCTGATAGAATAGAGGCGGGAACTTTTTGTGTAGCGGCAACGCTTGCTAAAGGTAATCTACAAATTAAAAATTTAGACCCAAAAATAATTAATACTGAAATAGAACTATTAAAAAAAGTTGGGGCAAAGATTAAAACTTCGGATAACAAAATTTTTATAAAAGGACCTGACAAAATCAAACCTATTCAAAATATAAAAACTAAAGAGTTCCCAGGTATTCCAACAGATCTTCAAGCTCAATTAATGGTATTAATGTGCAAGAGCGTTGGGAAAAGTTCTATAACTGAAAGTATTTTTGAGAATAGATTTATGCATGTTGCTGAGTTGCAAAGACTAGGCGCGAAAATAAATATTCAAAACAATAAAGCATTGATTGAGGGCAATACCAAATTTATTGGTGCTGAATTAATGTCTAGTGACTTAAGAGCCAGTGTTGCTTTAGTATTAGCCGCAATAGTGGCGAATGGTAAAAGTATTGTTGGAAGAGTCTATCACTTGGAGAGAGGATATGAAAATATTGAAAATAAATTACAAAAAATTGGTGTTAAAATTAAAAGATTGAAATAATGAGTAAATATTTAGCAAAAATAATTGCAAATGATCAAGAGGGGCTACAAATGATTTCTGCTTGTAGTTCTGGTGCAAAAGTTAAAGTGACAGATATAAAATATCTGGCATCTAATAAGGTTTTTTTGTTATCAATTGAAAGAACTAAAATTGAAACTGATCAAGAGGGTAAGAAAATCAATAGTATCTGTCGATTTGATTTTGTTGATAAAGTAAGATCAAAAAATATCAATCAATCAAATAAAGATTTAGTTTTAGAGTTAATTGGAATTGATTATTTGAAAAATAATGATGATTATGAAATAAATCTTATTTTTAATAATAATGCCCACATAGCTTTGACAACAGAAACTATCGAAGCGCGGCTTGAGGATCAAAACGAAATTAAATAATTATGAAAATATTAAATAGTAAAACTAAAAATTTCGATAAAAATTTGGATTATTTACTTTTTAAAAGGAGAAAAAGCATCAAATCTGACAAAGTCCCTGTAACCAATATTATTAACGACGTAAAAAAGAATGGTGATAAAGCATTGATTAAATATGAAAAGAAATTTAATCGAAATACCACAATCATTCCTAGTGCCAAAAAAATTACTAAGTTAATAAAATCTTTAAACCCTAAAGTTAAGAAAGCAATCGACACAGCCTATAATCGAATTTACAAATTTCATTCTTTACAAAAATTTAAGAATATTTCGTATACAGATAAATTTAAAAACAAACTTGAATATAAATATTTACCATTAGAATCTGTTGCAATTTATGTTCCAGGTTCACTTGTATCTTATCCATCAAGTGTACTTATGAATGCTATACCAGCAATTGTTGCGGGAGTTAAAAGAATTGTAATGATAAACCCAGGTTTCAAGGGAAACCAAAATCCGGCTGTTTTATACGCAGCGAGAAAATGTAAAATTAAAGAAATTTACTCTATTGGTGGTCCATCTGCTATAGCAGCTGTCTCTTATGGAACTAAAAAAATTAAAAGAGTTGATAAAATAGTTGGACCTGGGAATTCATATGTAGCAGCGGCAAAAAAAGAAGTTTTTGGAGATGTTGGAATCGAAGGTATGACTGCAGGTCCTTCTGAAATAACTATCGTCTGTGATAAATTCTCAAATCCTGAATGGGCTGCAAGTGATTTAATCGGTCAAGCAGAACATGATCCTCAAGCACAATGTATATTAATTTCAAAAGACAAAAAACTAATTAGTAAAGTCCAGATGGAAATTTTAAAACAATTAAAAAGTATTCCAAGAGAGTCTGTGGCAAAAAAAAGTTTAAAGAGAAATGGAATTTTAATGTATGTAGCAAATGATAGTAAAATAATTAATATCGTAAATAAAATTGCACCTGAACACTTGGAATTGAATGTAAAAAACTACAAATCTTTGATACCAAAAATTAAGAATTCTGGTTCAATATGCTTAGGAAAATATGCAGTTATGGCAATGACAGATTATAACATTGGATCAAATCATATATTGCCAACTAATGGGTCAGCAAAATATTCTAGTGGTATCAGCGTCAATGAATTTTATAAAAGAATTTCTTACATAAACTTATCAAAAAAGGGTATTGAAAGTCTTGGGCCATCAGTTATAACTCTTGCAAATTACGAAGGGTTAGCAGGACATGCTCAATCTGTAAAAAAAAGAATAAGGAGAAAATAAATTTGTCAAAACAAGACTTACTTGAATTCAAAGGCAAGGTAACTGATTTACTTCCAAATGCTATGTTTAGAGTTCAGCTTGAAAATGGTCATGTTGTAACAGCTCATACAGCGGGCAAATTAAGAAAAAACAGAATTAGAGTATTACAAGGTGATAATGTGACAGTCGAAATGACACCATATGACCTCACAAAAGGCAGAATAATCTTTAGGGGTTGACCTTTTGCCTCGGTAGCTCAGGAGTAGAGCAGAGCCCTGAAAAGGCTTGTGTCGGAGGTGCGAATCCTTCCCGAGGCACCATCAAAATATCTTGAAATTAATTTAAAAGAACCTAACCTCATATCAAAATAAATAACTAAAGGACGAGTGAATAAGATGAGTACAATACAAGGAAAAGTAAAGTGGTTTAACGGCAAAAAAGGTTACGGCTTTATAGAAAGAGACGATAAAGAAAAAGATGCGTTTGTACATGCAAGCGCAGTTAAAGCAGCGGGCATGAGATATCTTAATGAGGGTGATAAAATAGAATTCACTCTTGAAGATGGTCCCAAAGGCCCTTCAGCAGTAAATTTAAAAAAATTAGACTAATTTTCTAAAATTATAAAAAGGGCGATATATCTACTAGTAGATATACGTCCTTTTTCTTTTAGGGGTTGCATTATCGTTTTTTTTGTCTAAAAAGCTTTCAATGAAAAAATTTGAGATAAACAAATTAGCATCAAAATGTACTTTAAGAAAAGCTCTTAAAGGAACTAGTAGAGTTGCACACACACACTTCCATGCTGGCTAAAGCTAGCGAATAATCATTTATATTATAATTTTAAATAACAACAAAATAAGATAAAACAAAAAAGGATATGCCTTGATGGTGAAATAGTATCACGTCGGTTTGTGGATCCGAAGTCGTAGGAGCGTAACCTACTCAAGGTACCAAAAAATGAGTGAAAAAAATAAATTAATTCCTGGATTACCTTCAGGTTTTGAAGATAGATGGAATAAAACATTAATTCTCAAAAAAAGACTATTAAAAGTCATTGAGAATAATTTTATTAGATATGGTTTCGATCCTTTAGAAACCCCATCATTTGAAATTGCAGAAAATATAGGATCCTTTCTTGCAGAGGATGATAATAATCCTATGTCTGATGTTTTTTCTTTTAATGATGGTGAAAAGAATATTACTCTTCGATACGATCTTTCCAGTCCTTTAGCAAGATTTGTTGCTCAAAATAATCAAGAACTTCCATCAATTTATAAAAGATACGCCATTCAAAATGTATTTAGAAATGAAAAGTCAGGCAATGCACGTTTCAGAGAATTTACTCAAGCTGATTGCGATATTGTAGGCAATGTAAATCCAGCACAAGCAAATGCTGAATTATGTAATCTGGTTGCAAGTACTCTAATTGAATGTGGTTTAAAAAAAGATCAATTTACAATTAATGTAAGTAATAGAAAGATTATTCAAGGTTTAATTCAAGATCTGAAAATTCCTGCAAATAAAGAGATCAAGGTGATGAGAGCAATTGATAAGTTGGACAAACCAGATTTTGGAATAAAAGGAGTTGAAGATCTACTAAAAAAAGAGAGAAAAGATAAAAGTGGTGCGATAACTAAAGGAGCTGATCTAAATGATGATCAAGTTTCAAAAATTTTAAACTTTTTAAAAATTAAAGATTTAAAAAAACTCAAACAAGATTTTAAAAATCCTATTACCCAAGAAGGGATTAAAGAGCTTGAGGATTTATTTGATGTGCTAGATTTTGGAAATTATTCTGAGTTAGTCAAAACAAGTTTCACAATAGTTAGAGGATTAGCGTATTATGATGGCTTTTGTATTGAGACCAATCTAAATTTTAAAACAACAAATAATAAAGGTAAAGAAATTGATATTGGTAGTGTATGCTCTGGTGGACAATACAATAAGTTAATTTCAAGATTTAAAGGTGTCGATATACCTGGAACAGGTGTCAGTATTGGTGTGGATAGACTTTTGTTTGCTATGTCTCAAATAAATCAAGTCCAATTAGACGATCAAAAACCAGTCATTGTTTGCGTAATGGATGAAAAATATTTAAAAAATTATTACGAAATTTTAGATATCTTGAGAAGAAATAATATTAATTCAGAAATTTTTTTAGATAGTAAGAAAAATCTCGGTAAACAACTGACATATGCAAATAAAAGAGGGTGCCCGATTGCAGTTATTTGTGGAGAGAATGAATTTAAAGATAGTAAAATTACACTTAAGAACCTACTAGGTATTAAGGGGGAAGATAATCAAATCACCTTTTCAAAAGAAAATTTAGTAAATGAAATCAAAAAATTTATCTGACAGCATACTTAAAACTGTTAAATCAAATGGTTTTAAATATATTGAATTACCCTCAGTAATTGAGGCTAACCATATCGTACAAAGATCTGGTGAAAGTTTTCGAAAATTTATTTTCTCATTTACTGATCAAGGAGGAAATGAACTATGTTTAAGACCAGATCTAACAATTGTATCTTGTCTAAGATACTTAGAAAATAATCTAAAGGGCAAGGAGAAGATATTTTATAATGGTCAAGCATATCGTAAATCTGAAAACAAAAAGGACTCCATTGTAAGAAATCAAGTTGGTTTTGAAATCATAGGGTCACGAAATGAGAAAAATGATGATAAGGAAATAATAAATACATCATTAAAATCTTTAAAAAATTTTAATTATTCATCAGGCGAGATCACAATTGGGAATGTAGAAATATTCAATCTTCTTATATCTAAATTAGATATCCCCAAACGATGGAAATTAAGACTTTCAAGACATTTTTGGAGAGAAGATTATTTTAATGATCTTCTCAAAAGATTAGAGACTAATTCAGATGTTGATCCAACAATAGTTGAGATCGATAAAAAAAGATATTTTAGAATGTTAAAAGATGATCAATCAACCATTATAGCAAATAGAACAATTAACGAAATTTTAAGCAGATTTGACAAAAAGATTAAAGATCCAAGGAGACCTAGCAAAGGAAGAAGTATTTCAAAAATTATTAAGGAATTTTTGAAAATTAAATGTCCAATTAATAATGCAGCCAAGGTATTAAATAAGTTTTTCAAGAAATATAAAATTAATTTATTGGTAGATCAGAGATATTTTCCAATCTCAAAAAATAAAATTAATAAATTAAATGTGACTTTTTCAGCTGCTTTTGGCAGACAGCTTGAATATTACACGGGTATGGTTTTTAAAATAGATATTAAGTCCAAATCAAAAATTATTAATTGTTGCAATGGCGGCCGATATGACAAATTGATTTCCGACCTTGGTTCAAAAAAACAAACTCCAGCAGTTGGTGCTGCTTTAAATTTAGTTAATTAATGGATAATTTAATCAATATAGGTATTCCAAGCAAAGGTCGACTTAGAGTAGATGTTTTAAAAATCTTTAAGAAAAAAAAATTGAAAATTATATCTGAAAGAGGAGAAAGAGATTTAATTGGATCAATTAAAAATAAACCATATGCTAAGATTTTATATCTTCATGCTAGAGAAATTATTGAAAGGTTAGGGGAGAGCTCTTTAGATGTTGGTTTTTCTGGTTTTGATTTATTGAAAGAAAGCGGCGTAAATGTCCAAAATAAAATAAATGTGGTCAAAAAACTTAGTTTTGGAAGAGCAAATTTAGTAGTAGCAATTCCAGATCCTTGGATTGATGTTCAGACTATCGCTGATCTTGAGGAAATTGCTTTTGAATTCAGAGATATTAAGAAAAAAAGAATTAGGGTTGCAACTAAATATCCAAATTTAACACAAGATTTTTTGTTCTCAAAAGGTGTTACACAATTTAGATTAGTCAAAAGTTTAGGAGCTACCGAGGCCTATCCTTTTACTGGATCTGCCGAGTTGATTACTGACATTACATCCACAGGTGAGACTTTAAAAGCAAATAATCTACGTATCTTAAAGGATGGTGAAATTTTAAAATCTGAAGCTTGTCTTTTAACTTCAAAAAAAAATGTAAAGAAAAAGCGATTAAACAATTTAATTAAATTACTTTCCAAGTAATTTATCTTTAAAGTAAATTAAAATAATCTTTATTATATCTAAATTTCTAATTATCGCATATAGAGCGATCATCACTCCAATAACAAACAATATTTTTAAAACCAAAAAAAAATCCATATTTATTAATTATTTTTTAAAATAATAACCAATCTTAGTATCTCATAGTAATCTAGTAATAAGTTGATTTCCATTAAAACACGTATATCTTTAAAAGTATGGATATGATTCTATTTATAATTCTAGTTATACTACTTGGTGCAACTTTAGGTATTTTATACTTAAATTTAAGGTCAAAACCTAAAGATCAGAATGAGAATAAAGAAGCTGAGGAATTAGCTAATTTAAATGCTGAAATAGTGAGGTTAAAAGATAGCCTTAATTCTACAATCAATACATCGCTTAGTTCAATGTCTACTTCATTTAATTCTTTATCAACCGGAGTTACAAAGGATATGACTGAGGCCTTAACCAAAGTAGATGAGAAGGTTGGTAACTTTAATGAGCAAGTTAAATTATTAAATCAAAGCCAAGAGGGGATTACTAAAATTTTAGCAGGGGTTAAAAAGTATGGAACTTTGGCTGAATATTCTTTGGATGCTTTAATCAAAGATTTGTTACCAGCATCTCAATTTATGACAAATGTCAAAATGAAAGAGGACACTAGTGAAAACGTAGAATTTGCAATCAAGCTTCAAGGAGATGTCTTGGTTCCAGTAGATTCTCATTTTCCAGTAGAAAAATTCAAAACCATCACTGATGCATATGATGCAGATGATAAAAAAGCAGTTGCAGATGCTAGGACAAAATTAGTAAGTGCATTTAAGGCCAAAGCAAAAAGTGTCATGGAAAAATACATTGTTCCACCAAAAACAACTGATTTTGCAATAGTGTATGCACCAACTGAAAGTCTTTATAAAGAATTAACTGAATACCAAGATCCAAGCACAAAAGAATTATTAACCCAAGAATTAATGAAAAAATATAAAATTGTAATTTGCGGCCCTAATACTCTTTCAGCCTATTTACAGTCTTTACACATGGGATTTCAATCTCTTAAGGTTCAAAAGGGTGCAACAGAGATTTATAATCACTTAAAAACAATCAGCACAAGGTTTGCAAAGCATTTTGACAACGTCATAGTTTTAAGGAAAAAGCTAGAAGAGGCTATGAACGTAGTTGATAAGTTTGGCACTGATGCAAGATCAATCACTAGAACTTTAGAAAATATTAAAGATCCCGAGCAAGTTGAAAAAGCTGTACTGACAGAGAACGTTGAAAAATTTGTTGAGAGAAATAAACAGCTTAAAAAATAATTTCTTTTTTCACATATTACCGACTATAAGAAATCAAATGCGTTGGAACAAAAAATACAACTATCCATCAAGTTCAAGAGCTACCGAAGATGGAATAAGAAGATATGTTTTAGGAGAAGCAAAGTTACCAAGTGTAACTTCAATACTTGATGCAACAAAGTCAGAGGAAGATAAAGCAGCCTTAGCAAATTGGCGAGAAAGAACTGGCCATAAAGAAGCTGAAGCAATTACAAAAGCAGCCAGTAGTAGAGGTTCTCAGATGCACAGCTATTTAGAGTCTTTTCTGTTAGGAAGAGAAAATTTAAGTTTCTTTGAGGATAACGAACAATATAAAAAAATGGCAAAAGAAATAATTGATAAAGGTTTATTAAATAGGTTGGAGGAAATATATGGTGTGGAATGTACAATGCATTATCCTGAGAGATATGCAGGTACAGCAGATTGCGTTGGTGTTTATGAGGGAAAAGAAACTATTATTGATTTCAAACAATCCAATAAACCAAAAAAGACTGAATATATAGATTCTTGGTTTTTACAAACAGCTGCTTATTCATTAGCTCATAATGTCGTTTACAATTCAAATATCAATGCTTGCGTTATTCTTGTTTGCACAGTAGATAATTTGTTTCAAGAGTTTAAAATTCAAGGACCTGAATTAGTAACTTATCAAAATTTATTTCTTGGAAGACTTAAAAAGTTTAATGAACTCACAAATTTGGAGTAATGTAAATAATGGATAAAATAGTAATCTATGATACCGAAACAACCAATAGCACTATTTGGGGATCAATAATTGAAGTAGGTGCTGTCGTTGTTGATAAAAATCTTAAAGAGATTGGAAAATTAAATATCAGAGGCAGAATGCCAGAAGGAGAGGTGCCCAGTGCAAAGGCTTTGCTTGTTAATTCAACTAGCATTGATTTACTTACCAAAGGCAATTATTCACATTATGATTTTTTAGGTGCTGTTGAAAATTTTTTCACAAAGTGTGCTCCAGCAGTATTTATGGGTTGGTCAAATTTAAATTTTGATCGAAGAATGTTCCACTTTAATTTTTTTAAGGGTAATAGGTATCCTTATGCCACCCACTCATCGCCCAATAGTGAACATGATGGTTTGCATATAGCTAGAGCAGCCCAAACATTAAACTCAGAGACCCTAAAAACAGAGCTAACCGAAGCAGGTAATCCAAGTCTTGCACTGGAATCTCTATCTAGAATGCAGGGTTTTGACACTTCAGCTAGCCATACAGCCTATGTTGATGCACAGAATTCATTGAAGGTTTTAAGAATTATAAAAGACAAACATAAAGAAAATTGGGATACCTTTTTAAAGACATCAACAAAGACTAGCGTTGAAACATTTTTAAAAAATGAAGGCATATATTCTATTTTTGAAAATGTGAAGGGTCGGAATATGATGTATCTTACTGGTACGCTATATCCTAATCATTGCTTTCACCCGTCATATGCATCTTGGGGATATGTTTGGGACCTAAGAAGGGATCCAGAACCATTGTTAAACCTACCAATAAATCAATTACGAGATGTATTAAAAAAATATAGCCCTAAGGCTTTAAGAGTTTTAAAAACTAATAAAGCACCAGTAATTTTAGATAAACAATTTGCTCTTAAACAAAAACCTTATTCAGAACTAGATTTAGCAACAATTCAAAAAAGGGCTAAACTTGTTAGGGAAAATGAAAATTTTTGTAAAAATATTCAAATCATAAATAGAGAAGCTGCAGAGGAAAAGGAACAAACAAAAACCCAAGAAGATTTATTACCAGAGGAAACTCTTTATGAGAAATTTATTCCAAATAAAGATACTGCATTATTTAAAACTTGGCATAGCTCATCTTGGGAAGACAAATTGAGATTATTAGATAAGTTTCAAGATAAAAGATGTAGCTGGTTTGGCCAAAAAATTATTTATCAAGAAGCACCGCAAATTCTACCACCTGATCTTTATAAAAATATCAAAAGTGAAATTGCTAGAAGAATTTTGAGTAAAAATAAAGAAAAGTGGCAAACTGTTAATATGGCTTACACTGAAATTGATTATTTAAGAGACCAAGCTTCTAATAGAGATGATGAGGAAGAATTAAAAAAATTAGATGAAATAAACGAGTTTATAATGTCAATTGAAAAAAAATATGAAATTGCGTAGTTGACTTTGTATTAGTAAATTATAGAAAGATTGAATGCTGACAGATTTTAAAGACGAAGATTTTGATAACAAAATTAAAAATGAGGATATTTCTGTAATTCAATTTTCGGCTGCATGGTGTGGACCTTGCAAAGCTTTAAAACCAATTATGGATAAACTAGCTGTTGAGTATAAAGATAAAGCAGGATTTTATTACGCTGACATTGAAGAAGGTGGAATAAATACTGGTAGTGCCGCTGGAATAAGAGGGGTGCCAACTGTAATTATTTATAAAAAAGGTGTTGAAGTAGATAGAAAAGTTGGCGGTGTACCCGAAAGTCACATGAAAGAATTTTTAGAAAAAAATATTTAATTTAAATTCAAAACTTCAGAACAAAGATATAAAGATCCAGTAATTAATAGTAGATCTCCTTGATTTAGATTTACGCTTTTAATCGCATCTTCAATACTTTCTTTATAACTTACATTTGGCATATTTTTGAATTTTTCTTTTAATTTAAGCCCACTAATTGCATTTGGCTGGTTTTTAATATCTACAGTTGTTATTGAGTCAATATCTTTAAAGTGGTTAATATATTTTTCATGTTCTTTATTATCCATCATACCAATAATGACATGTTTTTTACAATCTAGGCTTTTTAAATATTCATTTAACACTCTTGCTCCATCTTCATTATGATCTCCAGATATTAAAAAAAGATTGTCTTTAACTAAATCTTTTAATTTACCTGACTCAATTGTTTGAAGTCTTGCGATATTGTCGATTTTTTGAATACCTTTTTTTATGTGATGATCTTCAATGCCCAGATCTAATATTCTTAAAGTTGCGATAGCTGTTGAAATATTTTCCTGTTGAAATTGACCTAATACATTTGGTTTTGGTAGTTTTAATCCACCAAATTTATCTTCATAATAAAAGAATTCATTTTCTCCATTTGAAAATGAAAAATCATCATTAAAAAAATACTTATTAGATTGATTTTGATGAATAGTTTTTTTAATCTTTTCTAATGTTGAAATAGGGTATTGTTTTGCAACAATAATATTTGAATTTAAAAGTTTTGAGGTTTTTTCAAAAATAATCTTATCAATAGTTCTCTCATTTTCTGGAAGCCAGTCTAAATGGTCCTTCGATATAGAAGTTACAATACTTGCAAGATTATTTTTTAAGATATTTGTTGCATCAAACCTATGAAATAAACCTGCTTCAATTAGATTGAGATTATCAGGATATTGAGCTGCTTTATAAAAATAACATGCAGTTAAAATTTCAAAGAACGTTATTGGATTATTCGCATTTACTCTCTCAACCTCCTCAAATAAAGAGGCCAGTTCATCATCCCCTAGTTGTTGGTTGTTAAAAACAAATCTTTCATTTATTTTTTGAATATGAGGGCTGGTGAAAACATTGCACTTTATTTCTGTCTCTTTTAAAATTGAATAACAAGCTTGAATTGTTGAGTTTTTACCATTTGTCCCAACAATACTGATGGCTTTGATTTTATCCTGAGGATTACCAAGTTTTTCACAAAGGTGAATAATTCGATCTAAGCTTAGATCAATTTCTTTTTTATGCAATTTTAGAAAGCGACTGAGTATTTTCTGTAGTTTCATCTTGTTCAGTGCCTATAACAGAATTTTTCTTTAACAATATTGACAATAAAGTTCCAATTTTTTCAGCCAGATCCTTTCTTTCAACAATTAAATCTACAAAGCCTGTCTTTTCAACATATTCACTCTTTTGAAAACCTTCTGGTAATTCTTCCTTAACAGTTCCTTGAATTACTCTTGCTCCAGCAAAAGCGATTAGCGCTCCGGGCTCAGCTATATGAATATCACCTAACATTGCATAGGAAGCTGTGATTCCACCAGCAGTCGGGTCCGTAATACAAACAAGATATGGAAGATTATTATTTTTTAATTCATTTATTGCTAGTGTGGTTCTTGTCATTTGAGATAAAGAAATTAAACTTTCCATCATTCTCATTCCACCCCCTGCACTTACACATAAAAAAGGAGTTTTATTCTCAATTGCATGTTGAATACCGTATAAGAAAGCTTCTCCTTCTGCAGCTGCCATTGATGCACCTAAAAAATCAAAATCAGATGCAACTGCAGTGATTTTAATATCACTGATTACACCACTTACAACCATCATCCCACAATCCATACCTGTTTTTTTTCTGGCAGATTTTAATCTATCCTTATAGGATTTTGAGTCTGTCCAGTTTAAAGGGTCATCTTTTGGGATGGGTGTTTTAAATATTTCGTAATTATCTTTTCCAAATAAAATATCAAATCTTTGTTTAGGTTTTATTCTGTGGTGTTTATTACAATCAGGGCAAACCCATAAATTTTCTTCTAAATCTTTTTTTAATATTGGACCTTTGCAACAGGATGTCCAATCACTATTAGCAATGTCTTCTTTGGACGCTCTTTTATGAATGGCAGATTTGATTTTTTCACCTGCTTTGATTATTTTAGTGATCCAATTCATTTTATTTTGTTTTTTAATTTTCTTACTAACTTACCTACATTTGTGACAGGATTTTGTCTACTATTTAAACTTCTCGTAATTTCTTTACAAATAGCACTTCCCACTACTAATCCATCAGCAGATTTAAGCTTTCCAATTGTCTTATCTGTTATTCCAAAACCAATCACAATCTCCTTTTTTGGATTAATTTTTTTTATCCTATTGTAATTTTTAATTATTTCTTTAGGTGATATTTTTAATTTGCCACCTGTAGTACTTAGCATTGATATAAAATAATTCATTGGATGAGAGTTTTGTATAATTTTTTTAAGTCTTTTACTCGTTGTTGTAGGTGATAAAAGTTGAATAAAATAAATTGATTTTCTTTTACATTTTTTTGCAAAATTTTTATTTTCTGGCCAAGGCAAATCTACAACTATTAATCCATTTACTCCTGAGTTTTTACATTTGTTTAAAAAGTTGTTATCTCCATATTGAAAAATCATATTATAGTAACCCATCAATATAATAGGTTTGTTTTTATCAAATTTTTTAAAATCTCTAACAATCCTAAATATATCATTTATTTTGATACCCTTTTTAATTGCTCTATACGCGCTAGTTTGAATTTGGCTTCCATCTGCAACAGGAGTATTGTGGGGCACACCTACTTCTAAAATATCTGCATTTTTAGATATAGATTTTAATATATCTAAAGATTGTTTTTTTGAACTATCACCAGCAACAGTGTAGGTTAATAATGCTGGTCTTTTTTCTGCTTTTGCTTTTTTAAATGCAACACTAATTGGATTTAACATATTTTTTGCCTAATCTTTCTTCTAAAATTCCTCGGTCTTTGTAAGCATCGCCACAACTATTAATTACTACCACAGTATTTTTGCTAAGTTTTTTTGCCTCTTTAAGTGCAACAAAAAAAGCATGGCTTGGTTCTAAAGAAGGTCTTAATTTTTCGAATTTAGTAACAAGTTTATAGGCGGTTAGAGCCTCTTCATCACTTGCTGCTGTATACCTTGCTCTCTTGGTATCCTTTAAAAAACAATGAAGTGGAGATATTCCTGGATAATCAAGTCCTGCTGAAATCGATTCCGTTTCCTCAATTTGTCCATCTGAGTTTTGATTAACATACTGAGCTGCGCCATGAAGTATACCAATTTTTGAGCCATAGGTTAAAGGTGCTGCATGTTTTTTACTTTTTTTAGGGCCACCAGCCTCTACACCAATAAACTCCACTTGTCTTTTATCATAATCCATAAATTCATTCCAAAAACCAAAGCTTGAACTTCCGCCTCCTACACAATTGTATAATTTAAGTTTTTTTGGAATTGTTCCAAACTCATCAATTAATTGTACTTTTAACTCTCTTGAAATTTGGCTAGTGCTCCATCCACATATTCGAACAAAAACTGCTGGTCCAACTGTACTTCCAACACACATTGCTGTTGTATCACAATTAGCAACCCAAAATCGCATACATTCTGATACAGCATCAACAAGCGTTTGACTCCCTGAATAGACGGGTATGACTTCAGCTCCATTTTTTTTCATTGCTTTTACATTTGGCTGTTGTCTAGCAATATCCTTTGCGCCCATAAATATTTTGCATTTTAAACCAAACTTTTTAGCAGCCATACTCAACATTTTCCCAGCATACCCAGCACCCGTATCTCCACATATAATTTTTTTACCAGATCGTTTTGCAAGCAAACAATGAACAGTAGCGTTGTAAATTTTATGAGCTCCTCCATTAGCATCCGATACAACTTTGGACCAAATTTGAGCACCACCAATGTGATTTGTAAGATTTTCTAGTTTTATAAATCTCGTAGGAGATCCAACCCAATTTTTAAAGTACTTATCTCTCTCGTTAATAAATTTTTTATCCTTTTTTAGTTTATTGAATAAAACTTCCAAATCTTCTATCGGTTTTTTTAAAGTTTCAGGAACAAAGTTTCCTCCAAATTTACCACCCCAAAATCCAAGTGAATTTCCTTGATCAATAACTGGAACTCTCTTTTTAAGTTTCATATTTTCTTAAATAAATTTAACAATTTATCGATTTTATTAATATCTTTTTTTCCATTTTGGTCTTCTAATGCTCCACTGAGATCAATAATAAAGTCTTTATTCTTTAAATTAGGTATATCATCTATTTGAATATTTCCTGCAATCATTTTACTTAAATCACAAGGTACATCATCTAGTAAACTATGATCAAAGCTTTCAGATTTATGGTAACCTTTCGAGTCAAATAAAATTATATCTGAAATTTCTTTATAACCCTTATATTTAATTACATCATCTTTACTTGAAACATTAATAGCAGTGATTATTTTTTTTTTGAATTTAGATTTTATTTCTTTTGTTCTATGAGGGTTTACATCATAAAGCTGATAGTAATCAAAATTTAAATCTTTTATTTTTTCCAGTATTTCATTATCGGGGTTTACAAGCACAGAAACAAATTTAACCTGTTTTTTATCTATATTTATTAAATCTTTTAATTTTTCAAGTTTAACAAACCTTTTACTTATCTCATAGTTTGTAATGAAGCCTATCATTGTTGGTTTATGATTATGATTTAAAATATATTTTAAAGTTTCAGGATCCGAGACCCCACAAATTTTTAAACCCTTGATCATTTACCTAAGTGATCGATTAAATTTTGAATATTTTTCTTTATATTACCCTGGGTTATGGGTCTTCCCATTACAAGCCAGTCACTACCATTTTTATAAGCCTGTTTAGGAGTTACAACTCTTTTCTGATCATTTGATTTAGAATTAAATCTTATACCTGGAGTTATAATTTCTTTTTTAAATACTTTTTTAACTAGTTTTACTTCTTGAGCGCTACATACCATAGCATCTAATTTTGCTTTATTTGCTATTTTTGCCTGATGAAGGACTAATCTTTTTACATCTTTATTAAATCCAATATCTTTTAATGCTTTATTGTCTAATGATGTAAGAATTGTTACTCCAATTAATTTTATTTTCCCCGAAACTTTTTTGGTTGCTTTTAAGGCTTCTAAGCCAGAGCTAATATGTATAGTTAGATAATTAATTTTTAAATCCTTTATGGCTTTAACTGTTGATACACAAGTATTTGGAATATCGTGAAGTTTTAAATCTGCAAATATTGTTTTATTTTTCAATTTGGACAGAAAAGGTCTTCCACCTCTTGAGTTAAAAAATTCAAGACCAAATTTATAACCTACTTTTATTTTTGAATTTTGAGTTTTGCTTATAATTTTTTTAATTTTTGAAATATTGGTACTATCACAAGCAACAAAAATTTTATTCTTTTTCATTATTTAACTTTTTAAATAAGTCTTTTGCCATTTTCCATTTTATTGTTTTTTTTTGTGGAACATTAATTTTCTCTCCTGTTTTTGGATTTCGCCTAATCGAAGCTCTTTGAATATTTGTTTTAAAACTACCGAATGATCGAAATTCGCATCTTTCATTTCTATTTAATGACTCTTTAATTTCTCCAATAATTATATCGATTACTTTACTTAAATCTCGGTTTAAAAAATTTGGGTAGGATTTTTTGAGTTCTTTTACAAGCTCTGATTTTACGATAGCCAATTTAATTCAATTTTAAATTTTATTTCTTTTCTTTCTTTTTAAGGTCTTCTGACAAAGATGAAAAAGGTAAATTTTTTCCTGAACCTTCAGCACCATATTTCTTTAAAGCTTCCTTTTTTTCTATTTCTTCTAAAAGTTTAATACTTAAAATCACTTTTCTTTTCTCTAAATCTAGTTCTGCAATTGCACAATCTATTCTTTCTCCACCAGTAAATCTTGAAGTTCTCGTGTCAGCAGTATTAATTGCAATATTGCTTTTTTTAATTGGGAAATCTATTTCACATCCTTCTGGTCTAACAATTAAACCTTTAGAGTCTGTCGAAATAATTTTTACAGTAATCGTTTGTTTTACTTTTTTGTCATTAAACCAATCAAATGGGTCTGGTTGTGTTTGTCTAAATCCAACTCTAATTTTTTGATCAGAAACTTTTATTTCCAAAACTTTAACTTTAATTTTATCACCTTTTTTATAATTATTGAGTTCTTGTTCTCCATTATTTGAATAAGTTAAATCGTTACAATGTAAAAATGCATCAACCTCTAAATTTTCAACTTTTACGAATAAAGAATACTCATTTTTATTTACCACTTCTCCCTCAACAATACTTCCAACTGGAAATTTTTTTTCAAAAAGCTCAAATGGATTTTCTAAAGTTAATCTATGTGAAATAGCTACTCTTCTTTTCTCTTTATCAATTTCAGTTATTACACAATCTATTATATCATTTACTTTAAACATTTTTTTTGTAGACGTATTTTTTTTGTTCCAACTGAGTTCACTTGAGTGAAGTAAAGTTGTAAGTCCAGGTTCTAACTCACAAAAAGCTCCAAAGTCCATAATTTTAACAACTTTTACTTTGTAAACTTTGTTTAATTGGTAATTTTCAATATGCTCAAACGGATCTGGTGATAATTGTTTTACACTGCAACCCACTTGTAATTTTTCTTTATCAACTGATATGACCTTAAGGTCATGTTTTTCGCCAATATTAAAAACTTCATCAGGATGATTAACTCTTGAATAAGATATCTCTTGTAAATGAACTAAAACATCCAGTTCTCCATTCACATTAAAAAAGCATCCAAATGTGCTATAGCCTTTTACCTCTGCACCTTTGATAATATCTCCAACTTTGTATTTCTCTATGATTTTTGCTTTATCCTCTTTTTTAAAGGATGAAATAATTTCTCTTCTAGATACACAAGCATTACCTCTAACTCTATCTAATTTTATCAAGGCAAATTTTTGAGGTTCATTCATAAGGTGACTAATATCCTTAAGAGGTTTATCGCTGATCTGGGATCCAGGCAAAAACATTAGAGAGCCCGTATCTATGTGTTCTACGATGCAACCCCCTTTACATTTCGATGTTATCTTGCCCATGATTGGTTGATTTTTTTCGTAGGCTTCAACTAATTTATCCCAACCTTTTATTTTTTGGGCTTTGTTAGCAGAAACTAAAACTTCACCATTTCTATCTTCAATCTTTTCTAATAATACTGAAATTGTTTCACCCAATTTTATCTTTTCCCCTAAACCCATACTCTTAAGTTCGTTTATATCTAGTACGGGCTCACTCTTTAGACCTTCAACAAAAAGAAAAACAAATTTGTCAGTTATTTTATTGATTTTTCCATCAATAATTTTTCCTTCTTCAATTTGTATTTTTGAAAGTTTTGAGTTTAATAATTTTTCGAATTCTTTTGAGGCAGGATTAGTTAAATCTTTGTAAATTTCCATTAATTTTTAATTTTCCTATCTATAATTTTTTTTATTTTTAAAAAACACGCTTTTTTAGTTAAATTTGAGGTGTTTATCAATATAGAATCTTTAGTTTTCTTTAGCGGTGATATTCGTCGATTATAGTCACTTTTGTCACGTTTTATTATACTTTTTAAGACAGTTGAGTATGAAATCTTTTTTTTTAGTTTTTTTAGTTCACTAAATCTTCTTTTAGCTCTAACCCGGATATTTGCAGTCACAAAAAACTTAAAATCTGCATCTGGCACAATTTTATAAGTTATATCCCTGCCATCCAAACAAGATCCATCGAATTTTTTTGGTGGGTTGTAAGCACAATTGACTTGAAAAGAATGCACAAGTTTTCTTATATTTTTATTTTTAGAAATTTTAGAGGCTTCATTACCCACTTCATCTGATAATAATTCTTTATTTTGAAGATTTTTCAGGTTCAGTTTTTTTATTTTTTTTTTTAAAAATTTAAAATTTAGTTTATTTTTTTTTCTGATTTTTATGAGAGCTATTAATCTATAAATTTTTCCTGTGTCTAAATATAGAAGATTATAGTGTTTGGAAATAGATTTAGCTAAAGTACCTGCACCTGCCGCTGCAGGAGAATCAATTGCAACCTTAATAAATTTTTTTTTTTTATTCATTCTTGAATGTATTTATAATTTTTAAAAAAGATGGGAAAGAAGTTTTGATAGCATCTTTATCATGAATATGCCACTCACCACCAAAAGATAATGCAGCTATAACACTGGCCATAAAAACTCTGTGGTCTTTCAAGTATTTTTGAATAACAATTTTTTTTTTTATTTCTAATTGTGGATTCCCAAAAATTTTAATTGAGTTTTTAGTAGCAATAACTTTCACACCCATCATCTTTAAAATTTTTGAACCCCATTTTAACCTTGGACTTTCTTTCTTATTAAGTTCATCTAAATTTCTAAAAATTGACACACCTTTAGCTTTGGCAGCTATTAAAAAGATTACCAGAAATTCATCTATAGCCCCGCTGTTTAATTTTGATGGACAATTAATAGATTTTAGATTTTTTGGGCTTTTAACTAAAATGTCTGCAATTGCCTCTCCTTTATAATTTTTTTTTTTGATGAATAAAATTTTTACTCCCATTTTTTTTAAAATATTTATTATACCAGTTCTTGTTGGATTTATATTTACGTTTTTGATTATTAATTTTGATTTTTTAGTAAGTACAGTTAAAGCAATAAAAAAGGCCCCAGAACTTATGTCGGATGGAACATTGTAATTTATTGGTTTAATTTTGTTTACTTTGTGAATTTCAATTAAGTCAAAATTTTTATTTTTTTTTACTTTAATCGGAAGTTTCAAATACTTTAACAAAAGTTCTGTGTGGTCTCTTGATTTTTTTGCTTTTATAATTGTTTTTCCATCAGCTTTTAAACCTGCAAAAATTACAGAACTTTTACATTGTGCGGATCCTTTATTTTCAAAAAATCTAATTGGTTTTAATTTTTTTGATCCATTGATAATTAGAGGTAGGTTACAATTATTTTTAAGACTGAATGAGGCTCCAAATTTTCTCAAAGGCACAGCTATTCTTTTAAAATCTCTTTTTGATAAACTCTTATCACCAATAATTTTTATTGGAAAAGGAAAGTCAACTAAAATGCCAGAAATCAACCTTCCAAGTGTACCTGAATTTTGTGCATTTATTAAAAGATTTTTTCTATATTTAAAGCCCCGCATACCTACACCATGTATTTTGCAAATATTTTTTTTTACCAAAACTTTGACACCTAATTTCTTAATTGCTTGTATAGAAGCATAAACATCCTCTGACATTAATAAATTTTTAACCTTAGAAGTTCCACTTGCCAGAGATGAAATAAGTATCAATCTTATACTGATGCTTTTGTCGCCGGGAATCGAAATTTTTTTATAAAAATTACAAATTTTTTCTTTTACAATAATTTTATTTGGCATTGAGTATTAATTAAATTTAAAACTATTACCAAAATAAGCATTTTTTGCGTTATTATCTTTAACAAGATTTGATGGAGTATCCTGAGCAATCACTTTACAATTACTTAAGATCATCGCAACATCAACACATGCTAATAAATCCCTAGCTTGATGATCACATATACAAATAGTAATCTGATTTTCTTGTTGTAAATTAACTATAATTTCTTGCAACATTTTTATTGTTAAAACATCTAAAGCTGCAAAACATTCATCTAATAATAGCACTTTTGGATTGCTAAGAAGTGATAAAGAAATTACTAATTTCTTTTTTTGACCTCCTGACAAAAACTTTGCTTTAATATTTTTTATATTTTCAAGTTCAAACTTTGATAACAAATAGTCAATCCTTTCTTGTCTAACATTCTTATCCTCTATTACTATTTCGCTAATAGCTTTTAAATTATCATGAAGAGTCAAATCATTAAAAAAACCACCATATTGTGGCACATATCCAACTTTAAATTTTTTAGTTCTTAAATATATCGGGTATTGTGAAACATCCTCTCCATTAATTTTAATTTTCCCGTATTTCGGGCTTATAAGTCCTGTAATTAGGTTGAAAATTGTTGATTTCCCCACACCATTTGGACCAAGCATACCAAAAATTTGACCTTCATTAATTTTAAAATTTATGTTGTCTAAAATTATTCTATTTCCATAAGCAAGAGTTACATTTTCAAATTCAATAATCGATTTAATTTTTTTAAAAGATTTTATTCTAAATTTCTTTATTAGGGCCATTATTAATTTAAAGATTTTATATTAACTTTTTTATTTTCTTCATACATATATATTTTTATATCTCTTGTCTCAATATTCACCTCTATTACATCAGCTTGAAGAGAGCTTTTGTTATTTTTCAAAATTACATCTCTAGAAATTATCATTAAATTCTTTTCCCACGAAAAATCAAGATAATCACCAGTAATTTTATTATCTAGGTAAGTAATTATTACATTTTTTGAAAAAATAGTATCATAATTGTTAATATTATACTTACCGAAGTCTGATGAAATCTGTACTAAATTGTAATTTTTTAAATTTATTAATGCATTCACTGATTTTAAAAAAATATAATTGCTGTCATTCTGATCTATTGTTCCCTTGCTTGCCTTTAAAAGATACTCATTTCCTTTTGTATCTTTTGCAGAATAACTTACGTCTTCTATAATATTTGAGCTTTCAATCCTCTCTTCAGTAATTTCAATATTTTTTTTTTCTGTTAATTCTATTTTTTTCTTTTTTTCTATTAATTTTTTATCACTATCTGACTTTAAATAGAAAAAAATTAAAAGAGCAAAAAAAAAGAATATTAAAGAAACGCCTAAAAAAATTTTTATTTTCATTAAGAAATATTCGATTGTAATATGTTATGTATATGAATTACTCCAATTGTTTTTAACTTATTTCTTTTTTCATAAACACATAAAGAAGTAATCTTTTTATTATTCATTAAAGATAATGCTTTTGCTGCTAATTCATTTTTGTTTATACCAATAGGGTTTTTTGTCATAATCTTTCTCACGGAAGTATTATGTAAATTTTGATTTTTTTGACTAAATCTTCTTAGTTCACCATCAGTGATTATACCTCTAGTCAATTTTTTTTTATCTCTTACTAATAAAAAGCCAAGTCTTTTTGAGCTTAAAATTTTTAAAGCATCTTTCATTTTAACATTTTCACTAACAAAAGGAATTGCATTATTTTTTAACATTATATCCTCAACAGTTTTTAATTGTGCACCTAAACTTCCTGCTGGATGAATTTTTTTGAAATCCTTTTTGTTAAATTTTCTTTGCTTCATAGCTGCAATTGCCAAAGCATCCCCTAAGGCAAGTTGAGAAGTTGTACTTGAAGTTGGTATAATCCCACCTGCCTCTATTGCTTTCGGAATAAATAATTTTATGTCTGCAGACCTGTACAGAACCGATTTTTTTTGTGAGACTATTCCAATAAGTAAGATTTTATTTCTATTAGCAAATTGAATAATATTTTTTAATTCATTTGTTTCTCCCGAATTACTAATCAAAATTAAAATATCTTTCTTTGAAATACTTCCCAAATCTCCATGAGAAGAATCATTTGCTGAAAGATAAAATGCTGGTGTGCCAACAGATGAAAAAGTTGAAGCAATTTTATTTGCGATCAATCCACTTTTTCCAACGCCACATAAAACTACTTTTGATTGGCATTTAAGTATATGCTGGACTGCTAGGTTAAATGAATTATTTAGATTATTTCTCAATTTAACTAATGCTTTAATTTCAAGATCGATTACTTCTTTTGCAACTTTAATAAAATTTTTTTTTTTCATTTAGTGGGACCAAATATCATCCTTAAATAATGCTAAATCAAGTTCTACTCTTGTTTTCAGAAATTTAAGACAATCTTTATATAAATCAATTCTTTTCTCTCTCTCTAAAATTTTATTTAACTCATCATGAATTTTGTGAAGATATATTACATCATTTGCGCAATACTTCATTTGAGCCGGCGTCAAATCACCCCCAAAATCTGAATTTTGAAATTGTTTACTGATATCTATGTTTGTAAATTCTTTAATTAAAGTTTTAAGGGAATGGTTATCAGCATAACTTCTTGCCAAACGGCTAGCAATTTTAGTATCAAGAATATTATTTGTATCAGTTTTCAAATAATATTTTATGTGAGCTAAGTCTGCTCTGCCATAATGAAAAATTTTTGTAATTTTTTTATCAAATAATATTTTTATCAAATTTGGTGCTTGATAATTTGATCTATCTAGTTGAATTATATGCGCATCAGAATTGCCAGAGGAAATTTGGATTAAACACAAAGGATCACGTCTGACATTTAGACCCATGAACTCCCCATCAACAGCTATTACATTGCCTAAATCTAAATCATCTGGTAAATCATTTTTGTGAAGTTTGATATCAATATTCATTTGTAAAGACTTATATATATGAAAGCAAAAAATTGTCTAATTTTTGGTGGAAGTGGTCAAATTGGACGTCATCTAATTAGAAAGTTAACAAAAAATGACTACAAGGTTATTGTTGTTACGAGGAACATACATCAAAAGGGTCATATTATCAAAACCCAAGGAAATGCAGGCTATATTGATATTGTAGAGGCAAATATTTTTGATGAAGTTAAAATTAAAAGATTATTTGAAAAAGCAGATATTTGTATAAACTTAATCGGTATATTATTCGAAAAAAAAGGAAGCTCTTTTAAAAATATTCATACTTTGTTTCCTTCATTGCTAGCAAAACTTAGTAAGCAGAATAATTTGAAACATTTAATTCATTTATCAGCATTAGGGGTCAATGAGGCACTAGACTCTCACTATGCCAAAAGTAAGTTAGAAGGCGAAAAAGAAATATTAAAAAATTTTCCTTTATCGACAATTTTAAGACCTTCCGTTGTTTACTCTGTTGATGACAATTTTACGACTAATTTTATGACTTTGTTAAATAGGCTACCAGTATTTCCGCTTTATTATAATGGACAAACAAAGTTTATGCCAATCCATTCTTCAGATCTAGTTGATATTATCTATAATATAATATCAAAAAAAATTTATTCTCAAGTTATTGAGTGTGTTGGTAACGAGACATTGACGCTGAAAGATATAATTGAAAAATTATTGAATTTAATTAATAAAAAGAGAATTTTATTGCCCATTCCTTTATTTTTTGGAAAATTAACTGCAAAATTTTTTCAATTATTTCCTGAACCATTGCTTACAGAAGATCAACTCAGGCTTTTAAAATACAATAATATTCCGTCAGGAAAGTATAAGACAAACATAGATATTGGATTTCCAGCGAAATGCCTATTTGAGAAAGAAGTAGAGAAGTATTGTTATATGTGGAGACAAGGTGGACAATTCTCAAAAAAAAGTATGTATTAGAAAAAGCTTTTACAAATTCTAAGCTGATTTAATTTTTTTCTCTATAAATTCTGGGACCTCATCTTTATCTGTTACGTCATCTTTCTTTCCTTTTGGTTGATAAGCATAGAGTAAATGAAGTTTGCAATAAGAAAAATCTTTTAATGATGTTCTCCCACAAAAATAAAAATCCTTTTCATTTGGATGACCGATTGGCCATTTACAGGAATTTTCATCTAACTCCTCTAGTGTTTTAGGATTTTCTGGCTCAAAATCTTTTTCAATGATAAGGGATTTAAATTTACTTCTTCTTCCTCTTTTTAATTTTATATTCTTGTTATCATTAGAGTTCTCAAAATGTTCATTAGAGGTTGCGGACCGAGTTTTTATTTTTGCTGAAAGGTTCAGTCTGTGAGCTTTACCAATAACTGCGTTTCTACTGATACCACCTATTATCTCTGCAATTTGACTTGCAGTATTACCTTTGCCCCATAATTCTTTTAGCTTAGCTACTTTTTCATCTGTCCAACTCATTATAAGTCTATATTTAGTGTTTAAATATAATTTTTACACAATATACTGATATAAATTTTATTTAAACAAGTAATTAATTTGAGTTATCAACAAAAAATCAGTTAACAAGTAAAATAGAAATATTCAATCCTGACTTGTATTTAATATTATTGTTTATACAAAGTTTTGAAATAATAAAAAAATATATGAGCTATTTGGCAAAAAATTATAATAGAAAACAAATTTCATTTGTAAAAGGCAAAGGATCTTATCTTTATACTGCGACTGGAGCTAAATATTTAGATTTTGTACAAGGTATAGCAGTTAATTGCTTAGGTCATGCTAATCCAAAATTAATTAAAACTATAAATAAACAATCAAAAAAGCTTTGGCATGTATCCAATGCTTTTCAAATTCCTGAGGGAGAAAAGTTAGCAAAAAAATTATGTCAAAAGACTTTTGCAGATTACGTAATGTTTCAAAATAGTGGTGCAGAAGCTACTGAGGCTGCTATTAAAGCTGCTAGACGATATTTTTATTCAATTGGTAAACCAAATAAAACAAGAATTTTATGTGTAAAAAATTCATTTCATGGAAGAACTTTAGCTACAATTTTTGCAAGTGGATCTAAGAAAATGACAGAAGGATTTGGACATGTGGGTGGTTTTGACCATTTTATTTTTGGAGACCACAAATCTTTAAAAAAAAAGATAACCAAAAATACAGCTGCAATCATGATTGAACCTATAATGGGTGAAGGTGGTATTAAAGTTGTCCCAGATTGGTGTTTGAAAGAATTGCGAAAATTATGCAATAAAAAGAAAATATTACTCATTTTAGATGAGGTTCAATGTGGTATTTCGAGATCAGGTAATTTTTTTGCTTTTGAAAAATCAAAATGTGTTCCAGACATAGTCCCAATAGCAAAAGGTATTGGAGGTGGGTTTCCAATCGGAGCAGTTTTAATGAATAAAAAAGTTGCTGCGGGGATGACCCCAGGAACTCATGGCTCTACTTTTGGTGGAAATCCATTGGCAATGGCAGTTGGAAATGCTGTGATAGATATAGTTTCAAGCAAAAAATTTTTAAAAAACATTAAAGAATTATCTAAATACTTTTTTTCAAATTTAAACTTTCTTAAGAAAAAGTATCCCAAAGTTATCAAAGAGATTAGAGGAAAAGGTTATTTAATAGGAATTCAGCTTTATAAAGATCAAACAAAATTTATTCAAAAACTTATGAATAAAAAGTTATTAACTATTAGAGCTGCAGAAAATGTTGTCCGTATTTTACCCCCACTAAATGTCAAAAAAAATGAGTTAGATCAAGCTATAAAAATTATCGACAAAGTTTGCGCAAAACTAAAATAAAATGAAACACTTTATAAATCTAAAAGATATTCCAGCGAAAGATCTTAGAAGAATTTTGATTGATGCAAAAAAAAGAAAAAAAGCAAGAAAGAAACTGAACAATCTTGACCACGATAAAGGTACACCTTTAAAAGGAAAATTATTAATACAAATGTTTGAAAAATCAAGTTTAAGAACTCGCTTGTCCTTTTTCTTAGCTATCTCCCAACTCTCTGGTCGAACTTTAACACTTAGACCAGATGAACTGCATTTATCTAAAGGAGGTGAAAGTATTGAAGATACTGCAAAAATATTGTCAAGTTTTGGTGATGCTTTCATGTTAAGAACGGATAATGATGAAAAGTTAGAGGAATTTAAAAAGCATTTAACTATTCCAGTTATTAACGGATTAAGCCCGTCCTCCCACCCAACACAAATCCTGTCAGATGTATTCACAGTTGAGGAAATTAAAAAAAAACCAATATCAAAATTAAATATTACTTGGATTGGAGACTCTAATAATGTTCTGAATTCTTTGATTGCTGCTTCAATTAAATTTTCTTTTAAATTAAAAATTGGTTGTCCAAAAAAATATCAACCTAGTAAGAACATAATGGAATATATAAAAAAAAATAAGAATAAAATTACGATTTACAATGATTCAAAAAAAGCAGTTGAAGGAGCCGATGTAATTTTTTCGGACAAAGTAATATCAATGAATGATAAAGTTAATAAAAAAAAAAAATTGAGGGATTTCAAAAATTTTAAGATTGACAAAAATCTTCTAAAAAAATGTCCAAGAGCTATATTCTTGCACTGTCTGCCAAGAGGAGGTGAGGTTGATGAAAATGTTTTTAAAAGCAAACAATCAAAAGTTTGGCTACAAGCTTTAAATAGAGTTCACGTACAAAAATCTATACTACTTTATTGTCTTGGAAAATTAAGGTAAAGAAAGTGGGTTATCAGAATTTTGATTTAAATATAAAATAACTGAGGCTCTATCTTTCTCTTTTTTCAATCCAGCGAAAGCCATTTTGGTTCCCTTGATCCATTTTGCTGGTCTTATTAAGTACCCATTTAATTCTTCAAAGGTCCAATTCTTTCCATATTCGGTAAGTGCTTTAGAATATTTATAATCGGAGACAACACCAACTTGTCTGTTAACTACATTGTAAAGTGCAGGACCAATATTATTTTTCCCCCCCTTGACAATCGAGTGACATGCGGCACACTTTTTAAAAACTTTTTCTCCATGGGCAAGATCTGCCATCGCCATCAAAGCTGCAATATCAACTTTTTCTATTGATGCGTCTGATTTAGTTTCTGTACTAGTTGTTACTGCTTGTTCCATCTCCACGACATAACCTGGGGTTTTAGGTTTTTCCACATAAAAAATAGCATCGGAAAGTTTTCCAATACCAATAATGATTAGAGCAACCAATAAAACAGCAGCGATTATCTTGTTTAGTTCAAATGAGTCCATTTAATTAAAATATTTTGAACATATAACACTATAAATTTAAAATTGCTCATATATTTTGATGTACAATTTTGCCTCTGTTTATATTGTGCTCATAGTTAAAAAAATAATGAAAACTTTGGTAATAATTCCCTCTAGATTGTCTGCGCAGAGACTGCCAGGTAAACCCTTGATGAAAATTAAAGGATTGTCGATCATTTCGCATGTTTTTAAAAAAGCAGAGGAAGCAAATATTGGAGAGGTAATAGTTGCAGCAGAAGACCAAGAGATAGTTGATGATGTTAAACAAAATGGTGGACAGGCAATTTTAACAAAAAATGAGCATAAAACAGGTACAGATAGGATTTATGAGGTATTTCAAAAAATCAATTCGACAAATATTGATTTAGTAATGAATCTTCAAGGTGATGAACCTTTAATGAATATAGATGATATTAGAAACTTGAATAAAAAGATGATTGAAACTTCTTCAAAATTAGGAACTTTAGCTTCCAAAATTCAGGACAAAGTTCTATTAGAAAATCCAAATGTAGTTAAGGTTTTGACCAAAGAAAATTTAGATCAAACAAATTTTCCGGAGGCAACAAATTTTATGAGAAATATTACTGAAAAAAAAGAAAATATTTATCATCATCTAGGTATATATTCATATAATAAAGATACTCTTGAAAAATTTGTTTCTTTAAATCAATCTAATAGTGAAATCAAAAATAAACTTGAGCAACTTAGGGCACTAGATAATAATATAAAAATTAATGTTGCTTTTGCGAAGTTTGCCCCTATAGGTGTAGACACAGAAGAGGATTTAGAAGCTGTTAAAAAAATCATGGAAAACAAATCTTAATGATTAAAATTTATTTTCAAGGTATATTTGGAGCCTATTCACATCTTGCGGCATTATCAATTTTCAAAGATGCTGAAATTATTCCATGTAAAACTTTTGATGAATGTTTTTTAAAAGCTTCAAAAGATGACAACTCAAAAATTATTATTCCAGAGTCTAATAGAATTACAGGAAATATAGGTATTGAGTATTTAATCTTTAAATATAGGCTAAATATATATTCTGAATATTTTCAGAAAATAGAACATAACTTATTAGGTTTACCGGGTACGAAAATTTCAGACATAAAGAATGTTTATTCTCATGGACAAGCACTTTCTCAATGTTCTAAATTTATTAAATCAAATAGCTTAATTGAACATGTGAGAGCTGATACAGCTGGCTCTGCAGAAATGGTTTCAAAAACAAAAGATAAGACAAAAGCTGCAATAGCTTCATCTTTGAGTGCTAAAACATATAATTTAGAAATAATTAAAAAAAATATTGAAAATGAAAAAGGCAATCTAACAAGATTTTTAATTATGGGAAAAAATATATCTCAACCAGAATTTGGAAATAAAAAATATATTACGTCTTTTTTATTCAAGCTTAAAAGTAAACCTGCAGCTTTATACCAATCTTTAGGTGGTTTCGCTATTAATGGTGTGAATTTAACAAAACTGCAAAGCTATCCAGAAAAAAATACATTCGACTCTTTCTTTTTTTTATGTGATCTTGATGGTCATATTGAGGATAAAAAAGTTCAAAAATCCTTAGAGGAATTAGGATTACATTGTCAAGATTTTCACGTCTTAGGTGTTTTTGAGGCAGACAAAATAAGAGGAAAATAAAAATAATCTTTTCTTGTAGACTAGAAATTATACCTGCTATAATAGTTTTGGGGGCTAGGGCGTTTGCTTCATGAAACCGGTCAGGGAAGAAATTCAGCAGCCGAACTAAAAGTGGAACGGGTCTAGTCTCCTCATTAAATTATGAATAAAAATACTAAAGTATTAGCTCTTAAGTACAGACCGCAGAATTTTTTTGAATTGATGGGACAAAAAGTTATTGCTGAAACTATCATAAATTCAATTAAAGCAAACAAAGTGCCTAATGCATATCTTTTCACTGGTATTCGTGGTGTTGGTAAAACAACGATTGCTAGAATTGTAGCTAAATCTCTTAATTGTACAAATGGTATAGATAAAATATGTAAAGATGATTTATGCGATAATTGTGAGGCAATTACTAATTCCAGTCACATTGATGTCCTAGAGATGGATGCCGCTAGTAAAACAGGTGTCGATGATGTAAGAGACCTCATTGAATTCTCAAGATATGGTCCAAGCACATCAAAGTATAAAATATTTATAATTGATGAAGTGCACATGCTTAGTAAGCAGGCATTTAACGCTTTATTAAAAACTTTAGAAGAACCTCCGCAATATGAAAATGGGGGTAGTTTAAAATTTATTTTTGCTACTACAGAAATTAAAAAAATTCCAATTACTGTGGTTTCCAGATGTCAGAGATTTGATTTATCAAGAGTCAAATCAGGTGAATTGTTTGAATTTATAAAAAAAATTAAAGACAAAGAGAAGGGAAAAATATCAGATGATGCCTTAAGACTAATTGTAAAAATTTCTGAGGGGTCTGTTAGAGATGCATTATCTTTACTCGATAGAGCTTTAATAAGTTTGGATAAAGATAAAGAACTAGATTTAAATTCTGCTCAAAAAATTTTTGGATATTTTGATAAATCACAATTGATTGATTTATTTGAATTAATCTTAAGGGGAGAAGAAAAAAAAGCCATAGAAATTTACAGAAAAATTTATGACCAAGGGGTTGAGCCGAAAGTATTTATGAATGATTTTTTAGAGCTGGTTTATTACTTTAAAAATATTAATTCATTAAATATGGAGAGTACGAATTTTACTTTGAATGATGAGGAGTTTTCAAAAATAAAAAGAATTACTAGCGACGTTAGCGATGAAACATTAATATTATTTTGGCAGTTTACTTTAAAGACTCTTGGGGAGTTAGAAATTGTTAACAATCAAAATCTATCAATTGAAATGTTTCTTATTAGATTAATGTATTTAAAGTCCTCAGCAAATAAAGAGTACTCATCTTTGAGCAAGAATAAAATTGATCAATTTAAAAAGCAAGATGATAAACAATTCATCGTGAACGAAAAAAAGAATGAAACGATTAGTCAGGTTAAAAATATTTCACAAGAGCAAGAAGTAAAAATTGAAAATAATAAAGGAATTAAAGCAGAGGAAAAGTTAAATGTAAATTCGTTCGATCAACTTTTAAAAATTTGTAATGAAAAAAAAGAGATTAAACTTAAGTATGAATTAGAAAAAAATGTAAATTTGGTTCATTTTGAAAACAATCGTATTGAAATATCTTTTAATGATAATTTAGATAAAAATTTTATTAAAGATTTATCTTTAAAACTCTTTGAATGGACTGGAGACAGATGGATTATCACATTAAGTAAATCAAAAGGTGAGTTATCAATAAAAGATAAGCAAAAAAATAAAAAAATTAAAAATATCAATTCCGCTAAACAATCTAAATTATATAAAAATTTAATAGAAAAATTTCCTGATGCAGATTTAATCGACGTCAACCCAAAAGAAGAAAATAACTAGATGACAGATTTTACTAAAATATTAGATAAGGCTAAAGAACTTGAAGCAAAAATGAAAGAAAGTCAGGAAAATATAAAAAAGATTAGAGTAGAAGGTATATCAGGAGCTAATTCAGTAAAAGTTATTTTGGATGGAGAAGGCATAATGCAAAAAATAGAAATCTCAGATGAAACATTAAAAGAAAATAAATCTGTTTTAGAAGATTTAATTACTGCTGCTCACAATAATGCAAAATCAAAATTGAGAGAAAAAACTAACGAAGAAATTTCTAAAACAGCTGGAGGATTTGGAATCCCTGGCTTTAAGTGGCCATTATAAGTATGCAAAATGTAAATGAGATAGATGAACTAATAAAGATAATATCAAAACTCCCTGGTCTCGGACCTAAATCTGCAAAGAGAATTGTTCTAAAATTAATCAATAATAAAGATGAACTTGTAAAACCTATGGCTAACGTATTAGTTCAAATTTATAAAAATGTAACAAGATGTAATTCATGTGGATCTTTAAAATCTAATCTTCAAGATTGCGTTAATTGTGTAAATCCAAAAGGGAATTTCAAAAAGATTTGTGTAGTTGAGGATATTGCTGATCAGTGGTCGATAGAAAATTCAAATATATTTCAAGGATATTTTCATATTTTAGGAGGAACAATTTCGTCTTCAACACAGAGAAAAGAGGATTTATTAATTAATTCATTGGTTGAGAGAGTTAAAAGAGATGATATTGAGGAAGTAATTTTAGCAACCAGTGCCACTGTTGAAGGCCAAACAACAGCATTTTATATTCAAGAGAGTCTAAAAAAAACAAAAGCTAAAATTACAAGATTAGCACAAGGTTTACCCGTTGGTAGTGAAATAGAAACTCTTGATGATGGAACATTATTCTCTGCTTTCAAAAATAGATCTGAAATCAATTCAAACTAGATTTTTTTTCTATTCTGTTTAAATGCAGAAGAGGCTCTGTATAACCAGATGGTTGATCTTTTCCTTTAAATATCAAGTCGCAAGCTGTTTTAAATGCTAAAGAATTTTCAAAATTATCTGACATTCTTATATAGTTCCTATCGTTTTTATTTTGTTTATCTACAACTTTTGCCATAGCTTTCATGATTTCCATAACTTGAATTTTTGTTGTAACCCCGTGATGTATCCAATTAGCAATGTGTTGCGACGATATCCTCAATGTAGCTCTATCTTCCATAAGTCCAATATTATTTATATCAGGAACTTTTGAACAACCCACTCCTTGATCAATCCATCTCACAACATAACCTAGCAGTGTTTGTGCTGAGTTAGTAATTTCCTTATTGATTTCATCAACTGACCAATTAGGTCTATCAGCCACAGGAATTGTCAATAGATCATCTAATTTAGATTGTTCACGCTTCATAATTTTTATTTGTTCATCAAAAATGTTTATTTGATGGTAGTGAAGAGCATGCAATGATGCTGCAGTTGGGGATGGAACCCAGGCACAATTTGCACCAGCTTTTAAATGACTTATTTTTTCATTTAACATTTCCCTCATTTTATCTGGCATTGCCCACATACCTTTACCTATTTGTGCTTTACCTGAAAAACCACATTTAAGACCAATATCAACATTATTATTTTCATAAGCAGAAATCCATCTGGATGATTTCATATCCCCCTTTTTAATCATTGGGCCAGCTTCCATGGAGGTATGCATCTCATCACCTGTTCTGTCTAAAAATCCAGTATTTATAAAAAAAACTCTATTTTTTAGAGTTCTTATACACTCCTTTAAATTTGCAGAAGTTCTTCTTTCTTCATCCATAATACCAATTTTGCAAGTATACTTTTGTAAGCCAAGTAATTCCTCGACTTTAGAAAAAATCAAGTCGGTAAATGCTGTTTCATCTGGTCCATGCATTTTTGGTTTTACAATGTAGATTGATCCAGTTCTTGAATTTTTCTTTTTTTTAAAGTCGTGTAATGCAGCAGTGGCTGTTATAAAAGCATCCATTATTCCCTCTGGCACTTCGCTACCATCATTTAAAATTATTGATGAATTGGTCATTAAGTGACCTACATTTCTTATTAATAGCAAACTTCTTCCATGCAATTTAAGACCTTTTCCCTCCTTAGAAATGTAGCTTCTATCAGGATTAAGTTTTCTCTCTAATTTTTTTCCATTTTTTTCGAATTGTACTTTTAGATCCCCCCTCATTAGACCTAGCCAGTTTCTGTAACATGCTACTTTGTCTTCAGCATCAACCGCCGCAACACTATCTTCATTGTCACAAATCGTAGAAACCGCAGACTCTGCTATCACATCACTTATTCCGGCTATATCATGAGCAGCGCTAAATGCTTTTGGATTAATAATAATTTCAAAATGCAGATTATTATTTTTTAAGATTATTGCTGTTGGCTTATTTATATCACCTCTGTGACCTACAAATTTATTTTCATCTTTAAGTTTATACTCTTTATCTTCTTTTAAAATTATAAGATTTTTATCTTTTATTTTAAGTGCAGATATATTTTTCCAACTAGTGCCACCAATTGGAATATATTTATCAAAAAATTCTCTGACATATTTTATTACTTCTTGTCCTCTATTTGGGTCGTATCTTTCACTCCCCCCTTCTTCTGACTCAATAATATTTGTTCCATACAAACTATCATATAAACTTACCCATCTAGCATTAGCTGCATTGAGAGTGTATCTAGCATTCATTATTGGAACGACTAGTTGTGGTCCGGCAATTTTAGCAATTTCATCATCTACATTACTGGTCTCTATTTTGAAATCTGGTCCTTCTTCTCTTAAATAACCGATTTCTTTTAAAAACTTTTTATATTGCTCAATTTCGATTTCATTTCCTTTGTTATTTATATGCCAATCATCTATTTTTTTTTGTAAATTCTCTCTAATTTGGATTAGTTCTTTATTTTTAGGCGCTAAATCATGTACAGCATTATCAAAACCTTTCCAAAATTTTTCAGAAGATATATCTAAATTTTTTAGTAACTCATTATTTACAAATGACAGCAATTCTTCTGAAATTTTTAGATTATTCACATTTTGATAATTTTTAGACATAAATAATTTCTAAAACCCCCTTAAAATTAAGTCAAATAATTAATAGTAGCATTGACATTTTGTTGTCAATTTCCATAGTTAATATCATAGAATATGAAAAATTATCTTAACTTTGAAAGTGATATAAAGAATTTAGAAGATGAATTAGATAAACTTAAAGATCCATATAATCAAAGTGGACTCTCAGAAGTGGATACACAAAAAATTTCTCAGATACAAAACGAGTTAGATGAAAAATTAAAAATGGTATATGCAAACTTAGATCCTTGGCAAACTACCATGGTAGCTAGACATGAGGATAGGCCGAAGTCAAAATTTTTTATAGATAATTTGTTTCAAGATTTTATCCCGTTATCAGGGGATCGTTTTTATGGCGAGGATCTTTCAGTTCTATGTGGATTTGCAAAGTTTAACGGTTTATCAGTTTTAGTTATTGGACAGGAAAAAGGTGAGGATTTAGATTCAAGAATTAAAAGAAATTTTGGCATGATGAGACCAGAAGGTTACAGAAAGACTATTCGGTTAATGCAGCTGGCTGATAAATTTAATATACCAATCATATCATTTATTGATACTCCGGGTGCTTATCCTGGTGTTGGTGCTGAGGAAAGAGGTCAGGCAGAGGCCATCGCAAAATCAATAGAATGTTGTATGAAATTAAAAGTTCCAACGATTGCAATTGTTATTGGGGAAGGTGGCTCGGGAGGTGCAATTGCTCTTGCATCATCTAATAAAGTTTTGATGTTAGAAAATGCAATTTACTCAGTTATTTCTCCTGAGGGATGCGCCACAATTTTATGGCGAGATCCAAAAAAAATGCTTGATGCCGCTAAAGCGATGAAGCTTTCAGCTAAAGATTTACTAGAGCTTGAGATAATAGATGAAATTATTCCAGAGCCATCTGGAGGTGCGCATAGAGACAAAGATTTAATATTAGAAAATGTTAGAAATGCTTTAAATAAAAATTTAGAAAATTTTAAACAAGTGTCTCCAGAGGAAATATTTGATGGTAGAAAAAATAAATTTTTAAAAATAGGTAGAACCAAAGGATTTATGAGTAATTTAAATGAATTAAGTTCGCTAAATTTAGAAAAAAGTAATTTTAATCACTTTTTAAAATCCAAAAAAATACTTGTTGCAGGTGTTGGACTTACAATTTTTGTTATAGGATTAATTCTTTACTTTTTATAAAGCTCCACAGCATCGCTTATACTTCTTACCAGAACCACACGGGCAAGGTTCGTTTCTACTTATTTTTTTGTCAAATGCTTTTTTATAATTCTCTTTTTTTTCATCATTATCCACGTTTTTAGTTTGTGATTGAACCAAGGTTAGATTCATTAATATTGTTGTAAAATCTAGTTTCAATCTATTTAACAAACTTTCAAACAATTGAAATGCTTCTTTTTTATATTCCACTAAAGGATCTCTTTGACCGTAAGATCTTAACCCGATAACTTGTCTAAGTTGCTCTAAATACTGAATGTGGGATTTCCAATTTATATCAATAGTTTGTAAAAAAATTCTTTTTTCTATATCCTGGGATTGATCTTTACCTAACAATTTTATTCTCTCCTCTCTCGAGTCTTGAAATTTTTTAACCAATGATTCCCTTAAGTCTTTATCACTACAATTTGTAAGTTCCTCTAAATATGAATATATAAAATTTTTCCCTAAAATTGATTTAAGTTTATTTTCAAAATCAGTGCTTTTAGGATTGGACTTTTTCTTTATTTTAAGTCTAATTAGTTCATCAATTATTTCGTTTAAAAAACTATTAGAATAATCAAAAATTGTGTCACTATTCATGGCATCTTCTCTTTGACTAAAGATTACATTTCTTTGGTCATTTAAAACGTTATCGAATTTAATTAATGTTTTTCTTATATCAAAATTTCGAGCCTCTACCTTTTGCTGAGCTCTCTCTAAAGCTTTGTTTATCCAAGGATGATCAATACTTTCTCCATCTTTAAGACCAAGTTTTTGTAATATATTATTCATTGACTCTGATCCAAAAATTCTCATTAAATCATCTTCAAGACTTACATAAAAGATTGAACTTCCCTCATCACCTTGACGTCCCGATCTTCCTCTTGCTTGATTATCAACTCTTCGAGACTCCATTCTTTCAGTTCCAATAACAAATAATCCACCAAGTGATTTAATTTTTTCTTTATTTAACTTTAATTCTTCATCTGGAATTGAGCCTTTCTTTCCACCAAGCTGAATGTCTACTCCTCTACCAGAGATACTGGTAGTTATAATTACAGAATTTTCTTTGCCAGCGTTTGCGATTATTTCAGCTTCATTCTCATGATTTTTAGCATTAAGTACGTCATGTTTTATATTCTCTTTGTTTAATAGATTTGAGTATATTTCAGATTTGTTAATACTAGAGGTAAATACCAATAGAGGTTGACCTTTTTGGTGGCACTCTTTTATCATTTTAATGATAGCATTATTTTTTTCAGTCTCTGTTCTAAATATTTGGTCATTAAAATCATTTCTTATCATTTTTTTATTAGTTGGAATGACAACTACAGGAAGATTATATATTTCGTAAAATTCTTGAGATTCTGTTACTGCTGTTCCAGTACAACCAGAAATTTTATCATACAATTTAAAATAATTTTGATAAGTAATTGAAGCTAAAGTTTGATTTTCAACTTTTATAGGAATTCTCTCTTTTGCTTCTAAAGCTTGATGAAGTCCATCACCAAATCTTCTTCCTTCAAGAATTCTACCGGTTAATTCATCTATAATTTTCAACTCATCATCTTGAATGATGTAATCTTTACCTTTTTGAAATAAATGATTTGCTCGTAAAGCTTGATTTACATGGTGGACCAAACTCAAGTTTTCAGGATCATAAAAGTTATTATTTTTTAAAATTCCTGCATTTGAAAAAATATTTTCAATGTTATTTATTCCTTCATTAGTTAAAAGTACATTTTTGTCTTTTTCATCTATTTCATAATCTTTTTCTTTCAAAAATTTGATTAATTTATCAATAGCCAAATATTGTGTTGTTCTATCCTCTGCTGCTCCAGAAATAATTAGTGGTGTTCTGGCCTCATCAATTAAACAGGAGTCTATTTCATCAACTATAGCAAAAAAGTGTTCCCGTTGTACCATTTCATCTTTTGAAAATTTCATGTTATCTCTTAAATAATCGAAGCCTAATTCACTATTAGTTGCATAAGTGATGTCAGAATTATAATTTTGCTTCCTTTGAAAGTCGTCTTGATCATTGTTTATGTAACCAGATGTTAATCCTAAAAAGTTATAAATCTCGCCCATTTCTTGAGAGTCTCTTTTAGCAAGGTAATCATTTACAGTTACGATATGAACCCCTTTTTCATGAAGAGCATTAAGATATGCAGCAAGAGTAATAGTGAGCGTTTTTCCTTCACCAGTTTTCATTTCAGCAATTTTAGACTCCTGTAGGACTATTCCGCCTACTAACTGTACATCGAAATGTCTTTCTCCTCTTTTTCTTCTTGAGGCTTCCCTGACTAATGCGAAAGCTTCAGGTAATATCTGCTCAATTTTTTCTCCTTTTTTAATTTTTTCTTTAAATTCGATAGTTTTTTTTGGAAAGTCCTCATCTTTTAAATTTTTGATTTCTTCTTCTAATGAATTAATTTTGTTTACAATTTTAGCAATTCTATCAAGTTCTCTTTGATTATTGGATTTAATTAGTTTTGAGAAAAAGTTAAGTGGATTTAGCATCAATTTTTGATTTATTATTTACTTATAACCATTTATATAATCATTAAATAATTATTTTAAATAGAATGGGTATTAATTTAACAAATTTTCTATCATCTAAATCAAAAAGCAAGAGATTAAACGAATTTCAAGATCTTGATCATATTGATGGTGTAGCAATTTCTACGATTAGTGCTGACTTATATAATAGTTCTCGAGATGATTTAGTCATGTTTTACTTTAGAGATGGAGTTAACTATGCGTCTGTTTACACTCAATCCAAAATAATTTCTGAAAATATAAAATGGAATTTAAATCAAAAAGCTAAAAAAATTTTTTCATTAATAGTGAACACAAGAAATGCTAATTGTTTCACTGGAAAACAAGGTTATAAAAGTCTCGAAAAAATTGCAGAAATTATCTCTCAAAAATTATCACAAAAACAGAAAGAGGATGAAGATCAACCAAAAAAAATTAATTCAAAGGAAATAATTTTTGGATGTACAGGAACTATTGGTGAGATTTTTCCTGAAGAAAAAATAATCAATAAAATTCCTGAACTAATTGAGAAAATAAAATATACACAAAATAAGTATATATGGATGAAGTCCGCATTAGGCATAATGACTACCGACACTCAGCCCAAAATGGCAATGGAAGAATGTTCAATTGGTGGAAGTGATATAAAGATATTTGGGGTTGCAAAAGGCTCAGGCATGATACAACCTGATATGGCTACAACCTTAGCATATATTTTTACTGATGCAGATTTACCAAATGATGTACTTAAAAAACTTTTAAAGAAAAATATTTCTAATACCTTTAACGCTATCAGCTGTGATAGTGATACTAGCACTAATGATATGGTTTCAATTTTTTCAACAGGTAAATCAAAACATCCTAAAATTAAAAATGCCAATGATGAAAAAATTAAAAACTTTGATTTTGCTTTAAATAAGGTTTTATTAAATTTAGCTAAAAGAGTTGTAGCTGATGGTGAAGGTGCCTCAAAATTTATAACTGTTAATATTCAGGGGTGTAAAAATGAAGATGATGCAAAAAAAATAGCTTTCTCAATTGCAAATTCACCTTTAGTAAAAACAGCTATCTCAGGCGAAGATGCCAACTGGGGAAGAGTGGTAATGGCAATAGGAAAAGCAGGTATACAAATTAAACATGAAAAATTGTCTATTAAATTTGGTGAGATAAGTGTTGTTTCTAATGGAAAGTTGAATTCTAATTATAATGAGAATGAAGTTTCCGAATATATGAAAAGTGATAGCATTGATATTAATGTTGATATCTCCTGTGGTTCCAAAAGTTTCAAAGTTTACACGATGGATTTGACAAAAAAATACATTGAGATTAATGGAGATTATCGAAGTTAGATTTGTTCTATTGAAATTTATTTAACTATTACTAAATAATTATTATGATCAAATATAAGTTAATTTGCAAAAATTGTGATTTTTCGTTTGATAGCTGGTTTGCTTCATCTAAAGAGTATGAAAAACTCAAAAGTAAAAATTTTTTAAATTGCCATAAATGTAATTCTCAAAAAGTTGAAAAAACTTTAATGGCTCCTCAATTAATAAATAGAAATAGCATCGATAATCTTGAAAAAAAGAACACGAAATTAAATGAGGTTAAAAACAAGATTAAAGAATATCAAAAATTTATCAAAAGTAATTTTGATTATGTAGGTGAAAATTTTGCTTACGAAGCAAGATCATTACACTATAACAAAAAAAATAAGAAAAAAGGTATTTATGGCTCAGCTACAAAAAATGAAATTCAAGAACTTAAAGAAGAAGGAGTTGAAGCTGAAATGATACCATGGATTGAAGATAAGAGTAATTAAATTTTATTAAATTTTCCAATATAATTAATGGATTTATCTGAGCTTATCGACCATTTGTCAGTAATAATATTAAACTTCATTCCGTCTAGATTTTGTAATTGAAGATTATATTTTTTAGAAATTTTAATTAAATCATTTGGATCTATAAATTTATCCCATTCGTGAGTCCCAATCGGTAGCCATCTTAAAATATACTCAGCACCTATTATTGCAAATAGATAAGATTTTAAAGTTTTGTTTATTGTTGCAACAAACATTATACCCTCTTTTTTTAATAGTGATGAACATGATTTTAAAAAAATATCAACATCTTCAACATGTTCAATAATTTCCATGTTCAAAATTACATCAAATTTTCTATCTATTTTTAAATTCTCTGGTGAGGTAGTTAGATAATTAATTTTTAAATTATTCTTTTTTGCATGAAGCTTTGCAACTTGTATATTTTTTTCTGACGCATCTATGCCAGTTACATCTGCTCCTAATCTGCTCATAGGTTCTGATAGTAAACCACCACCACACCCAATATCTAATAATCTAATTTTTTGTAATGGCTTATCTGAATTTTCAAGTTTAAAACTACTAATTATTTTTTCCTTTATATATGAAATTCTAATAGGATTAAATTTATGTAATGGTTTAAATTTACCAGTAGGATCCCACCATTCTTCTGCAATTTTAGAAAATTTCTCTATTTCTTTTTTATTTATTGTGCTAGTTTTCATTACAAGATTAACAATATATTGAAGATGTATTTAATCAATAAATTTTAATTAAAAATATTTATCATGAAAATTGTAGTATTAAAATTTGGTGGAACATCAGTTGGTACAATTGAAAAAATTAAAAAAGTTACTGATATTATCATTGAACATAAAAAGAAAAAAAACAGAGTAATAGTTGTTTCTTCAGCTATGAGTGGTGTGACAAATGATTTGATCAAAAAATCAAAACAGATTAGTAACAATTTCATAGATTCTGAATATGATGTTTTAGTATCATCAGGTGAGCAGGTCGCATGTTCCTTAATAGCTGGAAGATTAAATCACAAAGGTTTCAAATCAAGATCTTGGTTAGGTTGGCAAATACCGATTTTCACATACGGTCCTTACACAAACTCAAGAATTCAACAAGTGAATAAAAATAAATTATTAAGATTTCTTAAAGAAGGAGGGATTCCTATTATTACGGGCTTTCAAGGGATAAATATGAACGAGCGAGTAACAACGATAGGTAGAGGAGGGTCAGATGCAAGTGCAATTATGATTGCAAAATCCTTTAAAGCACAAAAATGTATTATTTATACAGATGTAGAAGGTGTATACACCACAGATCCAAATAAGTTAAAAAAAGCAAAAAAAATTAAAGTAATTTCTTATGAGGAAATGTTAGAAATGGCATCTTTGGGTGCTAAAGTTATGCAGCCTGTTTCAATTCAAGATGCAAGATTAAATAGAATTAACATTGAAGTAAAATCTTCGTTTATAAAAAAACCTGGAACATTAATTACAAAGAGAAAAAATTTAAATAATAATAGAATTATTACAGGAATTTCTTCAACGCATAATGATGCAAAAGTTACTTTAGTTGGTGTAAAAGATAGACCAGGTGTGGCAGCATCAATTTTTAAACCACTATCAATCAATTCTATAAATGTAGATATGGTAGTACAAAATATTTCACCGAATGGAAAAGAAACTGATTTAACTTTTACTATTAAAGCCGAAGACCTCAACAAAACAAAAAAGATAATTCAAGATAACAAAAATATAAGATTTAAAAAAGTGTTATTTCAAAAAGGGGTTTCTAAAATATCAATAATTGGTGTTGGAATGATAACAACTCCTGGTGTTACTTTTAGAATGTTTCAAGCCTTAGCAAATAAAAGAATTAACATCCAAGTTATATCAACATCTGAAATTAAAATTTCTGTTTTGATTAATAAAAAAGATGTTAAAAAAGCCTTAGATACATTGCATAAAGAATTTAAACTACAAGAGTAAAAAAATGAGCATCAGACCTTTTAGGGATATTAAAAGACGAAAGACCAAAACTATCAGTGTTGGCGATGTTAAAGTTGGAGGTGAAAATCCTATAACTGTACAATCAATGACAAATACCTTAACATCAGATGTTAAGAGCACAATTAAACAAATTCAAGAAATACAATCTGAAGGAGCTGACATTGTAAGAGTTTCTTGCCCTGACGAGTCATCATCTAAAGCACTTAAAGAAATTACAAAACACGTTGATATTCCAATAGTTGCAGATATCCATTTCCATTACAAGAGAGCTATTGAAGCTGCAGAAAATGGAGCGAGCTGTTTAAGAATAAATCCTGGAAATATTGGAGATAAAAAAAAAATTGTTGAAGTAATTAAATCTGCTAGAGATAATAATTGTTCAATCAGAGTAGGCGTTAATGCTGGTTCATTAGAAAAAGATATACTAGAAAGATTTAAAGAACCTTGTCCAGAGGCATTGGTAGAAAGTGCAATAAGAAATATTGAAATTTTAGAGGATATGGATTTTTCAAATTTAAAAGTAAGCGTAAAATCTTCTGACGTCTTTTTATCTGTAGAGGCCTATCGCCAACTTTCAAAGAAAATAGATTATCCACTTCACTTGGGAATTACTGAAGCTGGTAGTTTTATATCAGGGAGTATTAAATCTTCAATTGGCTTAGGAATTCTCCTTAAAGAAGGAATTGGAGATACAATTAGAGTATCTCTTTCTGATGATCCAGTAAAAGAGGTGGCGATTGGAAATGAGATACTAAAATCATTGAATCTTAGAAATAGAGGAGTAAAGATTATTTCCTGCCCGTCCTGTGCAAGACAAGGCTTTCAAGTAATTGATACTGTGAGAGTTTTAGAGGAAAAATTATCACATATCAAGACACCAATCACTCTCTCAATTATTGGATGTGTTGTTAATGGTCCTGGGGAGGCTGCCATGACAGACGTAGGAATTACAGGTGGGCAAAAAGGAAGTAATATGCTTTACCTTTCTGGTATTCAAAGTGAAAAAGTTATGACGGAGGAAATGATAACGAGAGTGATTCATGAAGTTGAAAAGAAAGCTTCTGAATTAGAAAATAATTCAAAATGATACCAGAAAAAACTATCGATGAATTGATTACTCGACATTCTTCTCTAGAAAAAGATTTAGCATCAGGAAATGTAGATAAGAAATTATTTGCAGAAAAATCAAAAGAATATTCAGATTTAAATGAAATTGTTTATAGCGCAAAGAAATATGCTTCATATAAAAATGATAAAATTGAACTAGAAAAAATTCTAAATGATAAAAATTCTGATGAGGAGTTAATAAAGATGGCACATACAGAATTAAATGATCTTAACTCACAATTTGAGAAAAATGAAAAGAAATTAAAATTATTTTTATTACCAAAAGATGAGGCTGACAAAAAAAATGCTATCATAGAGATAAGAGCTGGAACTGGTGGTCTAGAAGCAAGTTTGTTTGCAAGTGATCTATTCAAAATGTATGAAAAAGTCTGTAATAAAAAAAAGTGGTCATTGGAATTAATATCTATTTCAAGAAGTGATGCAGGTGGATTAAAAGAAGTTATAGCATCTATAAAGGGTAACAATATCTACTCAACTTTAAAATATGAAAGTGGTGTTCATAGAGTTCAAAGAGTCCCAGATACAGAAACTCAAGGGAGAGTTCACACTTCAGCTGCAACTGTTGCTGTATTGCCCGAGGCAGAAGAGGTTGATTTAAAAATAAATGAGACAGATTTAAGAATTGATGTTTTTAGATCTGGTGGTCCAGGTGGTCAATCCGTTAATACAACTGATAGTGCAGTAAGAATAACTCATATACCATCAGGCTTGAGTGTTTCACAGCAAGACGAAAAATCTCAACATAAAAATAAGGCAAAGGGAATGAAAATATTGAGAGCAAGATTATATGAGTTAGAAAGAACCAGAATAGACCAAGAAAGATCAGCGGATAGAAAAAGCAAGATTGGCACCGGAGATAGATCTGAAAGAATTAGAACTTATAATTTTCCACAAGGAAGAGTCACAGATCATAGAATTAATCTAACTTTACATAAGTTAGAAGAATTTTTGGAGGGAGAAGTATTTGATGAAATAATTGAGTCTTTATCTTTAAAAGCACAAGAGGAAAGTTTGAGTAAACTTTAAATTATGGACATACAGAGTGCATTAAAAAAAGGACAATCAATTTTAATAGATAATAATATCATATCAGCAAAATTAGATAGTGAAATTTTAATGTCTCAAGCAATTAGAAAGAATAAAAAATTTATAATTTTAAATTTACATAAAGAAATTAAAAAAAGGGATCTTGACTACTTTGGCAATTTAATTCAAGAAAGAGCTAAGAGTAAGCCGATAGCGCAAATCATAAAAAAAAAAGATTTTTGGAAATATGAATTTATCGTAAACAATAATGTCTTAATACCAAGACCAGATACAGAAATTTTGATTGAACAAACTCTTAAATTAGTCAAAAATAAAAACAGGCTACAAATATTAGATATTGGAATTGGGTCTGGTTGTATTTTAATGTCAATTTTGAAAGAAAAGAAAAATTTTACTGGAACTGGCATCGATATAAGTAATAAATCATTGCAAATAAGCAAGGTTAATAGTCACAAATTGAGAATAAATAATAGATTGAGATTATTTAAATCAAATATTGACAATTTCAATACAGGCAAATATGATTTAATTGTATCTAATCCTCCATACATAAAAAAAAATAATTTAAAATGTTTGGAAAAGGATATTGGTTTTGAGCCTAAACAAGCATTAGACGGCGGGTTAGATGGTTTATCAGAAATCAGGAAAGTTATAAATAAATCGTCTGAACTGGTAAAAAGAAATGGTCATTTAATAATAGAAATAGGTTTTGATCAAAAAAATAAAGTAAAAAAAATATTACGTGATAAGGGGTTTTATATTAAAAGAACTGTTAAAGATTTATCAAATCATGATCGCTGCATAGTAAGTATTAAAACTTAATAAGATGGTTACATTTAGAAACAACAATGGACGAAGAAGCAATTTTCGAAGAAATGACAGAAATTTTAAGTCTAATGGTGACAGAAACAAATTTAATAATAATTTTTCAACTTCTGAAAATTTTCAAAGAAAATCTCCAGGGAGAAATAATCACAATGCGCCTAAATTAATTGAAAAATATAATAACTTAGCTAGAGAAGCTTTATCAACTGGGGATAAAATTTTATCAGAAAATTACTTTCAACATGCAGATCATTTTACAAGAATATTAAATGAGAAAGAGACTCAAAGAAAAATGAGTTTTAAAAATAAAGATTTAAATGAATCCACCGACACGAATGATAATAGAGAAAACAAAGAAAACTCTATGTCAAATGAAAAAGATGCTGCTGTAGATAAACATTCAGAAATTAATTAATTTAGACCAATTATTTTTTCGGATTTTAATACGTCCAATTTGATTCTTTTTGTTTCAAAAATCTTTCTTTCATCTCCTTTTAAAACTTTTCCTGATGGAAGCTTTAATGTTTGGGAATTTATTTTTTTTCCATTGACTATCACCTCATAATGTAAGTGTGGTCCAGTTGATTTTCCAGTAGACCCAACATAGCCTATAGTCTGTCCTTGTTTCACTCTCGTTCCTTTTCTTATACCTTTAGCAAATTTTGACATATGTGCATAAACAGTTTGATAAGTAGAATTATGTTTTATGACAACACAATTGCCACCACCTCCACACCATCCTGCTTTTTTTATCAATCCATTCCCAGATGCCATGATAGGCGTTCCCATAGGTGCAGCAAAGTCTGTCCCCCTGTGCATTTTGTTAAAACCATCAATTGGATGTTTTCTCATTCCAAATGGTGAAGATAGTCTTGCACCATTTATTGGTGTTTTCATTAATGCTTTTTGAACACTTTTTCCACTTTTATCATAGTGTCCCTCACTGTTTTTTGAGTCAAAGTAATATAAAGAATTATCTTCACCACTTAGTTTTAGATTTGCATAAAGAATATTTCCTGTTTCAATTACATTTTTTTTATCATCTAAAAAAACTTCATACATAATTTGAAAACTATCTCGTTTCCTAACATCTCTTTGAAAATCCACTTGAAAGCCATAAATTCTAGCAAACTCAACTATGATTCCTGCTGGAATTTTTTGGTTTGAAGCTGATTTATAAAGACTTTCTAATATAATACTTTCACCATAAACTATATTTTTATTAAGTTTAGTTACTAAAATCCGCCGATCAAATTTATCCGTTTCCTTCTTTCTTGAAAGATAAATCTTTTCTGTATTTGATACTTGAAATACAAATTCTTTAATTATGGAGCTTGTTTGATCTATTGTAAAACTAAACTTTTGATTAATATTTAGTTTATTTAAATTTATTTTTTTTCCTAACTCTTTTTTAATCTGTTCTATTTCAGACTTTTCTACTGAGTATTCTTCTAATATTTTATCAAACGTTTCACCTACATTAATTTCATGCTCAATTTTTTTGAATCTTGGTTCTAGATTATTGAGAATTTGGTTAAATGATTTTTTGAAATAAACATTATCTAATAAATTTGAATAATTATTAAAAATTTTTTTTTTATTGAAATTGTAATATGTTGTGAATATTACGGTAATTGCAATTAATAAACCAAGTGCAAAAATTTCTAAATTTTTTTTTAATTCTAGTTTAATTTTTTTAAACATTTCATTTATCGAAGCAAATATTAATAGATTAGGAATCATCAAAAATCAAAAAAAACCCCTAAAAATAAGGGGTTTTTATACTTTTTTTTGTTCTTAAAAGCTTGATTTCCTATAATTTTAGCCTATAAGCATCGAACTTCTCATTAAAATTATTGTCAAATAATAAAAAAAGTGAGGATTATTGAGCTTTTTTTGCTCAATTAGCTATTTAAAAAGTAAAAATTTAAGAAGAGAAGTGTGGACGGTTAAGGTTACCAAAATTTGTCGTACACACTTCAACATTATATAAATTTTATTCTTAGAATTTATATAGAAGCTAGTGTGCGCCGTTTTTAAACTTGAGAGTTTGATCATGGCTCAGAACGTACGCTGGCGGCACGCCTAACACATGCAAGTCGAACGAAGTAGCAATACTTAGTGGCAGACGGGTGAGTAACATGTGGGTATCTGCCCTTTGGCCTGGAATAACACGAGGAAACTTGTGCTAATACCAGATAAGTCTTTACGGAGAAAGCTTTATGCACCATTGGATGAGCCCGCACTTGATTAGTTTGTTGGTGGGGTAATGGCCTACCAAGACTTTGATCAATAGCTGATTTGAGAGGATGATCAGCCACATTGGGACTGAGACACGGCCCAAACTCCTACGGGAGGCAGCAGTGGGGAATCTTGCACAATGGAGGAAACTCTGATGCAGCGATGCCGCGTGAGTGAAGAAGGCCCTTGGGTTGTAAAGCTCTTTCGTCGGGGAAGAAAATGACTGTACCCGAATAAGAAGGTCCGGCTAACTTCGTGCCAGCAGCCGCGGTAATACGAAGGGACCTAGCGTAGTTCGGAATTACTGGGCTTAAAGAGTTCGTAGGTGGTTGAAAAAGTTGGTGGTGAAATCCCAGAGCTTAACTCTGGAACTGCCATCAAAACTTTTCAGCTAGAGTTTGATAGAGGAAAGCAGAATTTCTAGTGTAGAGGTGAAATTCGTAGATATTAGAAAGAATACCAATTGCGAAGGCAGCTTTCTGGATCATTACTGACACTGAGGAACGAAAGCATGGGTAGCGAAGAGGATTAGATACCCTCGTAGTCCATGCCGTAAACGATGTGTGTTAGACGTTGGAAATTTTTTTTCAGTGTCGCAGCGAAAGCGATAAACACACCGCCTGGGGAGTACGACCGCAAGGTTAAAACTCAAATGAATTGACGGGGACCCGCACAAGTAGTGGAGCATGTGGTTTAATTCGAAGATACGCGCAGAACCTTACCAACACTTGACATGTTCGTCGCGACTTTAAGAGATTAAAGTTTTCGGTTCGGCCGGACGAAACACAGGTGCTGCATGGCTGTCGTCAGCTCGTGTCGTGAGATGTTGGGTTAAGTCCCGCAACGAGCGCAACCCTCACTTTTAGTTGCCATCATTAAGTTGGGCACTCTGAAAGAACTGCCAGTGATAAGCTGGAGGAAGGTGGGGATGACGTCAAGTCCTCATGGCCCTTACGTGTTGGGCTACACACGTGCTACAATGGTATCTACAACAGGAAGCGAAACAGCGATGTTAAGCAAATCCTCAAAAGATACCTCAGTTCGGATTGCACTCTGCAACTCGAGTGCATGAAGCTGGAATTACTAGTAATCGTGGATCAGCGTGCCACGGTGAATGCGTTCCCGGGTCTTGTACACACCGCCCGTCACACCATGGGAGTTGGTTCTACCTTAAGGCAAGGCATAAAACCCTTGACCACGGTATAGTCAGCGACTGGGGTGAAGTCGTAACAAGGTAGCCGTAGGGGAACCTGCGGCTGGATTACCTCCTTTCTAAGGATGAATAAAGTTAAAATTTTATTCTAAATAATATACATAGGCTAATGTTGACCGTCCTCATTTCTCTTCTTAATTAGTGTTTCTCTTGCATGGGGGCCGGTAGCTCAGTTGGTTAGAGCACACCCTTGATAAGGGTGGGGTCGAAAGTTCGAGTCTTTCTCGGCCCACCAATTATGATTAAGGGGGATTAGCTCAGCTGGGAGAGCGCCTGATTTGCATTCAGGAGGTCAGCGGTTCGATCCCGCTATCCTCCACCAAACACTTAGTTATAAAAAATTGTAAATAAAAATAATTAATATCAATATCTATATCCGAACATTAGAAATGTTATTAACTAATGTTCAAAATAAAAATTTGATTCAACACAGAATTTTTTTCTGTGCATAAATCAAGCGTTTAAGGGCGTGTGGCGGATGCCTTGGCACTGAAAGCCGAAGAAGGACGTGATATACTGCGATAAGTTTCGGGGAGCTGTATGTAAGTTTTGATCCGAAAATTTCCGAATGGGGAAACCCACCACTTTATGTGGTACTTTAAATTGAATACATAAGTTTAAAGAGATAACCTGGAGAACTGAAACATCTAAGTAACCAGAGGAAAAGAAATCAATTGAGATTCCGTTAGTAGTGGCGAGCGAAACCGGATTAGGCCAGCAATTTTGATAAAAAAATTTGAATAGTTTGGAAAAGCTAACCATAGAGGGTGATAGTCCCGTAAAAGTAATGTTTGTTAAAATTCATGAGTAAAGCGGGACACGTGAAATCTTGCTCGAATATAGGGGGACCACCCTCTAAGCCTAAATACTCTTCAGTGACCGATAGTGAACTAGTA
>CACKAY010000001.1:157500-226233 GCA_902598265.1 uncultured Pelagibacteraceae bacterium
TTAAAATATATTTTGGTTTTTTAGGCCATTTTATTTTTTTGTAAGCTAATTCTAAATTAATAAAATCCTCTAAAAATATTTTGGGAAACGTATATTTAATTATACTCTTCAAAAAAGATGCAAAATTTTTACTTTTATCTTGATAAGCGAAAATATCATCTCTGTCGAAATAATTGGTTTGATTTAGTTCCAAATTTTTCTCATTAACTTTTAAATTAATAAATCTAAAATGTTTCATCAATTCTAATTTAATTATTTTTGGAACATCCCATAAATAATAAAAAATTTTTTCATCTATACTTTTGTAAAATACATTTTCAAATTTTACTGATTTATCAAGTTTAACTATATGTTTTTTAAGCTTTAAATTTTTGTTTAATTCAACATGATTAATTTTTAATTTTTTTTTATAATCAATCATTTTGGATATTGTCCAGTGATGAAAAAGATTAAATTTATGTATACCGCTTTTGATTAAAATATGAGCATGCCACGTATTATTTGGTAAAAATAATTTATCGTCTAAAATAATTTTGCTAAAAGTTTTAATATTATATTTTTTTTCTATCTCATTTAAAATTTCCCAATTTACATACATTTGATAAACAAAAGTTTTTAACCACTTTCCAATTATAATTTCCCAATATTTTTTTTTAAAATTTTTGTTGTGCACGTTATTTAATTTTTTTGATAAGTAAATTAGTAACGTATTATAAGTTTTATCAATGTAATTTAATTTTTTTTTTAATTTTAAATCATTATTATAATAAAATGTATTTGCAATTTTGTATTTACTTCTATTCTGAAAAAATTTATTTTTTTGATACGAGTGATTGAATAAAATATTTTTTTTTTTTGAAATTAAATCTTGGCAACTATTATTTAACAATTTATCATCAATACCAAAAGTTATTAAGTTCATATATTTTTTTGTTTATTAAAATTACCTAAATTGTTGGCATGTATTTGAATTTAAAATAACTAAATTATTATCTTAATAGTTGTAATTTTACTAGAAATCTAGTTAAACATTTTAAAATGAAAATAATTGCAGTAATACCAGCAAGAGGTAATAGCAAAAGAATACCAAATAAAAATCTATTAAAAGTTAACAATAATCATATTTTAAAAATCATATTTCAAAATTTAAAAAAAATGAGTATCTTTACTCACATAGTCTTGTCATCAGACTCAGATAAAATAAAAAGATTAGCTAAAAAAATTGGTTATGATTATGTAATTAATAGACCAAAAAATTTGTCAAAAGATAATTCTCCAACAAATTTAGCTATTAAACATTCAATTGATCATTTAGAAAAAAAAATAAAATTTACACATGTGTGTTGTGTATACCCAATGGCAATATTATTTACAAAAAAACAATTTAAAAATTCAATGAGAATTTTAAAAAAAAATAATGAAATTGTTTTTCCAGCAATCCAATATTCTCATCCAATACAAAGAGCCTTTGAAATTAAAAAAAATTTTTCTATAGAGTTTTTTTTATCGAAAAAAAATATTTCAAAACAGACTCAATCATTTAAGAAATATTTCCACGATGCAGGCCAATTTTATATAGGCTCAAAAGATGCCTGGAAAAAATATCATTCAAGTAAAAAAAAATGTATTAAAATTTCAAGCAATGAAGCAATCGATGTAGATAATTTTGATGATTTCAAAAATTTAAAATTTAAATATAATTTAAGAAATAGGTTTATTTAATTAGTTGCTTTAATTGATTACATATATATTTTATTTTCTCTTTTTTCAAATCATAATATATAGGAATACTTAAACTTGAGTTGAAGTATTTAATTGCATTTTTAAAATAACTTTTTTTAAATTTTTTTTTATAATAAGGAAAATTAAAAATTGGAATATAATGAACCTGACAAATTATTTTTTTTTTAAACAATTTATTTATTAAATTATTTCTACTTATTTTTGATTTATTCAAATTTAATATAAACAAATGATATGAAGATAATTTATTTTCAGAAATTTCAGGGCAACGCACTTGTTTTTTAAGAGTTGAAAAAAAACTAATGTATTCTTTAGCGATTTCCTGCCTCTTTAAAATAAATTTATCTAATCTTTTTAGTTGGTTAATTCCTAAAGAACATTGAAAATCAGTTAATCTAAAGTTGAATCCAGGAGTCACTATTTTATAACTCCAATTATAAAACTTAGAACTTGATTTTTTTCTTACCATTCCGTGATTTCTAAAGATCAAAAGTTTTTTATATATATTGAGGTTATTAGTTGTTATCATCCCTCCTTCACCTGTAGTAATACTTTTTAGTGGATGAAAAGAAAAAACAGATACTTCACTATATTTGCAATTTCCAACAAAATCATTTTTTTTTTGGCTATATTTTGCTCCTAGTGCATGACAAGCATCTTCTAAAATTTTAAATTTATATTTTTTTTGTAACTTCTTAAAAGATTTCATGTTTGATGGAAATCCACCATTATGCATAATAACAACAGTATGTATTTTTTTTATTTTATTAATTCTTATGCAATTTTCTAAGTCATCTGGTCTCATTTGACCTGTGTATGGATCGACATCAGTTAAAAAAATTTTAGCATTTAAAAAAAGGGCCATATTTGATGAAGCAATAAAGTTAATTGAAGGCATAATAATTATATCATTTTTTTTTAGTCCCATTGCCAAATAAGCAAGCAACAATCCTGCAGTGCCGCTAGAACATGAAACTGAATATTTAGATCCTACCTTTTTGGAAAATAACTTTTCAAAATTTATAACTTCGGATCCAGTGGTTATAAGATTTTTTTTTAGTGTTTTTAATACACAATTAATGTCATCTTTATTGATAGATTGTCGTCCATATGGGATTAATTTCATACTATATTATTAATGAAATTACTGTTTTATTATACAAATTTTTTTCTATTATTATAATTATTAATCTTTAAAACTCAAAAAATATAAATAAAGTCAATATTTGATTAATTCTAAATAAATATTTTGAATGAAAATAGTAGCTGTAATACCAGTAAAAGAAATTTCAGAGAGAGTACGTCTTAAAAATTTAAGAAAGTTTAGTGGAAATAAGTCTTTATTAGATATATTAATCGATAAATTAAAAAAGTCTAAAGCAATATCAAAAATATATATTTCTTCTAATTCAAAAAAAATAAAAAAAATAGCGAAAAAAAGAAAATGTTTTTATTTAGAGAGAAATAAGAATTTTTGTAACAACATTACTCCTTGGAGTGAAGTAATAAATGAGGTTGTGAATTCTATACCAGAAGATGATGATACTATTTTGATGTGGTGTCATACCACGACACCAATGTTTGATAGTTATACAAAAGCAATTAAAATTTTTAAAAAAAATAAAAAAAAGTTTGACGGTTTGATATCTGTTGAAAAATTTAAGCGATTTATTGTTACAGAGGAAAAAATACCACTTAATTATACTTGGGGAGTTTGGCATCCATATTCCCAAAGTTTAAAAAAATTATACTCAATAACAGGAGCATTATTTATGATGAAAATTAGACAATTTAAACTAAATAGATATGTAATATCTAAAAATCCATTCTACTTAGAAACGTCAGACTTTGAAGGGTTTGATATTGACACGATGCAAGAATTTAAACTTGCTCAATTAATTTTTAAGAATAAAAATAAATTAAAATGAAATCAAAGGTTTACATAACAGATTATATTGTAAATCAAGAGATAGAAAAAAAAATTTTAGGAAAAAATTACTCAAGCAAAAAAAACAAAGATATAGAAGTTCTGCTAGTTTGGAATCAGGTGATTAACGAAGATTACTTAAAACAATTTCCAAATCTTAAAGGTATAGTTAGGTATGGAGTAGGCTTTGATAAAATTGATAAAAATAGTGTAAAAAAAAGAGGATTAATTGTTTGTAATACTCCTGATTATGCATCTGATGAAGTATCTGATACTGCATTAGCATATTTATTAATGATCACTAGAGGTATAGCTAAATATGACTTTGATGCAAAAAAAAAATTTAATCAATGGAAATATAATACAACAATAAAAGAAATCAAAAGATCTAATAAAATTATTTTGGGTGTTATTGGAGCTGGAAATATTGGTTCCAAATTTATTCAAAAAAGTTCTTTGTGTGGTTTTAAAACAATTTATTATGACCCATATTTAAAAAGAAATTGTAAATTTGGTAAAAGGGTCTTTAATATCAATAGTTTAATATCCAAATCTGATATCATTTCGTTTCATACACCATTAACAAAAAAAACTTTAAATATGGTAGATAAAAAATTTATAAAGAAAATGAAAAAAGGTGCCTCAATAATTAACACTGCAAGAGGAAAAATAATTAGTAGTCTTGATTTAATTTATAAAAATTTAAAATCAAATAAACTTTTCTGTGTAGCACTTGACGTCTTACCTTATGAGCCACCAAAAAAAGATAAATTGATAAATTCTTGGCTTAAGAACAATGACATTTCTGCAAGAATAATTATCAATCCTCATGTATCATATTACTCAGTAAATTCTTATGAAGAATGTAGAATAAAAGCATCGATTAATGCAAAAAAAATTTTACAAGGAAAAAAACCTGAAAATATAATTTATGATTTTAGAAAAAAATTTAGATAAAAAAAATTTTTAATTTCACTAAATTTTAGTTTGATAAATGTTTAAAGAATGGGATCACACAAGAAAATCATACGTAGAATGGCTTTCAAGAACATCATTACGAAAAGAATTTGATAAAAGAGTTAAATATAATGACCTATCAATATGGTGGATCAGTAATCTTGTAAATAAAGATAATCGTAATAACGCCACATGGTATCTAAGACTTAATGAGAAACTTAATAGTAAAATTAATAATCAAGTTAATGATTTAAATTATATAAAATTATCAATTGTACTTTTCAAAAAATTTATCTCAGCAGTTTTTTCAAATATTTTGATAAGGATGTTCTTAAAAAACAATTTTTATATTAAAAAAAAAAGAGATTGTTTTTACACTTTAGTAAATAATTTTGTAGGCCATAAAAAAATTTACCTAGATCGTCAATATGGAACCACAAGTTTAAAAAAAAGAGTTGAAAAATCTTATATCGTTGAGGTCCCGCAAGGATTAACATTAGTAAAAAATATTTTTCAAATTAAAAAAAAATTAAAAAAATCTTGTGTTGAATATTTAGTATTAAATTCAAAGTATAATATAAAAGATATTTTTCATGTTTACTTGAAATCATTGTCTCTTTTGTTTCAAACATTTCAAATTCTTAATAAATCAAATTTTTTTGTAATTAATAAAAAAGATTGTAGAGATATTTTAGAGAAAAAATTGATCTCCTCTTTTTTTGGGGATATTCAGGATCAAATTTTAAAGGGTCTCGCATTAGAAAAAAGTTTAAAAATAATTAAACCTAAAAATTTTATAACAAATTTTTGTTTCTATCCTGAAGCAAGATCGCAGTATTATTTTGCTAGAAGGAGTAAAGTAAAAAACATTATTAATGTAAATCATGCAATTTATAGCAAACAAAATATTTTTTGGAATTTTTCAAAAAAAGATTTCTCGCTCAATAACTCAAATTCTTCATCACCAAAGCCTGATATCTTTATATGTAAAGGAAAAAAAGAGTGTGGGGAGCTTAAAAAGTTTTTTAAAAATCAAAAATTCTTTTATACAGGTTGTTTAAAAACTGACATCAGAGATTTCGTGATTGAAAAATTTTCAAAACAAAAAATTAGGAAAAAAAATAAGGTGATAACTATTCTTACGGGTGAAACAGATTTTCAAGGAATTTCCAAAGTACTTAGTGAGTGTGATCTAAATCAATATATTATTTATATTGAACCACATCCTCATGTAAAAAAAAAAACCATAAATTATTTTGAAAAAAATTTTAAATATAAATTTAGACTTATTGACAAAATGTCTAAAAATAAATTGTTTAAGATAAGTGACTACATTCTTTTTGGAGAAACACAACTAGGTATTGAGTTGGCCATAAAAAATTACAACGTTATAAGAATATACGAAAAAAGTTTTATACCACAGTATGATATAAATAATGAATTTCCATATGCTTGTGATGGGAATAATCTTCAAAAATTATTAAAAAGAAAAAAACATAAATTTAAAGCAAACTTATTAGAAAAGAATTATTTTTATAAGTATGATTATAAAGCTAGTAATAGATTTCAAATTATCTTAGACAAACTATAAAGCATAATATATATATCACAATCTAACTAAAATACAAAAAATTGAAATTACCTAATAAAAAATTCTGGCATGGAAAAAAAGTTTTTGTTACTGGTCACACAGGATTTAAAGGTGGATGGCTTTGTATCTTGCTGAATATTTTAGGTTGTAAGATTAGTGGATACGCTTTAAATCCAATTGGCAAAAAAAATTTTTATAAAAGCGTAAATTTACAAAATATTTTAAAAAATGATTTTAGAAATAACTTAGGAGATAAAAAGAAACTTCAAAAGTCTATTAATAAATCTAAACCTGAGATAATTTTTCATTTAGCAGCACAATCTAGTGTAATTCAAAGTTTTAAAAATCCATATGACACAGTTTTTTCCAATGTTTTGGGTACAGTTAATATTTTGGAGATAATTAAACAAAAAAAATTTGTTAAATCTGCAGTTTTAGTGACTACAGATAAAGTTTATCAAAATTACAAATTTAGAAAATTTTTTGACGAAAGCTCTCAATTAGGAGGAGATGATGTTTATAGTGGTAGTAAAGCATGTTGTGAATTATTGGTTCATAGTTATAAAAAATCATTTTTAAATAAATCAAACTGCAATGTTGCCACAGTTAGAGCTGGAAATTGTTTTGGAGGTGGTGATTGGACACCTGAAAGAATTGTAAAAGATATTTTGGAAAGTTTTTACAATAATAAAACATTAACTTTGAGAAACCCTAATGCTACAAGACCATGGCAACATGTTATAGAACCATTGATAGGTTATTTATTACTTGCTGAAAAATTATACTCAAAGAATGGAAATAATTTTTCAGAACCATGGAATTTTGGTCCAAGCTTAAAACAAAATATGAAAGTTAAAAATTTAGTAAAGATATTTCAGAGAAAAATTAGATCTAAGTCAAAAATAATCATAAATAAAAAAAATAAAAAATTTCACAATAAAAAAATTAATATTTTTGAGTCAAGTCATTTAAATATTAATAGCAAGAAAACATTTAAAAAGTTGCTGTGGAAGCCAAGATTATCTATTGAGGAGTCAGTACAAATGACAGTCGATTGGTATGAAGGATATAATTCAAAGAAAAATTTGTTCAATTTAACCAAAAAACAAATAAACAATTATCTAAAATCTTAGACTATTAAGTGTTAAAAAAAAACGAATTAATCTACATCATCAATTTATGAAAATTTTTTTAACGGGCGGAACAGGGTTTATAGGTAAAAAATTTCTAACTCTTGCCTCAAAAAAAGGTTTTTGTATTTTTGCTATTTCAAGAAAAAAAATTAAAAATAAAACTAAAAATGTTGTTTGGCTTAAAGGAGAGATTGATGATAATTGGAATAAATACTTATCTAAAGCAGATGTGGTTGTTCATTTAGCATCAAGCGGAGTTAGCAATAATAAAAAATTAAATTATAATCGTATTTTCAATTTTAATGTGCTGAAATCGCTTAATCTAATTCTAAATGCTATTAAAAATAATTGTAGGAAATTTGTAATAGCAAGCACATCGTCAGAATATTTAAACAATGGTGACTCTAATAATTATAAATTAGAAGTAAATAGCAAAAGAAAGTCAAGCTCAGTATACGCATTGAGTAAAATTATCTTTTCAAATATTTTGTTAATAATCTCAAAAAAGACACAATGCAATTTTAGGATTATGAGAATTTTTCCAACTTATGGAAAAGGTGAAAATAAAAATAGATTGTACCCAACTTTAGAATACTACGCAAAAAAAAATAAAGATTTGTATATAAGAAACCCATACGAATTTCGAGATTTTACAAAAGTTGACTATGTTGTAAAAGTTTTGCTGGATGCTTGTAAGTTTAAAAAAAAAGAAAAGAAATTTAAAATATACCATGTATCATCTTTAAAGACGTTGAGTGTGAAAGAATTTGCAAAAAAAATTTGGAAAAAGTATAAATCAAAAGGGAAGCTATCATTTAATGAAAATTCAAAAATTTTTAAGAGACATATATCTTCAAAAAAATCAGTATGGAAAATAGATTTTTAAAAAAAAAAACTGCTGTTATTTTGTGTGGAGGAAAGGGAACGAGGCTTGGTGCTTTAGGAAAAAAAATACCCAAGACTCTCGTAAAGATACATAATAAAGAAATACTTTGGTATATTTTAATTCATTTAAAAATAAATGGTTTCAAAGATATAATATTACCTTTGGGTTACAGGGGTAATCAGATAAAAAAATTTTTAAGAAAAAATAATAATTTCGGTCTAAATATTATAAATATTCATACGGGATTAAAATCAAATATTGGGAAAAGATTGTCTTCGATAAGTGATAAAATAAAATCAGAGAATTTTTTGTTACTTAATGGAGATGCAATATTTAAACTAAATTTAAAAAAAATATATAAAAATCATTGTGAAAAAAAAAATGGAGTAACTTTTCTTTGTGGGGAAGTGACTTATTCTTATGGATCAATTGGTACTAAAAATAACAGAATTATTGACTTTAAGAGAAGTTTAGTTTTTGAAAGTCTCAAGATCAGAAAAGATGAAAAATATAAGGCTTATAATTATACTGGAATGTCAATAATCAAAACTGATTTGTTAAGAAAATTTAACAAATTTTTTAAAGACTCCGATAATTTTGAACAAGAATTTTATCCAAGAGTTATTAAAAAATTTCAAACTGAACTAGTGAAACTAAATGGATTTTGGCATTCAATCGATAGCATGAAAGATTTAGATATTGCGAATATACAAAGCTTTAAAAATCAAAAATTTAAAAAGCTTAAAAATTTAAAAATTTTTTTTAAAAAATTTTTTTAAAAAATTAGATTAATAATATATTGATATTTATTGAATTATAGTTAGATTTATAGGATAACATTCTCAAGATGAATTTTCTCAAAAATAAAGTAATACTGATAACTGGAGGCACAGGTACATTTGGTAAAGAAATTACAAAATTTATTTTAGATAATACAAAAGTTAAGAAACTAATTATTTTTTCCAGAGATGAAAACAAACAATTTGAAATGTCTAAACAATTTTTTTTTCATAAGCAAATAAGATTTTTTATTGGAGATGTACGAGATGAAGGTAGATTAATGACTGCTTTTCGGGGTGTGGATTATGTAATTCACGCTGCAGCAATGAAACATGTACCAGCCTCTGAATATAATCCCATTGAATGTATAAAAACAAATATAGATGGAACAGAAGCTTTAATTACTGCATCAATAGAGAGAAAAGTAAAAAAAGTCATTTCATTATCAACAGATAAGGCATGCAATCCAATTAATTTATATGGAGCTACTAAACTTTGTGCTGAAAAATTATTTGTAAACGCAAATCAATACTCTGATTTTACTAAATTCTCAGTTGTAAGATATGGCAATGTAATTGGTTCCAGAGGATCGGTTATACCCTATTTTAAAAATCTTATTGATGAAAAAAAAGTTTTACCCCTAACTTCTAAGGAAATGACAAGATTTTTTATTCCTATACAAGACGCATTAAGGTTTGTGCTAGAGAGCTTAAATATGTCAAATGGAGGTGAGATATTTATACCCAAAATGAATTCTATTAAAATGTTAGATTTAATTAAGTTACTAGACACAAAAGCAAAAATAAAAGTAATTGGAATAAGACCTGGCGAAAAATTACATGAATCACTATTTTCTTTTGATGAAGCAAGATCAGTTTATCAAAATAAAAGTTCATTTATAATTTATAGTGAAAATTTGGTATTTAAAAAAAAATATGGAAAAAAACTTAATAAAAAAAATGCATATATGTCTTCTGATGTAAATTTTTTAAGTAAAAAAAAAATTGCAAGTTATTTAAAGCAATACTTTAAAAATATGACTGATGATTAAATGTCCAATCTGCAATGACGATCAGAGTGTTAAATATCGATGTGATTATAAGTATGAAATAATTGAGGATAAAAAATACTTTGATAATTTAGATATATATAAATGTGATGATTGTGATTTTAGTTTCGCTTACCCAATGCCAAAAATCTCTAATCTAGATTTTTTTTATGAAAATATTTATCGTCAAATAAATAGACCTCCGTATTGGTTGACTGAGCACGATGAAGATTTGGAAAGTAGATACCTTGAAGAGAGAAATTTGAATTATTTATTATATGTATCAACATTAATAAATTTGAAAGATGTAAAAAATATTTATGATTTTGGAGCTGGGTATGGTGACCTAGGCTTTGCTATTAAAAAGAAATTTCCTGAAGTAAATTTATTTTGTACTGAAAATGATATTCAATGTAGTAACATTTTAAAAAAAAGAGGTTATGTAAACGACAAACTTGAAAACATTGATAAAAAGTTTGATTTAATTATCACATTACACACTTTAGAACATTTAACTGATACTGAAGTTTTTAATGATTTTAATAAAATACTTAAACCAGGCGGATTAATTTTTTTTGAAGTGCCAAATTGTCCTGATGAGTATTTTTCTGGTCGTCCATATGATGGCCCTCATTTATTATTTTACACCAAAAAAAGTGTTGAGGCTATTTGTAAAAAATTTAATTTTGAAATTAATAGAATTGATATCAGTTCATATTCATTTCAAGAGGACCATCGTTTTCAAAAAGAGTCACAAGATAGGTACTACAGAATTAAGTCTGGAAAGACATTTGATAGTTTTAAGCAATTACTTAAAAAGTTTATTCCATACAATGTTTTAAAATTTATAAATATTATCAGAAACCTTAGAAATATTGATGAAACTTATAAAATTGGCCTTTTTACAAGTAATAGTAATGATAATTGTTACTTAAGAGGGGTATTAAAAAAAAAATAGTTAAAAAAAGTAAACACTTCAAATAATGAAAAAAATAATTTTTCTGTTTTCTAATAAATAATTATGAAATGTAAAAATTGTAAAAACGAAAAATTAATGAGAATAGTGAAAATTGGAAAACAACCATTAAGTGGTTTTTTTTATAAATCAAAAAAAAAAAATTTAAAAAGATATTCTTTAGATTTATTTAAGTGTTCTAAATGCAATCTAGTGCAATTAAAAAATACAATTGAAGTAGGAAAAATGTATGGTTCGCATTATGGCTACAAAACATCTGTAAGTAAAATGATGGTATCTCACTTAAAAGAAAAAATAAATAGGATTCTTACTATGAAGATTTTAAAAAAAGGAGATAAAATTTTAGATATTGGGAGTAATGATGGATCTTTCTTAAAACTTTTAGGTAAAAATTATAATCGATGGGGAATTGATCCGTCAGCAAAAAAATTTAAAAGTTATTACAAAGGTATGAACTTAATAACAAATTTTTTTTCTAAAAAAGATATTATTAAAAAATCTAATGATAAGAATATAAAATTTAGTTTAATTTCAAGTTTTGCAATTTTTTATGACGTCGAGGATCCAAATTCATTTTGTAAAGATGTAGAAGAGTTATTGGATGATAACGGAATATGGATTTGTGAATTTTCATATTTACCACTTATGCTTAAAAATTTGACATTTGACCAAATATGCCACGAACATATAATGTATTATACTTTAACTGTTTTTGAGAAAATTTTAAAATATAACAATTTAAAAGTTTTAGATGCTCAACTCAATGAAATAAATGGAGGAAGTATCGAATTAATAATTTCAAAAAAAAATTGTAAAAGAAAAATAAAAAAAGGAATTATAAGTAAATTAAAAAATGATGAAAAAAAAATAAACAAGACTTCTTATGACAACTTTTCGAAAAGAATTTTTAAAATTAAATATGATTTAAATAATTTTATTAATAAAAACTACCCTATAGCTGCATATGGAGCGTCTACAAAAGGAAATATTGTTTTAAATTTTAATAAGTTAGGACCAGATAAAATAAGTTATATATGTGATGCAAATAAAAATAAATATGGAAGATATACACCTGGATCTAATATTAGAATTATCTCTAAAGAAAAAACGAGAAAACTAAATCCAAAATATATATTAGTTCTAATTTGGTCTTTTAGATCTGAAATAATAAGACAAGAACTTAATTATATCAAAAATGGTGGTAATTTAGTTTTTCATTTACCCAGATTTCATATTATTAATAAAAATAATTATAGAAAGTTCTTAAATAAGAGTTTTAAAGAACTCTCTTATAAATACTAAAAATGATACTATCAATTTGTATACCATCATATAACAGAATAGAGTATCTAGATAATTGTCTTAATTCTATTTTAATTTCGTCAAAAAATGTGAGTAATTTTGATTTTGAAGTTTGTGTATCTGATAATTGTTCTGAAATAGACCCAACAGAAGTTGTAAATAAATATAAAAAAGATTTCAAAATAATATTTAATAAAAATAAAAAAAACCTTGGATTTGCTCTCAATGCGATTAAGGCTTTAAAATTATCAAATGGAAAATATGCATGGTTAATTGGAAACGATGATATGATATTAGCTAATACCTTAAGTGATCTGAAAAAAATTTTTGAGAGTAATATTGAAACAGATTTTTTTTATATAAATTCTTATTATTTAAATTCAAATTTTCTAAAAAATTACAAACATCCATTTAATACTTTGGAGTTAGAAAATAAAAAATTAGAAGTTCTTTCAAAGTTTAAAGAAAATAAAGAGGTTAAATTTTGGGAAATTATAAATCCAAATATAAGTTGGGAGTTTTTGATAAGTATGTTTGTGTGCCTTTTTAATCGCAAAATGTGGTTAGATGGACTAGATTGCGTTAACCATAAAGATATAGAAGACACAAGAGTTTGGTCTAATTTTGATAATACTTGTCTATTGGGCAAGGTTTGTTCAACGGTTTTTAAAAATAAAAGAAGCTTTGTGTGCGCTAAACCATTAAGTGTAAATTTAATTGGAGAGAGGGAATGGACAAACCTTTATGATTTCATTGAAATTGTAAGAATTCCAGAACTTTTGGACTATTATAGATCTCAAGGAATGAGTTTTTGGAGATACGTTTACTGTAAAAATTTTGCTTTAAGAAATTTTTTTAACTTTTTCATAAAAATAGTGATTGGAGGTGATAAAGCTGGTAGAAATTATGTTAATTTTAACAAACATTTTCTTCAAAATCTCATATACCCAAACGCTTGGCTATCAATTATTTTTTTTATTTTTAGAAGAATTAAAAAAACATTAAAGGTCAAATAGAATGAAAAAAGATATAAAAGAAAATATAAGCGGTGTGAAAATAATAAAAAAAAATGTTATTAGCGATGATAGAGGAAAAATTTTACACATGATGAGAAATGATGACGAATATTTTCAAAATTTTGGAGAAATATACTTTTCATACGTCAATCCTAAAAAAATAAAAGCTTGGCATATTCATAAAAAAATGACTTTAAATTATGTTGCTGCTTTTGGAAAAATAAAGCTAGTCCTTTATGATGATAGAGTAAACAGCAATACACATGGAAAAATTCAAGAAATTCAATTATCTAATGATAATCATCTTCTAGTTACAATACCCCCAATGATATGGAATGGCTTTTGCTCTGCTGATGATAAACTTGCTGTTTTAGCTAATTGTTCAGATATACCTCATGATAAAAAGGAAATAGAGCGCCTACCTTTCAATGATCCTAAATTTCCTTATGACTGGAATATCAATTAGAATATGAAATGCATTATATTAGCAGGTGGAAAGGGAAGTAGAATTTCGGAGATTTCTAAAGATATTCCCAAACCAATGATTAGCATTTTAGGGAAACCTATTATAATTAAAATAATGCAACATTATTCAAAATATGGCTTTAAGGATTTTATAATTGCAGCTGGATATAAAAAAAAAATTATCAAAAACTATTTTAAATATAATAAGTTTAAAAATTGGAAAATTAATGTCGTTGACACTGGTTTAAATACTATGACTGGTGGAAGAATAAAAAGACTTAAAAAATTACTTAATAAAGAAACATTTATGATGACATATGGTGATGGTATCAGCAATGTAAATTTAAAAAAACTACTAATGACTCATAAAAAAAATAAAAAGATAGCGACATTAACTGCCGTTAGACCACCTGCGAGATTTGGTGCCATTAAGATTTATAATAACCGAGTAAGTTATTTCAAAGAAAAATCAAAACTAGATGAGGGATGGATTAATGGGGGCTTTTTTGTTTTGGAACCAAAAATTTTTAAGTTTATCAAAGGAGATAAAACTTTTTTTGAAAAAGAGCCATTACAAAAAATAAGTAAATTAAAACAACTTTATGCTTTTAAACATAAAGGGTTCTGGCAATGCATGGATACTTTAAGAGATAAAGAAATTTTAGAAAAAAATTTAAAAAAAAAAAAGCATCTATAAAATTAGATATAAATTAAATGATATATAGTTTTCGAAAAATAGTCTCAGTTTTTATTAAGATTTTAAAAAAAGATATCAAAATTAAATTTAGAACTCCCAAAAATTTAGAATTAATTGTTTATAATTCTGAGTCAATGAATCAATTGAAATATGTTTTGGAGGATAAGAAATATCTAATTTTGGATCTTAGACTACACGAACTGAAAGAGATTTATATTTCTTACAGACTAATTTTAATTTTTTTTTCAAATTTATTTAGATTTAAAATAACTAAAAATTATTTTTATTCTGTGTTAAAGACAATTAATCCTTCAATCGTAATTACATCATGCGATAATCATATTGATTTTTTTGAAATGGCAAAACTATTTGACGATGAAATTAAATTTATTGCAGTACAAAATGCAAATAGAATTGATTTTGCAAGAAATGAATATTATTTAAAAAAAAAAATCACAAAAAAAAATTTAAATAATGAATTTTATATTCCCAATTATTTTTGTTTTGGGCAACATGAAATCGATAACTGCAAATTATACAATATTAAAGTCAATAATTTTTTTAAAGTAGGATCAGTCAATACTTCAAATTTTTTTTATTATTTAAAAAAAAATAACAAAACAATAGAAAAAGAAAAGTTTGATATATGCTTAATTTCTGAGCCAGCTCTAGGTGCCAATAAAGTTTTTCTAGAGGATAACATTGAAGAAGGTTTCGCACTAATAGCCGATTACACAATTAATTTTGCAAAAAAATTTAATAATAAATTTGTATTTGCCAGTAAACGTCCAAAATATTCAAAATTATATTCTAATGATCTTTATAATAGTGAAATTAATTTTTATAAAAGATATTTAAGTAAAGAAAATTTTGACTTTTTAATAAAAAATTTAAATCCTAAAGAAAATTACTTTTCATCATATTTTGCAATTTTTCAGAGTAAAGTTGCAGTAGCAAGTCAGTCAACTTTATTAAGAGATAAAATAGGTGTTGGCCAAAAAATTCTTTCTTGCAATTTAACAGGGTTCAAATTAAATGATTTTCCGATAAATGGTATTTGTACAATTAACGACTGTAGTTATGAACAGTTTGAAGAAAGACTGAAAGAAGTGATTAATATCTCACCTGAAGAATATTTTAAAAAAATTGATAAAAATAAAAATTATGTGATGGAATTTCAAAGCCAATATGGAACAATAGAAGAAATTAAAAATGAAATAGATAAAACCTCAAAAACTTAATTATTAAAATGAAAATCAAAAATATATTACTTTTAGGTAGCACTGGCGAATTGGGTTTTTTTTTGATGAAAGAATTATATAAAAGAAATTTTAATATAATATATTCTTTTAGAAAAAAAAAAAATAATAGATTAATTAAAGAATTAAAAGGCCAAAAAAATATTTTACAAGGATTGAAGTGTGATCTTTCAAAAGAAGAAGACATAAAAAAATTAATATATTTATCCTATAAAAAATTTAAAAATATTGATTGTATAATCAATTGTTCTGGAATTTTTTATTACGATAAAATTAATAAAATGAATTATAAAGATTTGTCTCATATGTTTAAAATTAATTGTTTTTCAACAATAATGATTAATAAGAATGTATTTTTAAGAAAAAGAAAAAAAAATAATATAAAAATTATAACATGTGGTTCTTCATCTGCTGTAATGGGTTCAAAAGATACTATTGCATATTGTGCCTCGAAACATGCTCTTTTGGGAACTATAAAATCTTTGAATCAAACCTTCGTTAAAAATAAGATTTTTAATTATTGTTTAAACTTTGGAACATTGAATAATAAGAAGGGTAAATTAATTAAAAATATCAAAAATCAAAAAGTAATTAATCAGAGTGATATTTTAGAGAGTATTTTATATATTTTATCAATAGGTTTAATAGGTGTTCCTGAAGACTTATATCTTAAAAGATTTAATTAAAATGATAATGTATTAAGAAAGATTAATTATTATGAAAAATATTAAAAATTATTTCGAGTTAAGCTCAAAAAATATTTCAAACCTTGCTAAACATGAAGATACTATTTTTAAAGTTTGTGAGGCAATATTAAAATGTAAAAAAGAGAAAAATAAAATACTAGTTGGGGGTAATGGAGGCTCTTGTTCAGATGCCGAACACTTTGTTGGTGAATTACAATGTACTTATAAAGCAAATAATAGAGCACCAATATCAGCTATATCACTAGCAAGTTTACCAGCAGCTCTAACAGCATGGTCAAATGATTTTGGTTTTTTAACATATTTTAAACGTCAGGTTCAGGCACATGGAAACAAAGGTGATATTTTGTTTTTGATTTCTACTGGTGGAGGTGATGAACAAAATGGAGCTTCAATGTCTCTAGTAGAAGCAGCAAGAGAGGCAAAAAAAAAAGATATGAAAATAATTTCATTGATTGGAAAATCTGGAGGTATTTTAAAAGATATCTCAGATATTGTTATTTTAGTTGAAAACAATGTAACATCTTTTATTCAAGAAGCTCATATATCTATTTTACATTGCATCTGTGAAGTTATAGATGATCAACTTTTAGAAAAATGATATTAACAAAAACTCCTTATAGAATAGCTTTATCAGGAGGAGGTACTGATTTAGAATTTTATTATAAAAAAAAAAGTGGTTGTTTATTCACATTAGCAATTGACCAGTATGTTTATGTCCACTTATCAAAGCGTGTACTAGATAATAACTATTTAATTCAAACTTCTAATACTTATTTTGTAAATAGACTCGAAGATGTAAAACATAATTTAATAAGAGAAACATTAAAATATTACAATATAAAAGAAAAAGTTCATGTTGGTACTTATTCTACAATACCAACACAAACTGGATTAGGCTCTTCAAGCGCAGCAGTGGTAGGATTAATTAATTGTATAAAAAAATTTAAGAATTTAAAAATTTCTGAAAAACAAATAATAGAAGATGCTTTTAAAATAGAAAGAAAAATTTGTGGTTATCAAGGAGGATGGCAAGATCAAACAATTAGTCAATTAGGTGGCTTAGTAAAATTAAATGTGAGTAAAAAATCTATTATATCATATAAAAAGATAAAAATTACAAAAAAAATGACAGATTTAGTAAAAAATCATCTAGTATTGATTTATACTAAGAAAAAAAGAGATTCTGCCAAAGTTATTTTAAGTCAAAAAAAAAACGAAAATATTATATCAATTTATGACACTATAAAGTCGTTAAATGGAGATTTAATAGATTCATTTCAAAATAAAAAAATTAAAAAACTTGCAAATTTATTTAATGTGCATTGGAATTTGAAAAGAAAAATATCTAATATGATTTCAAATAATGATATAGACTCCCTTTATAATAGATTGATAAATCAACATAATTGTGAAGGAGGAAAACTTATAGGTGCAGGTGGAGGGGGATTTTTTTTAATGGTAGTCAAAAGTAAAAAAAAATTCTTAAATAGTTTAAAAAATAAAAAGATTACTTATTTAAATTTTGATATAGATTTAAATGGATCCAGAGTAATTGATACAAATTTGAGGAATTTTAAAAGATGATAACAAATAAAAAGATAAAACTTTTTGCTGATGGTTTAAACATAAATGAATTTGAGGATGATTTTGGGATTGAGATTGATGGATACACTTTTAATCCATCCATTTTTAAAAAAAATGGTGCAAAAGATTATATAGAGTATTCAAAAAAAATAATTGAAAAATGTAATTCTAAACCTGTTTCTTTAGAAGTATTTGCTGATGACGAAAAACAAATGATAGATCAGGCCATAATTCTTGATAGCCTAGGTTCAAATGTATTTGTTAAAATACCAATAACTTTTACAAACAAAGAATATACCTCAAATGTATTAAGTAATCTTGTAGATAAGAATATCAAATTAAATATTACAGCGATTTTTACGATGAATCAGGTAAAAAAGATCTTGCCTGTTGTAAAATCTACTTCATCGATCCTTTCAGTTTTTGCAGGACGAATTTTTGATTGTGGGTTAGATGCAAATAAATTGATGTCAGAAATTAGTATAGTCATTAAAGGTGAGAGTAAGTGCCAGCTTTTATGGGCGAGTCCTAGAATGCCTTATGACTATATAAATGCTCAAAAAACAGGTTCAGATATTATTACAATGCAAGGATCTCAAATAAAAAAATTAAAATTTTTTGATAAAAATCCAGAGGATTATTCATTAGAAACAGTAAAACAATTTTATGATGACGCTAAATCATCAGGATATAAAATGTAGCCATTAACCAAAATGCAAATTTCTGAAACTAGTCTAGAATTTAATAAATTTATTTTAAAATTACAAAAAAAAATAAATAAAATTAGCCTGAGTAATTACAATAAAAAATTATTTATCAAATTTAAAAATAATAAAAAAAATGATGTAGTTACTAATTTAGATATAAAAGTCGAAAAATTTTTAAAAAAAGAAATTAAAAAAAAATTTCCATATCATAATATCAAAGGCGAAGAATTGCAGAGTAAAAAAAATAATTCAAACTTTTCTTGGTTTATAGATCCAATTGATGGAACCAAAGGCATGGTAATAGGTTTAACAACCTGGAGCAATATGTTTGGCCTTTTTTATTCCAATAAAGCAATATGTAGTTTAATAAATTATCCGATGATGAATAAATTTTATTTCACTTTTAAAAAAAAATCATTTGTGAGTGAAAATAACAAAATTAAAATGATTAAATCAAGTAAAGTTCACAATCTAAATAAAGCAAAAATTATCACAAATTCTATTCACACATTAAAAAATAAATATTTGTTTAATTTTTTCAAAAATTTTGAAGGTTTTTTTAAAATAACTGGAGCTGACTCTTATAATTTTTGTTTAATAGCTGAGGGTAAAGTTGATATCCTTATTGAAGACAAGTTAAAAATTGTTGATATAATGCCAACAATTTCTCTTATCGAAAATGCGGGTGCTATTATCACAGATTGGAATGGTAATAGAAATTTCAAATTGGGAAAAGTTTTAGTTACAAGTAATAAAAAACTTCACTCACTTTTTTTAAAAAAATTGAAAAAAATATGAAAGATAACTTTATAGCATTAATTCCAGCTAGAGAGGGCTCTAAAGGAGTTAAAAATAAAAATATCAAGATAATTAATGATCATCCAGTGCTTGCATATTCTATTTTAGCGGCAAAAAAATCAAAAAATATTAAAAGAGTTTTTGTAACTACAGATGGACCTGATATTGCAAAAATTGCAAGAAAATATGGTGCAGAAGTTATAATAAGACCAAAAAACTTATCTAAGGGAAGAATAATGGCCGAACCTTCATTAATTCACGCGATAGATTATTTGGAGAGGGAAAAAAAGACTCAAATTAATAATATTGTTTTACTTCAACCGACATCTATTATCAGAAACAAAAATGATATTGATAATGCTATTAAAGTTTTTAAAAATCAGAGGGCTGACTCATTATTTTCAAGTTGTGATATGCACATTTTTTTATGGAGAAAAATGTTAAAAAAAATAAAACCAATTAATTATAATTTTAAAAATCGTAAAAATAGACAAGAATTACCAAATGAATATATTGAGAATGGATCTATTTATATTACTAAAAAAACCATACTTAAAAAATACAAAAATAGATTAGGTGGAAAAATATCTACTTACGTAATGAGTGGTTTATCAATATTTGAAATTGATACAGAAGAGGATTTTAAAACTATTTCCCTAATTTTTTCTTCTGGTATTGCAAAAAAATCAAAAATATTTGTTCCATAAAATTTATAATTACACAAGTATACAACAATAACTTTTTAATTTATAAGATAATTTTAAATGTCAGAATTTTTAAATAAAGTAGTAATTGTAACAGGGGGCTTCCAAGGAAATGGCCTATGTATAGTTGAAAATTTTCTAAAGCATGGAGCTAAAGTTTATAGTATTGATAAAAAATTTAAAAAAAATGAAAAGATAAAAAATTTTACAAAGTTAAAAGCCAAAATTGATAATTTTAAATCTATAAAAAAAATAATTAATGGAATAGGAAAGAAAGAAAAAAAAATTGATATTTTAGTTAATAACGCTGGAATTTCACAAAAATTTTCAAGTAAAAATCTATTAACAAATTGGAAAAAAACATTATCTATTAATTTAACTGCCCCATTTTTTTTGAGTTATACTTGTTTACCTTTTTTAAAAAAATCGACTCATCCCAACATAGTAAATATTACAAGTCTAAATGGTAAAATTGCTATGTCAAAAAATCCAGCTTACAATGCGTCCAAGGGAGGATTATCAGCATTAAATGCTTGTTTAGCTATGGATTTTGCAGATTTTAATATTAGAGTAAATGCAGTTAGTCCTGGTTATATTAAAACAGGCATGACTTTTAAATCATTCAATAACAATAAAGCTTATAAAAAAAGATTAGATAGAATGATGATCAAAAAATATGGTTTGCCACAAGATGTTGCTGAAGCTGTTTTATTTTTATCTTCACAAAGATCAAAATATATTAATGGAACAGAAATAGTTGTAGATGGTGGATTTTTAAAGAAAGGAATATAATGGAGACATATATAAAGACAGATAATAAAGTAATATCTGAAAAATCACCTACGTATATAATTGCTGAAATAGGAATTAATCATAATGGGCGTTATGATCTGGCAGAAAAACTTATTGTAGAGTCTGCTAAAGCTGGAGTTGATGCCGTAAAGTTCCAGAAAAGAGATGCTAAATCTATTATGATAAATAAAAAGATTAATCTGGATCCTAAAGGGTATCTTAGTAAAAGTGAAACTGATATTTCTTTAGATCAACCAGAGTATGGGAGTTGGTCATATCCAGATACAAGACTTGAGCTTTCAGAGGATGATTATAAAAATTTAAAAAAAATTGCTGATACTTTAAAAGTAGATTTTTTTGCAAGTCCGTGGGACGAAAAAAGTCTTAATTTTTTAATTGAACTAGGAATTTCTATAATAAAAATTCCTAGCGTTGAAATCACAAATTATGATTATCTAGAAAAATTTGCAAAAACTAAATTACCAATAATTTTAAGCACAGGCACTGCTGATGAAAAAGACGTTGATAAAGCTTTAGCTTTACTCTCTAAAAGTAATAAAAAAATAATTTTATTACAATGCACCTCTGCATACCCTAGTAAGTTTGAGGAAATTGATTTGAATGTTATTCAAACCTATAAAAAAAAATATAAGTGCATTACTGGTTTTTCTGGACATGAACCAGGGATAAATGTGGCGGTAGGTGCTTCAGCACTAGGTGCAAAGGTGATTGAAAAACATGTTACATTAAATAAAAATATGAATGGCACTGATCATTTGGCCTCGATTGATATGAAAGAACTCAAAGAAATGGTGAATGGTATAAGACAAATAGAAAAAGCACTGGGTTCAAATAAAAAGAAAAAATATAAAAGTGAGGAAGTTTTGGTATCAATACTAGGAAAATCTTTAGCTACAAAATATCCTTTGAAAGCTGGATCAATTTTGAAAAAGGACGATTTAATTACTAAGGGGCCACCATCTGGTATAAGTTCTCAAAATTTTTATAATGTTATAGGAAAAAAACTTTTGAAGGATAAAAATGGTGATGAAATTTTGTTTCCATCAGATATAGGGTAATCAATTTTGAATAAAAAGATTAATTTACCTCCTTGTTTAGTAATGGCTGGAGGCAGAGGTTCAAGACTTGGATCAATTACAAAAAATATCCCAAAACCAATTGTTAAAATAAATAATAGACCTTATTTAGAATATTTACTTAAATGGCTTATAAGAAGTGGTTTTAAAAAATTTTATTTCTTACTATCTTATAAAAATAAAAAAATTGAGGATTTTCTTAATTTATTTTTTAAGGAAAAAAATTTGGAATATAGAGTTTTTATTGACAAAAAACGTTCAGGAACATTTACAGCTCTTTATGAACATGTTAAAAAATTAGATAAAGTTTTTTTTTATACAAATGCAGATGAAATATCAAATTTTGATATAAAGAAAAATTTTTTGAAATTTCATTTATCAAAATCAAAAATTATGTGTGGACTATTAAAATCAAAAAAAGGTCAATATTCTACAGACAAAAAAGGAGCACATATAAAACTTAGTTCAAAAGAGGATAAAAAAAAGTATATAGATTGCGGATATAAATTTATAAATAAAGAAATTTTTAATCATGTAAGAAAAAAATATAAAAAAATTGAAGATTTTATATATGGAGATTATCTAAAAAATAACAAAATAAGTTATTTTTTGGTCAAAAAAAAACCATTAAGGATAGATTCTTCTTTAGACATCAAAAGAACAAAAAATGAATTATTCAAAATATAATAAAGAAATTATTGTAATAACTGGAGCGGGACAAGGAATTGGTAAAGCAATTGCAAAAAATTTGAACAATAAGTACGATCTTTTTTTAATTTCAAAAACATCTAATTGTAAAAAAACCGTAGAAGAAATAAAAAAAAATTCAATAAAAAATAAAACAATCAATAGAAAAATTGAATATCAAAAAATAAATCTAGAAAATGAAATAAATCTTAATTTATTAAAAAAAAAAATAAATTTTAAAAAATATGAAAATATACATTTAATTCTATGTGCTGGAATTGTTGACCCTTATAAAGAAAGCTTTAAAAAACTAAAAAGTTGGAACAAAGTTTTTAAAATCAACTTATTTTCAAATATTTTTTTTATAAATTTTTTTTTAAAATTTTTAAAGAAAAAAAGAAAACAGAATAAGATAATCGTCTTTTCTGGGGGCGGTGCAGCATCATCATTTGAAAAATTTCCAATTTATTCAGCCAGTAAAACAGCTCTTGTAAGATCAGTGGAAAATTTTTCTCAAATGTTATCTAAAAAAAATGTCTCTATTTTTGCTGTAGCACCAGGAGCCGTTAAAACCAAAATGTTAAAAAAGGTAGAAAAAATATCCAAAGTAGGCACCAGATCCCAAATAATTGAAGTAGTAAATTTTATCAATAATTGTTTTAAAATAAATACTAAATTTTTAAATGGTAAATTAATTCATATAAAAGACAATTTTAAAATAATTAAAAAAAAAAAAGATCCTAACTATTTAAAATTGAGAAGAATTCAATGAATGTATTTTTTATAGGAATGGGGTATATGGGGTCTGAAAGATTAAAGGCTATTATAAACTTAAAAAAAAAAAATAGTATAAATATCGCAGGTTTTTATGATCCACATATTAAAATTATCAAAATTAATAATTTAATATTTCATTCAGAAAAAAAATTTAGTTCAGATATTTTTAAAAGTAAAAAAATTGATTTATGCATTATTAGCGTACCTCATAATTTAACTCTTAAATATACAAAAGTTTGCCTCAAAAATTCTAAAAAAATTAATCTTCTTGTAGAAAAACCACTTGGAATAAATGTATTAGAAACAATAAAGATAATTAAATTTAAGAAAAAAAATCAAAAAATTTTTGTAGGATTAAATTATAGATATTTTGATGGTATTTCAAAAATGCTTAAAGATATAAAGAGTAAAAAATTTGGAAAATTAAATTCATTACTAATAAATTTTGGTCACGGTCATAACCCAGCTATAAAAAAAACTTGGAAATTAAACAAAAAACTTGCAGGTGGTGGAGTTATTATTGATCCAGGAATACACATATTAAATTTATTACAAATTTTTTGCACAAAAATAAAAGTTAAATTTATAAAAAAAATAAAAGATTTTTGGAAAACAGGCATTGAAGAAGAAGTTTTAATTGTATTATCATCAAAAGAAATTCCGATAATTAATATTTCTTTATCGATACTTAGATGGAGAAGCACTTTTGATATAAGAGGAAATGGAAACAAAGGATATTGGAGTATAACTGGTAGGGACAGAAGTTATGGTGAACAAATTTATTCAACTGGTAAAAGATGGGGATGGCAGTCTGGAAAAAAACAAAAGGATACAGAAAAAAAAATAATACAAAGAAAAAATAAGAATGTTTTTCAAGATGAATTGAGTTCAATAATTAAAAGTATTAACAAAAAAAAAGTCGATATATTTCCATGCACAGATAAAGAAGCTTTAAAAACAATGATTTTAATCAAAAGCTTATATGAATACTAAGTCAGCACTCATAGTTTCTCCTTTGCCTCTTAAGCCAGTTAAGTCTGGTATGCAAAATACAATTTTTCTTCTTTATAAGTATCTTAAAGGAAATAAATATAAAATCTTTTTTCATCAACTAAAAACTAATAGTAAAATTGATCCTATTTTAAATTTGAAAAAAGATAAAAATTTAATAAATCAAATTAATAAAAAGATTGGTGTTTATAAAATTGACTTTATATTCATTAATACGTCTAAAATTTTGTTCCAGTACAAATCATTTTTACTTAATAAAAATCGATGTTTCAAAACAATTTTGGTATGTCATGATTTGTATTATTTTAGAAAAAAATATTTTGATAAAATTAAAATCAAAGATAAAACAAAGCTTAAATTCATTGATGAAATTAATATTTTAAAACAAGTGGATTATATTACCGATTTTTCAAATCAAGAATTTAGATTCTTAAAGAAACAAAAAATTTTAAAAAGTAAAATTATAAAAACAATTACACCAACAGTAAAATTTAAAAAAGTAGAAATTAAAAAAAACAAAAAATATGACATACTTTATATATCTAGTAACTGGTATCAAAACTATTTAAGTTTAAATTTTTTTTTTAGAGAAATCGGTATTAAAAAAAAAAAATTTAAGATTTTAATTCTTGGAAAACTTTCGATGAAAACGTCTAAAAATATCAAAATAAGACCTTATTCGACGAAAATGTTTAATAAATGTAAAATTGGTATTGCAATTATGAAAGATTCAACAGGTAGGCAAACGAAAATATTTGAAATGTTATCAGCAGGGCTTCCAATATTTACTAATATTGATCTTTCAGAATTTGGTTTGAAAAATAATGTTCATTATAAATTATTTGATAAAAAAAAAGATTTAATTAAACAGTTAGATCTATTCATATCTAATGATGAATTAAAAAAAAAAATATCACGAAATGCCTTTAAATGGTCAAAAAAAAATACTTTTTATAAAAAGGCATTTGAGAGATTAAATAATCAGATATTGATGAAGAATTAAAATGAAAAAATTAATAAATTTGTTTGATAACAGTCAAAAAATTAAGTTCATACTTTTGATTTTTTTTATGCTAATTGCATCCTTTCTTGAATTATTAGGATTAGGCATGGTTTTATTAGTCTTAAATTCTTTTTTAGGAATTAATGATAATAACTTTGAAATTATTAATGATTTTGTAAATTTTTTTTCAGAAACTGATTTCAATTTTGAGATGATACTTTTTATCATATTCATTTTATTTAGTATTAAGCTTTTAATTCTTATATTCGTATCTTGGGTAGAATCAGATTTTCTAGCTGAATTTAGAGAAAAAATTTCAAATAAACTTTATCATAATTTTTTAAATAGAGATGTCTTAAATATTTTGAGAAAAAATAGTGCTGAGTATTTAAGAAATTTTACAGAAGAAATTACAGTTAGTGTTTTATTTGTCTACAGCTGCTTGAAAATTATACTAGACTCAATATTATTGTTAACTCTTCTAATATTTTTGATGTATTTTGATCCTATAAAAACTGGGCTTGTTTTTTTAATTTTTTTTTCTGCAGGATCTATTTATTATATCTTAATAAAAAATGAATTATCGTCATGGGCGGTTACAAGTTTAGATAACAAAAAAAAAAGAATACAATTTATTTCTGAGAGTTTCTCTGCTATAAAATCAATCAAAATTTTATCAAGAGAAAATTTTTTTTTAGACAAATTTAAAAAACAAAATTATTCATTAAGTAGAATTCAATTTAAAGTAAATTTTTTAAAATCATTACCTAGAAATATTTTAGAATATATATTGATATTAAGTATTTTATTATTATTTTTTTATCTTATAAAGAATCAATATTCAAATGAGAATATTATTCAGTTATTGTCTATTTATACTCTTGCTGCATTTAGGATGGTCCCTTTAATAAATAGATTGTTAGGATACATGCAACATTTAAAACATACTTATCCAAGTATAGGTAAATTAATTGGTGAAAATGAGCAAAAAACAAGAGTTAAGAAAAAAAAAATTAACAAAATGAAATTTAAATCTAGTATTAGGTTAAGGATTAAAAATTTTTCATTTGATAATAACAAAGATTTTTTACTTAAAAATATAGATATCGAGATTAAAAAGAATTTGCAAACAGGTATAATTGGTCAAAGTGGGAGTGGCAAAAGTACAATTATAGATTTATTATGTGGTTTCCAAAAAAATAAATTTACAGAATTAAAAGTAGATGGAGTTAGTATTAATAATTCAAATAATCTTGATAGCTGGCAGAAGTCTATTGGCTATGTTCCTCAAAATATAATTATATTAAACCAATCTTTAAGAGATAATATTTTATTCGGATCTGATAAGAAAATTTTTGATAATGAGATTTTAAAAAAACTCATAAAAAAAGTAGATTTGGTCAAATTTGTCAATAAATCAAAAGATGGGCTATCTCAAATTTTACGTCAAGATGGTCAGAACATATCAGGTGGTGAAAAACAAAGAATTGGAATAGCTAGAGCTTTGATTAATGATCCAGAATTAATAATTCTTGATGAGGCTACAAGTGGTCTAGATTATGAGACTGAAAATAATGTTCTTGAAACAATAAAAAAACTAAAAAAAACATCAATAATTGTTTCACATAGATTTAATGCACTAAAAGATTGTGACAAAATATATATGGTTAAAAATGAACAGATATTACCATTAAAAAAAGAAAAATTAAAAAAATATTTTGAAAACTAATACTAAAATTTTAATCCCCGGGGGAACTGGTTTTATTGGTTATCATTTATGCAAATTCTTTATTAATAAAAGATGGATTGTACACTCAGTATCCAAATCTAAACCTAAAAAAAATAGAAGAGTTAGAGGTGTAAAATATATTTATTGTGATGTGTGTAATAAAGATGAATTAAAAAAAAAATTAGATGTTTATTACGACTATATAATTAACCTTTCAGGTTACGTCGATCATTCAAAAAATAAATTAATAACCAGAACTCATTATCTGGGTTGTAAAAATTTAGTTAAAAATTTTAAGAAAAATATACCAATTAAATTTATTCAAGTTGGTTCAAGTATTGAATATGGAAAACTAAAATCTCCTCAGAAAGAAGTTTTTTTAAAAAAAATTAATACTTCATCTACATACGGTAATGCTAAACTTGCGAGCACTCTTTTTTTATTATCTCAATATAAGAAAAATTCATTTCCTGCCTCAATAATAAGAACTTATTTAGTTTATGGTCCAAACCAAGATTTTAACAGAGTAATACCTTTTGTTATAAATAAAACTCTTAAAGGAAGTACATTCGATTGTTCACCTGGTAATCAGTTAAGAGATTTTCTATTCATTGAGGATTTTGTCAAAGCAGTTGATAAGTCATTAAAATCAAATAAAAATATTGGGGAAGTGATTAATATTGGATTTGGAAAACCAATTAAAATTAAGAGTTTGATTTTGAAAATTAAAAATTTAGTTGGAAAAGGAAAACCTATATTTGAAAAAATACCAATTAGATCTGACGAGCCTTTGAAACTTTATCCAGATATACTCAAAGCCAAAAAATTAATAAATTGGAAACCAAAAATAAATCTTGAGAATGGCTTAAAAAAAACGATAAAGTATTATAAAAAATGATCAATTCAATACTATACGAAAATAAAAATTTTAAAGATAAAGAATGAATTCACAAATTAATCCACTTGTTTTTTTTTTTGGATATGGTCTAGTTTTTTTTCCATTATTTCTGTTAATTGGGCCATTAATTTCAGAATTATTTTTAATTTCTTTGATAATCTTTTGTGTATTCAAAATTTTAAGTGAAAAAAAAACTGTTTTCTATAAAAATAAATTTTTAGCTTTTTTTTTATTATTCTATATCTCAACTCTTTATTCTACTTTATCTAATTATTATGATTTCAATCATGCACTGAATGGAATATTCTTTTTTAGGATTTTTTTATTTTCCTTTTCAATTTGGTTTATCCTTGAAAATTTCAATATTTTTAATAAAAAAACAATTTTATTCTATTGTATTTTTTTTCTGATTATTATTTTTGATTCTTTATTACAGTTTTATTCTGGAAAAAATTTATTGGGTTATGAGATTTTACAAAAAAGAATTTCAAGCTTTTTTGGCGATGAGCTTATATTAGGCAGTTTTATAGTAAGGGTTTTGCCAATTTTTTTACTTGCTTTAGTAATGAATAATACTTTTGAGAGGAATAAAAAAAATATTTTTTATGCAATAATTATATCGTTGGCATGTTTTGTTGTATATTTATCAGGAGAAAGAACAGCTTTTGGATTATTAATTTTATTTTTTTTTACAACTTTTTTCATTTCAATTCACTTAAGGAAATTTATAACAATAATTATAATTATATTTTTATCACTCTCAATAATTTTACCATTTTTTGAAAATTCCTCTCAAGTAACTCCAGCAAGTAGAATGTTCACAAAATCATATAATCAAATTCTTGGTAAAGGTTTAAAACCACAAGAAGAACATAAAAATAAGTTTTTGAATAAATTTTTTATTTTTTCACATGATCATCATGGGCATTATGTACTTTCATATAGAATATTTAAAGATCATATGATTACCGGAACTGGAGTAAAAGGATTTAGATATTTATGTAGAAATAAAATATATATATTAGAAAACAATGATGGTTGCTCGACACATCCACACAATACTTATGTACAAATTTTAGTTTCTAATGGTCTTGTAGGTTTTTTTTTACTATTTTTTGCATTTATATATATTTTAAAAGAAATATTTTTGTGTAGAAAAAAAATTAGAGACAAAATTATTTTTGATAAAAATGAAACTTCTAAAGCAATTTTAATATCTGCAATTTTTGTAAATCTTTGGCCACTAATACCTAGTGGTAATTTTTTTAATAATTGGTTGTCGATGTTATATTTTTATCCTATAGGTTTTTATTTATATTTTAAGTATAGAGATGAAAGAAAAGTTAATTAGTATTATTATTAATTGTTTTAATGGTGAAAAATATCTCTCAAAAACTCTAGACTCTATTTTAAAACAAAAATATCAAAAATATGAGGTTATTTTTGTCGATAATTGTTCAACAGATAAAAGTTCAAAAATATACAAAAAGATTAAAGATAAAAGATTTAAATATTTTAAAACTCCTCAAAAACTTAAACTTTACGCATCTCGAAATTTTGCGATCAAAAGAGCTAAGGGAGACTTTGTGGCATTCCTTGATGCTGATGACTGGTGGCATAAAAATTTTCTTATCTCTAGAAAAAAATTTTTTTTATCAAATAAAAAATTTGGTTTCTCTTTTTCGAATTGTTTTCATTACTATGAAAACGTTAAAAAATTTAAAGTATTCACTAACAAAAAATTACCCTCCGGATATATTTTGGATGATTTACTAAAAGATTATTTTGTTAAATTGAGTACAATTATTTTTAAAAGAAAATTATTAAAAAATTATAAATTTAACCCACTTTATAATATTATTGGAGATTATGATTTCATTATCAAAATATCAAAAAAATTTAAAGGGATGGGTTTTCAAGAAAAACTAGTCTTTATCAGAATACATAGATTCAATTTCAGTAATAATAGAAAAATGTTCTATAAAGAATTTAAATATTGGATTGGTACTCAAAATTATAATTATCATTATTTTAACAAAAATAAGATCTATCTCTTACAGAGACTTGAGTACTTGAGGTTGATATATTTATTGTTAGAGGATAAAAATTATTCATTATTAATTGATATTTTAAAATTTCCTCAATTTTTGTATAAACTTAAATTACTAATGATATTTTTCATTCCTAATTTTCTAATAAGATTAAAGGTAAAATACTTTTAATTTTTCATGACTATTTTTTTTTTAATTTTTATTTTATTTATATTCAATTTTATTTTTTATATTAAATTTGACTTGATCTCTAATTACCTTACCTTTTTTGATAAACCCGATGGAAAACTAAAAAGGCACTCAAAACCTACATCATTATTAGGAGGATTATTAATTTTAATTAATCTTTATCTGATAATTTTTTCTTTGAGGTTGTTTGATATTGATAATTCAACTTTTGATAGTAATTTTGAAATCGTTGTTATCATTTTAGGTACATTATTTTATTTGATTGGATTGTTTGATGATTTAAAAAATTTAACACCTAATATAAAACTTTTATTATTAATCTTATCAGTTCTTTCAATTGTATATTTATTTCCTCAGATAAATTTAGAACTAATTAAAATCTCATTCTTAGATAAAAATTATTATTTTAATCAATATTCGTTCTTATTTACAACCTTGTCATTTTTGCTGTTAGTAAATGCAATGAATATGTTTGATGGAATAAATCTTCAACTAATTTTGTTTTGTTCATTCGTACTTATTTTGTTTATTATGAAAGGTTTTATTCCAATTTTTTTTATTTTATTATTTATAAGTTTAATATTTCTTGGTCTTTTAAATTTTAAAAATAAAATTTTTTTAGGTGACGGTGGTGCTTATTTATTAAGTTCATTACTAGGTATTACTTTTATCTATCAATACAAAAAATTCGATAATTATTTTTTTGGTGATGAAGTTTTTGTGATTTTAATAATTCCAGCAATAGATATGTTAAGGTTATTTATTGAGAGATTGGTAAATAAAACTCATCCTTTTAAAGGAGATTTAAATCATTTACATCATATTGTTGATAATTTTACAAAAAATAAAAATTTAACAATAATTATCACAATTGGAGCATGTATAATTCCAACAATATTTTTATTTATGGGGTTTAAAACATATAATATTTTAATTTTAACTGTGATTATTTACATATCTTTAATTTCATACTTGAAATTAAAAAATAAGTGAAGTATCAAGCTTTTGATTTTGTTAGTCAGGTAAGTATTATTTAAAAATTTTAGATGATAAAAAATAAAAAAATTTTAATAGTAGGGGCTGGTGGATTTATTGGAGGCCACTTAACTAAAAAATTATTAGAAAATAATAATTCTATTGTAGCTGCAGATATAAAACCAAAAGAATATTGGTTTCAAGATTTTGAAAACGTAAAAAACTATTATTCTATGGACATGAAAGAAATTAATAACTGCAGAAAGGTTACTAAAAATATTGATTATGTTTTCAACATGGCTTGTAATATGGGAGGCATGGGTTTCATTGAGAATAATAAAGCTGAATGCATGCAATCAGTATTAATAAACACAAATTTATTAATCGCTTGTAAAGAAGATGGAATTAAAAAGTATTTCTTCTCCTCTAGCGCTTGTGCTTATAATAAAAGTAAACAGCAGGATGTATTTGTAGAAGGACTTAAAGAGAATGATGCGTATCCAGCAGATCCAGAAGATGGTTATGGCTGGGAAAAACTATTTAGTGAACGAATGTGCAGACATTTTATGGAAGATTACGGGATCGAAGTAAGAATTGGAAGATATCATAATATATATGGACCTTATGGAACTTTTGACGGCGGGAGGGAAAAAGCTCCTGCAGCTCTTTGTAGAAAGGTAATAGAGGCAAAACAAAATAACAAAAAAAAAATTGAAGTTTGGGGTGATGGAAAGCAAACAAGAACATTTTTATATATTGATGATTGTATTGAAGGTACCTTAAGATTGTTTGAATCAAATTACTCTGAACCTGTAAATATAGGTAGTGATGAACAAGTCTCTATAAATCAAATGATTGAAATAATTGAAGGTGTAACTAATACAAAAAAATTAGAAAGAGTCTATCAATTAGATAAACCAAAAGGTGTTAGAGGAAGGTCTAGTAATAATGATTTAGTGAAAAAAATTTTAAATTGGAGTTATAAGATTAAATTAAAAGAGGGTTTAAAAAAGACATATAATTGGATAAGTGGAGAAATGAGCAAACAAGGATCAAATTTAAGTAGATTTACCAAATCTTAAAACTTCGGTAGTAAAGCAGAACTTGTATAATTTAATTTTAATATTTAATTTTTGTTTGTATGGTTGGTAAAATCATTTTTAAAAAAATAAAATTTCAAAATATAAACAGCAAAAAATTTAATAAATATATAGTTAGAAAAGGTTTATTTGTTTTTCCAGCTGGACCAGCATTAGCAAACATTGAAAAATCCAATGAATATTATGAGTCATTACAAAAAGCAAATTACGTATTTTTTGATAGTGGTTTTTTTGTTTTATTATTAAAAATTTTTAAAAATATAAATGTCCAAAAATTTTCAGGCTTTAAGTTTTTAGGAATGTTTTTTGATTATATAAAAAAAAATAATAACAAAAAAATTTTTTGTATCGACCCAAATATTAATTATTCAAGATCAAATAAAAAATATGTAAAAGGATTGGGGATTAAAAAATTATATAATTATATTGCACCAAAATATAAAACAAAAAATTTGCATGACTTATACCTACTTAAAATCCTCAAAAAATTTAAACCTGATTATATAATTGTTAATATAGGTGGTGGAATTCAAGAGATCTTGGGCCTATATATAAGAGAAAACTATAAAAAAAAAACATCTATTTTATGTACTGGTGCTGCAATCTCTTTTTATACAAAAGACCAAGCGCCAATTAATATTTTCATAGATAAATACTATTTGGGATGGTTGGTTAGGTTAATTTTTAATCCAGCTATTTTTTTAAAAAAATATACTATTGGATTGAAATTAATCCCAATGGTTTTTTTTGATAAAATTAAAACACTAAATTAAGATAGGATTAATTATTATTAAATGATTATATTAGAATTTTTTCTATTTTTTTTAAGCATCATTATTGTTTCTGTTTCAATTGCTGGCTTTGGTAGTTTCTTTTCAACAAAACTTAAAAGTAATTTTTTTTTAGAAATATTTTTAGGTTTTATAATAATCTCTTTAATAATTACTATTATTCATTTTTTTTTTAAAATAAATCTTCTGATAGCATTCTTAATTTTTTCTTTTGGTTTATTGATTTTTTTTATAAAAAAAAAACTAAGTTTTTTGAAAATATTTAAAATTGAGCGTATATATTATTTAATAATTATTTTATTACTCATACCTATTTTTATATCACAAAAATATCATGAGGATTTTGGATATTATCATCTTCCTTATGCTTTAAGTTTTATTGAAGAAAAAATAATTTTTGGATTTGCAAATATCGATAAGCCTTACGTTTATAATTCTATTTGGTTAAATTTATATTCTATTTTTTTTTTGAATGACAAAAACTTTGATTTTTTAACATTACCAAGCTTTTTGTTATTTTTAAGTTTTATTTTGTTCTCATTTAATCAGTTATTTTTAAATAATGAAAAAAAATCAAGCGATTATTTTTTATTAATAACATTATTTTATTTCATTTTAAAATTTACTAGAATTTCTGAATTTGGAGTAGACCTACCAGCTGTAATTTTTTCCATTTTAACAATCTATTTTTTTTTGAGATTTTCTGAGACAAATTTAAAAGATGAAAGGGGAGAATACTTTTTTCTAATTACAATTTTTTCAATTTTTTCTATTCTAATAAAGTTGAGTACAATTCCTGTAATTTTTTTAACAATATATTTATATTTAAAATATTTCCGAGATTTAAAGTTCTATATTTTTAAATTAAAATTTTTTTTTATCTATTTTTTATCTATAACATTTTTTATACAACAATTTATTTATACAGGTTGTATTCTTTTCCCAAATGATTTTACATGTTTAAATGTAAGTTGGTTCAATAGGGATAATATAGATTTATCTAGGGAACTTGAACTCACAAATAAAAGTTACTCTATAGCCAAAGATTATTTTACGCCTGAAGAATATCTTAAAAATTTAAATTGGTTCAGTTTTTGGTTAAAAAGAAGTATTATTGAAATATCAGAGCATCTTTTAACAATAATTTTGCCAATAATATTATTTTTATATTTTCATAAAAATAAAATTGATCAAAATTATGTTTTAAAAGATAAATCTGGATTGTACATTTTTTTTATTTTTGGTTTATTTTTTTGGCTCAATTATTCTCCAGTGTACAGGTTTGCGATACATTTGTTTATAACTTTTATTTTTATCTTGATAATTAACATTTTAATGAAAAAAAATTTTTCAAAAAAAATTTTTTTAGTTTTTGTGATGTTTTTTATTTTTTTCAGTTTTTCAAAAAATATTATTAGGTTAAATAAAGTTGAGAACATTTTTTTTGGTATTCAAAAAATAAATAATGAATATATCTTAAATAAAAAAAATATAAATCAACCAGTGAAGATTTATAAGCCAGATGTAAAAAAAAATACTTTATTAAATGGGTACCAGGGGATATCATGTTGGAATATCCCATTTATTTGCTCATACAACAAACTAGATATCCAAGAAAAAAATGGATATCTAATAATTAATAAATTAAGTAATTAGATTAGAAATGATTAACAGAGATTCATTCAAACTATCGATTATAATTCCATGTTTTAATGAAAAAAAAACTATTGAGGATATTTTAAAAAAAGTCGAGCAAAGTTTAAAAAATTATAAATTTTCGAATTTTGAAATTATAATTGTAGATGACTTTTCAAATGATGGAACAAAAGAAATATTAAAAAAATTACTTCATAAAGAAAAAATACAAATTTATTTTCATGAAAATAATTTTGGAAAAGGTGCTGCGATTCAGACAGCGCTAAAATATATAACTGGTGATATTACTATTATACAAGATGCGGATTTAGAATATGACCCTTTTGATTATAATAAATTGTTAGTTCCTTTTTTTGAAACAAACGCAGATATTGTTTATGGCTCAAGATTTTTAGGTGGTGGAAAATATGTAAGAATTCATTTTTTTTGGCATTATTTAGCAAATAAAATTTTAACTTTTATGTGTAATTTATTTATTAATCTAAATTTAACAGATATGGAAACTGGATATAAAGTTTTTAAAACCTCATCTTTAAAAAGTATTAATCTTAAAGAAAAAAGTTTTGCCTTTGAGCCTGAAGTTACTATTAAGTTAGCAAAAAAAAATTATAAATTTTTTGAGGTTCCCATTACTTACAATGGGAGATCGTATGAAGAAGGCAAAAAAATTGGTCTAAAAGATGCTTTTATAGCACTAAAAACCATTATTTTATATTCTTTCAAGAATTAATGATTTTCTATTTTTCTTTGACTAAAATCTTTCTTTAGGTATAAATACGTCGCCTGGTGATTATAGCGAAGAGGTAATACCCGATCCCATTCCGAACTCGGAAGTCAAGCTTTTCAGCGCCGATGGTACTTTGTCTTAAGACATGGAAGAGTAGGACTTTGCCAGGCTAAACTCAAAAAAATATTATGAAAATAAAAAGTTCCTTAAAATCCATAAAAAAAAGAGATTTAAATTCAAAACTTGTTAGAAGAAGAGGAAGAGTTTATATCATAAATAAAACCAATCCAAAATTTAAAGCAAGACAAAAATAATTTTTATGGATAATGAAAACCATAAAAAAACTTGGAATAATTTTACAAAGTTTGTGCTGTGGGGTACTATTGTGGTAGTGTTAGTACTGGTTTTATTAGCACTATTCTTATTATAAAATTTTTTAATGAAAATTGGATCAATTTTAGAGAACCGAAAGATCGAAAAAAGAATTGCGATCACACCTGAGATTGCAAAAAAATATATTTCATTGGGGTTTGATGTGCGATTATCAAAAGACTATGGAACTCATTTAGGAATCATGGATGAAGAATATAAAAAATTAGGAGTAAATTTTTCTAGTGAGGATAAAGAAATATTAAATTCAAATGTTATTGTTCAATTAGGGCTATTATCTGATGACAAAAGTTCATTATTAAAGGAAGACCAAACTTTAATTGGTGTTTTGAATCCCTATGATAACAAAGAAAAACTAGACGTACTAAAAAATAAAAAGATTAAACTTTTTTCATTAGAATTATTACCTAGAATAACCAGAGCTCAATCTATGGATATTTTATCTTCACAAGCTAACCTAGCTGGGTATAAAGCAGTTATTGAGTCATTTGCTTATTTTGGAAAAGCTATACCAATGATGATGACAGCTGCTGGAACTATTCCAGCTGCTAAGATATTGGTTGTTGGTGCTGGTGTTGCTGGACTTCAAGCAATAGCGACAGCAAAAAGAATGGGAGGAATAGTTTTTGCTACAGATGTAAGGATGGCATCAAAGGAACAAGTTGAAAGTTTAGGTGGAAAATTTCTAACAGTCGAGGGTGCTGAAAATTTAGAAACTGAAGGTGGTTATGCAAGAGAGGCCTCTGATGACTTTAAAAAAAAACAAGAGGAATTACTCTCTGAAACTCTAAAAAAAATTGATATCGTTATTTGCACTGCATTGATACCTGGAAAAAAAGCGCCCATTATTATTAAAGAGGATATGATTAATAATATGCAAGCTGGATCTGTTATTTATGATTTAGCTGCTATACAGGGTGGTAATACTGCATTCACAAAAGCAGATGAAATTACTGAAAAAAATGGAGTTAAAATTATGGGTGAAAGCAATATTTTAAATAAACTACCTTTATCGGCATCTAGCTTATATGCAAAAAATATGTTTAATTTTGTTGAAAATTTATTTGATAAAGAAAACAAAAAATTAAATATTAATTTAGAAGATGAAATAATAGAAAAAACACTTATCAAATGATATATGGAAATTGATCCTTTAATATTCAGGCTAAGTATATTTATCCTATCAATATTTGTAGGGTATTATGTCGTTTGGAGTGTTACTCCATCTTTACATACTCCACTAATGTCTGTGACTAACGCAATTTCATCTGTAATAATTGTTGGAGCTATAATAGCAGGATTGTCTGGTAATTCAGATAGTGTGTTTAATACTTCTAGTATTTTTGGTTTTTTAGCAATTGCATTGGCGGCAATAAATATTTTTGGTGGTTTTTTAGTAACTCAAAGAATGCTTGCAATGTACAAAAAAAAGAAAAAGGATAAATAATGATATCAGCGAACTTATCAGCAATTTTTTACCTAATCTCTGGTGTACTTTTTATTTTAGCTTTGAGAGGTCTGTCTTCTCCAGAAACATCAAGACAAGGTAACTTTTTTGGTATTTTTGGAATGATAATAGCTGTAACTGTCACTTTTTTATCTATGGGTAATTTTTCAAGCGGATTTGTCTTTGTTCTAATATTTATTTTAGTCGGAGGTTCAATTGGAGCCTTTATTGCTTACAGAATACCAATGACTGCTATGCCAGAGTTAGTTGCAGGATTTCATAGTTTAGTTGGCCTTGCAGCAGTTTTTGTAGCGATTTCTGCTTTTTTAAATCCAGAGGCATTTAACCTAGGAGTGCCAGGAAACATAAAGCTTGGTAGTTTAATTGAGATGTCAATTGGGGCTGCGGTTGGAGCTATCACATTTTCTGGTTCAGTAATTGCTTTTTTAAAATTACAAGGAATTATGTCAGGATCACCCATCACATTTAAAGGTCAGCACCCTTTAAACGCTATAATCTTAACTTCAATAATTGCTCTAATTTATTTGCTATGTTCAACACAATCGTCAAATTTATTTTGGATATTATTAGCAGTTTCATTTTTAATTGGTTTTCTTCTAATAATACCAATTGGTGGAGCAGACATGCCGGTAGTCATTTCTATGCTTAATTCTTACTCTGGTTGGGCAGCTGCAGGTATAGGTTTTACTTTAGAAAATACAGCATTAATAATTACAGGTGCTCTGGTAGGATCATCTGGTGCCATATTATCTTACATAATGTGTAAAGGAATGAATCGTTCATTCTTTAATGTAATTTTGGGTGGCTTTGGTGCAACTGATGAAAAGTCAAATAGTTCATCTAAAGAACAGAGACCGGTTAAAAGCGGAAATGCAGATGATGCTGCATTTTTGATGAAGAATGCCTCATCAGTTATAATCGTTCCTGGTTATGGTATGGCCGTTGCTCAAGCTCAACACGCATTAAGAGAGATGGTTGATACTCTCAAAAAAAACGATATTAAAGTTTCTTATGCTATTCATCCAGTTGCTGGTAGAATGCCAGGTCATATGAATGTGTTATTAGCTGAAGCAAATGTGCCTTATGATGAAGTTTTCGAATTAGAGGAGATTAATAATGATTTCGCAAATGCTGATGTAGCCTTTGTAATTGGTGCAAATGATGTAACAAATCCTGTTGCTAAAACTGATCCACAAAGTCCAATATATGGAATGCCGGTTTTAGATGTTGAAAAATGTAAATCTGTTTTGTTTGTTAAAAGAAGTCTTTCGCCTGGGTATGCAGGAATTGATAATGATCTTTTTTATAAAGAGAATACACTTATGCTTTTTGCCGATGCAAAGAAAATGACAGAAGATATTACAAAAAATCTATAATATCGCGTTAAAAGAAGAAATTTATGATTTAATTGAACTTTATAAAAATATTCATTGGAGAGTAAAAAACACGATAGTTTTAGATTTCTAAAGTGGGATAAGCACTTCGAAAAAAACAATAAATTTTTATATACTGATAACTTAATAAAGCTAAAAAAAAACGATTATGGCGTATTAGAGCAATCAAGTATGATTGACGTAGAAAATTACTTATTAGAGGGCTATGATATTTTTAAAAAGATTTAAATTATTCTAAAATGTTAAAATTTGAAAAAAATAAATTAAATTATCTTTTAGTTTTATTAATCTTGTTTAGCTATTTTTTAGGATTTTATGTCAGAGAAATTTCAAACGGAGCTGGTCATTATGATTTGGAGCTTTATATTTGGATAATTGTAAATGATTTAAAGCAGGATTTCTTTGCAACTATTAAAAATTATCCTAGTTATGGAGAGGCAACGTTTCCTTTTTTTCACAGTTTTCAATCATTTATAAATCCCGCAACCCAAAATATTTTTTATTCATTAAATAATACAATTTTCAATTTAATAGTAATTTTTATTTTTTATAAATTTTTAAAATTAAAAAAAATTAAATTTGAAAATGATTTTTTTTTAATTTTAATCCCATTCCTTTTGTTATTAAGTCCATGGTTTAGATCATCGTCATTTTGGGGAATGACAGAAAATTTTGCTTTTATCTTTTTAATACCATCACTTTATTTCCTAAATTTGTTGATCAAAAAAGAAATCACTTTTTATGAAAATCTATTCTTAACAATTCTAATATCTTTAACGCTATATGCTAGACAACAATATTTATTCTTAGCTGTATTTCACATTTTAGTTTTATTACTTAATAATGATAAGAAGACATTTATTTTTACAATGATTGTTTATTCAATTTTATCTATTCCTGGTTTTTTTGTTTTATTTACTTGGGGTGCATTTGATGACCTTTCTCAAACTACTACTCAATCAGGTAACTTAGATTTAAATAATATACTTTTAAATATACCAAAAATTTCATCTTTATTTTTTTTTTATTCCATCCCATTAATACTAGTTAATTTTTCAAAATTTCTAAAAATTTTTTTTTCAAAAAAATGTTTTACAATTTTTATAATAATCTTAATTATCAAAATTATTTTTTTCCATGATCTCAATTACTCTACAAAAAGTGGGGGTTATATTGTTAAATTTAGTCAATTTTTTTTAAATAATGACCCCAACCTTCTCATTTTAATTTCATCAGCTTTTTATGCTTTTATTATTTCGGTCATTAATCTGAACAATTACAAATATTTTTTAATTTTACCATTAATATATTTTAATTTTGGTTTTGTATATTCTGTATACCAAGAATGGTTTGATCCATTTTATTTATTTATATATTATATTTTTCTTTCAGAAGCACATATTTCAAACTTGAAATTAAATGATAGAAGTATGATCAAAATACTTTTTTTTTGGGAGTTTATTATTTTAATAACTGCTTTGATCTACTATCACGTAATAAAAAATATTCCTTTATTTTACATTTTTTAAAGAAAAAATTTTATTATCCTAAAAATGCCAGGTCTTATAGGGTTTGTTATTTCTGTATTGATTGTATTAACGCCTAAGTTTTTTTTATAATTTTTAAGAGCCTCTAGTATCATATCGCTTGTTTTTATCTTAGGTCTAAATTTATATTTTTCATAAATTTTTTTCGAATTCATGGTAAAAGAATATTTTAACATATTTAAATGATAAATATTTAAAGGAGATAAGTTTAATTTATTTAACAAATTTAAGATTAGTGAAAAACCAAGATCTTTGATTGAAATTATTTTAGATTTGGAGTTAGTTAAGATGATTAATTTTTTTATAAGACCTTTTAAAGAGATATTTTCTTCACTACCAACATTGTAAATATTTTTCTCATTTGTAGTTAGTGATAAATAAATATAATTGCTCAAATCATCAGCATGAATAAATTGTAAAATATTTTCCCCTGAACCTAATAGAGGAATTTTTTTATTTTCTATTATAAGATCGAAGAGCAAACTTAAAACTCCCAATCTTTCTTTCGAAACTATCATTGGAACTCTAAATATTGTCCAATTGTTTAAATTTGAATTTATGATATTTTTTTCTGCTTCTACTTTAGATTTCCCATAATTTTCAATAGGATGATACTTCTCACTCTCATTAACAGGTTTCTTATAATTTTTTACCCAAATTGCTGATGTCGAGATAAAGATATATTTTTCAATATTTAATTCCAAGGAGACTTTAATTAAATTGTTATTACCATCTACATTTGTACTCCATAGTTTTTTTTTCGATTTACTTGTGGCTGGTTCACAAGAGCAATTAATAATAGCTTTAATTTTGTGTTTTCTAATTATATCTCTGATTGAATCAATATCTCTTATATCTAAATAATTTTCTTTTCCTAAAGTAATATCTGAGGGTAAATATTTAACTTTTTTTTTTAAAAGTGTTTTTTGAAGTTGATTACCAAAAAAACCATTTGCTCCTACAATTAAAATCATTCTCAAACTTAATAGTTTAAAAAATTATTTTAATCAAATAAATTATTATTACTTTTTAAAAGTCCACAAGTAATTTGTTACGAACTGAAAAAATATGACAACTGGCATACTTAAAATTTTTAGTTCAATATATGGCATAACACCACTAAAATAAAAAAGAATAAAGTTTGAAATGCATAATCCACTTATATTAACTATTAAAAATCTTCCAAATCTGATTATAGTTTTATCGTGAACTTTAAAATTAAAAACTCTGTTAAATAAAAATGAAGTAATGACAGCTAAGCAAAATGCTAATGAGTTAGCAATGATATAATTTATATGTTTAATAAATAAACTAAATGTAGATAATTCGATGAATGCTGCTAGTATTCCAATAAAAAAATATCTTATCAAAAGTTTAAATAATTTTTTTTCCATTTTATTATTAGAAGAAACTTTAAAAAGATCTCTTTAATCTAATAAGGCCCATTATATTTCTAAGAATTATGATAGGCATTTTACTAAATTTATAAACCACTGTGCTACCGTCATATCTTTCATAGTGAATAATATTTATTTCATAAAATTTTAACTTATACATTTTTGCTGCTCCAACAAATCCCCACCAAAATCCCTCACGCATATAACCTAATTTGTCTATTAGATTGGTAAAAATATTTTTTTTCGCAAGAACATAGGGACAGCTTGGATCTTTTATTTTTGAGTTAAATAGGTAATCATGAATAAGTTTAAACAATCTAGAATAAATTATTCTTATTTTTGGATCTTTTCTTGGACTTCTGCAACCAATTAAAACATCAGCTATATTTCTATTTTTGTAAAATTCTCCGAAGGAGTCAGGCATGCATTGACCATCACTATCAATACATAGAATAAATTCATATTTAGCTGCTTTAATCCCTGATATTACTCCTTGTCCATATCCTCTTCTATTTTCAACAGACTGATTAGAAATAGAAAAAATTTTTTCAAGTTTTTTTATAAGTTCTTTTGTACCATCAGTACTCCCATCTTCACAAATAACGAATTCATGAATTATTTTTTCTTTATTTAAATATTCGCACCAGTTAGATATTACATATTCTAAACTTTTAACTTCGTTAAAAACGGGAAGTATTATTGAAAGTGACATTATTCTACATATACTATATTAAATTTTAGACAACGTAATGTAATAAATCTAGCATTCGTAATTGTGTTTATAAATTTAGAAATGATTTAATATGGTTTATATTTTTTTTGAGTTTTAATTGGTTGCGGGGGACGGATTTGAACCGCCGACCTTCAGGTTATGAGCCTGACGAGCTACCAGACTGCTCCACCCCGCGATATAATCAAATTCTATTTTTTAATTTATTAAGTTTTTTTACTCTTTTAATGTTTTCTTGGAGAATTCTTTTTTTCTTTTCTGAGGGCTTTTCATATGTATTTTTTAATTTGATTACCTTAAAAAAACCATCTCTTTGAAGTTTCCTTTTTAAAACTCTTAGAGCTTGTTCTACATTATTATCTTTAACTTCTATTTTAATAACTACCCCCAAAAAGTCGTTTAATTAGCATTTTTATTTTTTTATGTCTACTGATTTTATTCATTATAAAATTTATATAGATTGTTTTGATTTTTCTTTCTCTTTTTTTTCTTTTTTTATTCTTCTTTCAGCTTTTTCTGTAGCATCAATCAAATCTTTCTGTGAAAACAAATTTAGAGCTACTGGATCTTTAGGATTCAAATTATTGTAATTCCAATAACTTTTATTTCTAATTGAAGTGACAGAATTTTTTGTAATTCCAACTAACTTTGCTATTTGAGAGTCTTTAAGAATATTATAATGTTTGATTAACCAAAGTGCGCTGTCTGGTTTATCTTGTCTTTTTGATAAAGGTATATATTTTTTTATTTTTTTTTCAGAATTAGATATTTCTATGTCTATGTTTTTAATTTTTAATGGTCTAGCCTCATCTTTTGATGATAGTTCAATTTCTTCTCTAGAGAGTTGTCCAGATATAATTGGGTTATAGGCTTTTATTCCTTTCGCTACCTCACCATCTGCTATTCCCTGTATTTCTACCTCATGTAAATTACAAAAGTCTGCTATCTGTTTAAAAGTCAAAGTTGTGTTTTCTACGAGCCATACAGCAGTTGCCATAGGCATTAAAGGAGCGTTTGACATTAATTTTTCTTTTCTGACCTAAAGTTTTGGAATTTTTTATTAAATTTACTTATTCTACCTTTGTCTAATAACTTTTGTTTTCCCCCTGTCCAAGCTGAATGTGATTTTGGATCAATCTCTAATTTTAAAATATCATTCTCAGCACCCCAAGTGGACCTAGTTTCAAATTGCGACCCATCAGTCATCTCAACTTTTATAGTATGGTAGTTAGGGTGTATTTTTTTTTTCATGACGAGACTTATAGCAAAAGAAATTTTTAAAACAATTAAAAGTTGCCGAGTTTTTCAATAAATTTAGTGTTAATTTCAGCTGAAGAGGCCAAAACTTTTATATTTTTAATATAATTAAGATTAATTTCATTAATTATTCCACCAGCCTCTTTTACTAAAACTATACCAGCAGCTATGTCCCATAAATTTAAGTTATTTTGTGCGTATCCATCAAGTCTTCCGGATGCTACGTATGCAATATCAAGAGCAGCACACCCAGATCTTCTGTAAGTAAAGTTAGGTTCTTTTTTCAATTTTCCAACTGCAAATAAACATTCATCCAAATTATTTTTTTTTGAAACTCTTATTCGTTGATTGTTAAAAAAAGCTCCATTATTTTTTTCTGCATAAAACATTTCATCTTTAATAGGATCAAAAATCAATCCACATATAATCTCATTATTTGATTTCAATGCGATAGATATTGCAAAATGTGGTATTCCATGTAAAAAGTTAATTGTGCCATCAATAGGATCAATTATCCAAGAGTTTGAAATGTCTTTATTATTTTCAACTCCATTTTCTTCACTAATTATTGAGTAACTCGGTCTTGCTCTTTTTAGTTCCTCTATAATTATTTTTTCTACTTTAATGTCAGAATTAGTGACAAAATCTTTAGGTCCTTTTTTTGATACTTGTAACTTCTCTAATTCCCCAAAATCTCTTATCAAGATTTTAGATGCCTTTTCACATGCTTTTATCATCACATTAAGGTTTGCTGATATAGATTTCATAATCAAATTTTTTTGATGTATTCCAGATTTCTTGTATCTATCAAAACATTATCTCCTGCCTCAATAAATGGTGGAACTTGAATACTTAATCCATTTTCTAAAATTGCAGGTTTATAAGAGGATGAAACTGTTTGACCTTTTAATGCTGCATCTGTGGTTTCAATTTTGCTAGTTACTTGGTTTGGTAAATCTACAGAAATTGGATTATCATTATAAAAACTTATTGTTACCCCAAGGTTTTCTGTCAATAATTTCCCTTTTTCACCTATCAGATTTTTTTGAATTTCTGTTTGTTCAAAAGTTTTAGGATTCATAAAATAGTACTTTTCTTGGTCCTCATATGAATAAGTAAAATTAGTTTCCTCTAATGAGGCTTTTTCAATTGTCTCATTTGATCTAAATCTCTCATTAAGTTTAGTATTTTTATTTACGCTCTTCATTTCAACCTGAGCGAATGCTCCACCTTTTCCAGGTTTAACATGTTGTGTTTTTAGCACCTGCCACAAATCGTTTTTATATTCTAGCAACATGCCTACTCTGATTTCACCTGCATTAATTTTCATATTAGTTTTTTTATAGCGTTTATAGGTTTAAGTTTTTTATTTTTCCAAATGTAGTTTGAGATAGCTAAAAAGTTCGCCTTATTCAACAAAAGATTTTTATAATTCTTAGAGTTAATACCACCAATTACAACGATTGGGGTATTTGTGATTTTTCGAGCCTTTTTGAGTAAACTTATTGATGCTTTATATTTAACTCTTTTTGTTTTAGATGAGTTAAAAGCTCCAAAAGCTAAATAGTCAGCTTTATTTTTTATCGCAGTTTTCGCAAGTTTTATTGAATTATGACATGTAATTCCAATTATTTTTTTTCCAATTAATTTTCTAGCATCTTTAATTTTCATATCACTTTGACCAAGATGGCATCCATCAGCATTTAATTTTTTTGAGAGGTACACATCATCGTTAACTAAAAATTTTACTTTAAATTTTTTACATATCTTTTGAATTTTACGTCCAATTACTAACCTTTTTTTAAAACTATCTCTTTTAAGGCGTAGTTGAAAATAACTTGTTTTTTTCTGTTTTAATACTTCATTTAAATTTTTAAAAAAATTTCTTTCAATCTTAGGTGGGGATATTAAGTAAATAAATTTTTTTTTATTATATCTCAAGATCCTTTGACCATTTTCCTTGAGCAGCTAGTGTATTCATTTTAGCTCGGTGGTTAAAAATCTTCTGAGTTCCATCAATATCTTTCATGTCTTTGGACCAATTATTTAGAGCACTTTGTTGAAGAGCCCTGCCATAAGAATAACTCATTATAAAGTTGGTATTATTGTGTTTATTTATCAAATTTAAGTTTTCTGTTGCCTCTATTTCGGATTGACCTCCAGACAGAAAAGCTATTCCCGGAACTTCTGAGGGTACTGAGGATTTTAAACATTCTAAAGTTAATTTTGCCACTTCCTCATTAGTAATTTTTTTTTTAGATTTGTTTCCTGCTAAAACCATATTAGGTTTTAGTATAATTCCCTTCAAATCTACTTTATGTATTATTAGTTCTTCAAAGCATTTTTTTATAACTTCAGAAGTTTTTTCTAAACACTCTTTAGCAGAATGATCACCATCCATTAAAACCTCAGGCTCAACTATTGGAACCATATTGCACTCTTGAACTAGAGCGGAATATCTCGCTAATGCATGTGCATTAGAGTATATTGAGAGTTTGCTTGGATAACTTTTAGTTATATTATAAACACCTCTCCATTTAGTAAATTTTGCACCTAATTTGTAATATTCTTTTAATCTTTCCCTTAATCCATCAAGACCCTCAGTAATTTTTTCATCTGGAGAACCAGCTAAAATTTTTGCTCCTGTGTCTACTTTGATACCTGGCAATGAGCCTGTATCTGATATTAATTCTGGAATTGTATTTTTTTTGGATGATGTTTGTTTAATTGTTTCATCGTAAAGAATTACACCTCCAATACAATCTTTCATTGAGGATGAGCTAAAAAGCGTTTCTCTGAACAACAATCTGTTTTCTGGGGTTGAGGGAATATTTACACTATCTAATCTTTTTGTCATTGTTGCAGTACTTTCATCTGCAGCTAAAATTCCTTTACCGTTTCCTAAAATTTTTAATGTTGTATTATTTAGTTCTGACATTTTATTTTAGGGCTTTTATACCAGGAAGTTCTTTTCCTTCAAGATATTCTAAAAAAGCACCACCAGCAGTTGAAACAAAATTAAAATCTTTAATTGCATTTAGCTGATTAACAACCGCCACAGTATCTCCTCCACCAACTACAGAAAAAATTGAATCATTTTTATTTTTTTTAATAATTGTTTTTGCAATCTCAATGCTACCTTTAGCAAAATTAGGGTTTTCAAAATAACCAGCAGGACCATTCCAAAGAACTGTTTCGCTATTTTCAATTATATTTTTTATTCTTTTAAGTGTTTTGGGTCCCACGTCTAAGATTAAATCATCATCTGTTATGTCCTTGAGATCTTTTATCTGAGCATCGTCATCTGCACTTTTGCCTATTAAAACATCTTCTGGATAAGTAACTTCACATAGTGCATTTTTTGAAATTTCAAAAATTTCTTGTATTATAATTTCACAATTTTTCTCACTAATTGATTTTCCAATTTTATTACCTTTGAAGCTCAGAATATTGTTAGCCATACCTCCCACAAAGATTATGTTATTAAATTTAGGTATTAAATTTTTGATTATGTCTATTTTTGTAGAAATTTTTGATCCACCAATAATACAAGTAATTGGTTTTTTGATTTCAATAGTAACTTTTTTTAAAGCATTTACCTCAGTCTCAAATTGTAATCCAGCAAATGATGGCAGAAATTCTGTAATTTTGCATACTGAGGCATGTGTTCTATGTGAGCAAGAAAAAGCATCATTTACGTACAAATCTGCAAAACTAGCTAGGTGTTTTGAAAAATTTGACTCATTCTTTTCTTCTGCTGCATAAAATCTTATGTTTTCAAAAAAGACAAGTTTCTCCTCAGGCTCTTTAAATAAATCATCTCTTTTGATTTTTAAAATGTCCTCACTTATAAAGTTGACTTTAGTTTGTATCTTTTTTTCTAAGTAATCACAAATTGGTTTAAGAGAGAGATCTTTATTAAATTTGCCTTTAGGGCGTCCGATATGAGAAATTATTAAAATTTTTGCATTTCTTTTTATTAAAAATTCGATAACAGGTATAATTTTAATTATTCTGGTTTCGTCGACTATGTCACCATTTTTCAAAGGGACGTTTAGGTCTAATCTTAATAAAACTCTCTTACTACTAAGATTTTCACAATCTTTAATATTGTTCATTAAGAATTCTTATGAAGATATTCTACAATATCACACATTCTATTTGAGAAACCCCATTCGTTATCATACCATGCTGAAATTTTACCCATATTTTTACTCACCACTTTTGTTAAGCTTTCGTCTACTATTGAAGAAGCAGGATTATGATTAAAATCGATTGAAACAAGTTTTTCTTTTGTGGTTTCAAGAATTTTATTTTTTTTGCTAAAATTTTGAAACGCTAAATTAATTTTATCAATTGTAATGTCTTTTTTTGTGCAAAAGACTAGTTCAATCAATGAAACATTAGGCGTGGGGACTCTCATAGCTACACCTTCTAATTTACCTTTAAGGGAAGGTATAATTTCACCAATTGCTTTTGATGCACCTGTTGAGGTTGGCACAATAGACTGGCTTGCCGATCTAGCTCTTCTTGGGTCTTTATGAGAATTGTCTAATATTCTTTGGTCACTTGTAAAGGAGTGAATTGTGGTCATGAACCCTTTTTCAATTTCGAAATTTTCGTTTAAAACGTGGGCTACAGGGGCAAGACAATTTGTTGTGCAAGAAGCAGCAGATATAATCTTATCCTCTTTTTTCAATTCAGTCTCATTTACTCCATATACAATAGTTTTGTCAGCATCTTTACACGGAGCAGAGACAATAACTCTTTTTGCACCATTATTAATATGTGCTAGTAATTTTTCTTTTGAGTTAAATTTTCCTGTACACTCTAAAACATAATCCACTCCATATTTATTCCAATTAATATCATTTAAATTTGTTTCTTGGCCAAATAAAATTTTATCTTTGTTGATAATAATATGATTTTCATCAAAATCTATTTCTGCATTAAATTTTCCGTGAATAGAGTCATATTTTAACAGAGATGAACATGTTTCAGAATTAGTTCTATTATTGATGTATTTAATTTCTATATTTTTATTTTTATTCTCGATAATTGATCGAACAATCATTCTTCCAATTCTACCCATTCCATTTATTCCAATTTTGACTGTCATAATCTTTTTTTAATTTTTTTTACTATTATCTCTGAGCTTAATCCAAAGTGATTATATATATCTTTATAAGGTGCACTTTTTCCAAAATCATCAATTCCAAAATTAAGTCCTTTGCTGCCAGTATATTTTTTCCAATAACTAGTTTCAGAGGCCTCTATCGACACTACAAGCTTAGTTTCATTTAAAATTTTATTTTTGTAGATTTCACTTTGTTGATCAAATAATTCCTGGCAAGGCATTGATATTACTTTGGAGTAAATGCCATCTGTGGCTAATTTATGACTAACATCTATTGCAAGATTAGTTTCAGATCCTGTTGCTAAAATAGTTGCACTTATTTTATTACTCGTCCTTAAAACTTCATAAGCGCCAGCTAAAGACAAATTTTTTGATGATTTTTTTGTACGAACTGGATTTAAGCTTTGTCTTGTTAGGGCTATTACGCTTGGAGAACTTTTGCTATTTAATGCCAATTGCCAACACTCAAAAGTTTCTATTAAGTCAGAGGGTCTAAAAATATTCAAATTTGGTATTGATCGTAAACTTGTCAATTGTTCTATTGGTTGATGGGTTGGTCCATCTTCTCCAAGACCAATTGAATCATGTGTAAAAACATAAATAACTTTTTGTTTCATCATAGCAGCTAGTCTTATTGATGGTTTACAGTAGTCGCTAAATATTAAAAAAGTTCCACCATAAGGAACGAGCTCACTATGAAGTGAGATACCATTCATAATACCACACATCGCATGTTCTCTAACTCCAAAATGGATATAATTTCCGGAAAAATTATTTGATTGAATAATTTTATGATTTTTGGTTTTGGTATTATTGGATCCTGCTAAATCTGCTGATCCACCAATTAAGTTTGGAAGTTTGGACGCAATTTCCAAAAATTTTTCTGAACATTTTCTAGTAGCTATTGGTTGTAATTTTTTTAAGTAGTTTGTTTTTGCTTTTTCTATTTCTGCATTGATAGTATTTTTATTAAATTTTAGTGAAAATTTTTTTTTATTCTTATTAGCTTTTATTGATGCTTTTTTACCGATTGATCTCCATTGATCCATTAAGTTTTTTGGAATTTCAAAAGTATTGTGTGGCCAGTTCAATTTTTTTCTGACTAATCTTATTTCATCTTCACCTAATGGACTGCCATGAGATGAGGCTGTACCACCCTTATTTGGGGATCCATATCCAATTGTAGTTTTACAAGAGATTGCTATAGGTTTTTTTGATTTTTGTGCTTTTTCAAGAGCCTTTGTTATTTCTTTAAAATTATGTCCATTAATTTTTAAATAGTTCCATCCATAGCTTTTAAACCTTTTTTCATGATCATCAGAGACTGCTAAGCTAGTTGGACCATCTATTGAAATTGAATTGTTATCAAAAAGTAATATCAGGTTTTTAAGTTTTAAGTGTCCAGCAAGACTTAAAGCTTCATGGCTTATTCCCTCCATCAAGCAGCCATCACCCGCTAAAACGTAAGTTTTATGATTGATAATTTTTTTTCCCAATCTTTTTTTTAAAATTTCTTCCGAGATTGCAAAACCAACCGCATTAGATATTCCCTGTCCTAAAGGCCCTGTTGTAGTTTCTATGCCAGTGTTTGGATGATATTCGGGGTGACCTGCACATATTGAATTAAGTTGTCTAAATTTTTTAATTTCTCTTAAAGAAATACTTTTGTAACCCGTCAGATAGAGGAGCGAGTAAAGTAGCATAGAACCATGTCCTGCTGACAGAACAAATCTATCTCTATTAATCCAATTCGGATTTTTTGGATTAAAGTTTAAGAAATCCTTAAAAAGAACAGTTGCAACATCAGCCATTCCCATTGGCATACCTGGATGCCCAGAATTAGCTTTTTGGACAGCATCTATAGACAAAAATCTGATACAATTCGCTAATTCTTTATAAAGTTTACTCAAGTAATTATCCTGCCTAGACTAAGAAGATTCTATTTAATAATATAATTATATATATATGAATTCTGTAATCGAAAAAGAAAAAAAATTAAATTTAGCTTTAGCAAAATTAAAAAATTTAAACTTAAAAAACCCTGACGTAAAAAAAAATATAGAGAATTTAAGTAGTCAAAAAAATCAATTAGAAATTGAAAAGCAAGAAATAGAGGAAAAATATAAAAGTTTAATTAATGATTATAATAGTTTAAGTAAAAAATTAGATGAATTACAAAATCAAGAAAAAGCTGAACAAAAAAGACAGATTGAGTTTTCTGAAAAAATTGATGAATTAAATCAAGAAACAGATATTTTGTTAGATGAGATAGATAAATGGCAAACGTAAGTATTAAGTTTAACGGGAAAGAATTTTTGTTGTCCTGTGAGGACGGCCAGGAAGAGCATCTTGAAGAATTATTAATTCAAATCAATCAGAAATTTAATAATCTTAAAAATGAGCTTGGAAATCTTGGAGAGAATAAACTTCTGTTAATCACAGCTGTTAAAGTAATGGATGAATATTATGAAACTAAAAAAAAAGTAGATCAAAAAAAGAATGAGTTGAGAGATCTCTCAAATAAATTTAAAGAGCTTAAAACTTTAATTTATGAGTATAGAGATAAGAAAGAGCTGGAAATAAACTCACTTAATAAAGATCACCTTAAATTAAAAAATGAAATTGAAATAAATCAAAAGAGTTATGAGAAGTTAATTGACGAAGCTGCTGATGAAATTTCAAGTTTTGTTGAAAAAGCAAATTTAGAAAATATTTCTAAGTAAAATTCTAGTGAATAAATCTGAGATTAGAAAAAAATTATTAAAAGCAAGAAAACTAAATAACAATAAAAATTTAGTCATAAAATTTCGTAATATTATAAAAATTTTAAAAAAAGAAAAAATAAATAGAAAAATAATTGGTGGTTATTATCCATATAATCATGAAGTTGATTCAATTCAAATTCTAAATAAACTTGAAAAACTTGGTTATCAAATATCATTGCCAAAAATTAAAAAAAATAATCAAATGGATTTTTTATACTGGTCAACAAAAGAGCCTCTATCAATAAATAAATATGGAATACCTGAACCTTCATCAGATCAAATTGTCTACCCGAGTATATTTTTAGTACCACTTGTAGCTTTTGATAATCATTTAAATAGAATAGGTTATGGAAGTGGTTATTACGATAGGTATATCAAGAAGGTAAAAAAAAACAAAAAAATTATATTAATTGGGTTGGCTTATTCTTTTCAAAAAGTAAAAAAAATACCAGCTAACAAATATGATATGAAACTAGATTTTATTGTAACAGATAAAAATTTTATATGAGAATTTTATTTTTAGGAGATGTGGTAGGGAACTCAGGTTGTTCGAAAATATTGAATAATCTTTTAAGCCAAAAAGAATTGAATAAAATTGATTTTGTAATCGTAAATGGAGAAAATGCAGCTGAGGCAGGAGTTGGATTAACAAAAGAAATCTGTGAGGATTTTTTTAAATGTGGTGTTGATGTCATCACTACTGGTAATCATGTTTGGGATCAAAAAGATATTATGAAATTTATCGATAATGAAAATAGGTTACTTCGCCCAAAAAATTTATTTGAGCCAGCACCAGGTAAAGGATTTGAAGTTTTTCAAAATGAAAAAAATGTAAAAATTGGTGTTTTAAATTTAATGGGAAATGTTTTTATGAAAAAATGCGATGACGTATTTGAGATTTCAGAAAAATTTTTAAATGAGCACAAACTAAAAGAGGATTATGATTTTCTAGTTGTTGATTTTCATGGAGAAATTACTAGTGAAAAAAATGCAATAGGATATTTTTTTGATGGTAAAGCTACTCTAGTAGTTGGAACACACACACACATTCCAACAAATGATGCAAGAATTTTGAAAAATGGGACAGCTTATCAAACAGATGCGGGTATGTGTGGTGATTATGACTCGGTTATTGGTATGAATAAAGATAACTCCTTAAATAGATTTATGAAAAAAGAGTCTACCAAACATTTTCCAGCAACTGGTGATGCTACTTTAAGTGGAGTAATTGTTGATTGTGATATAAAAACTGGTTTAGCAGATAAAATTGAAAGCTATGTTTTTGGAGGTCAGCTAAAGAATACTTAGTTAGTTTATGGCAGGACATTCTCATTGGGCAGGAATAAAACATAAAAAAGGTAAAGCCGATAAGCAAAGGTCTAAAATTTTTTCAAAGTTGTCGAAAGAAATTACTGTTGCAGCAAAACTTGGGGATAAAGATCCAGCAATGAATCCAAGATTAAGATCTGCGATTCAAGCTGCAAGATCAGCAAACATGCCTAAAGAAAACATAGAAAGAGCGATTGATAAATCTTCAGTTAGTACTGAGTTAAATTTTGAAAATTTAAGATATGAGGGCTTTGGACCAGAAAAAGTAGCAGTGATAATAGAAGCATTAACAGATAATAAAAATAGAACAGCGTCCAGTATTAGAACAATTTTCCAAAAAGCAGGTGGCAATCTAGGAACCCAAGGTTCTGCTTCTCATAATTTTAATCAATTAGGAATAATAAAGATCGATAAAAAAGAGGTTTCTGATGATCAAATTTTTGAGCTAGCCACCAATGCTGGAGCTGATGAATGTAAATCGGGGAATGATTTTCACGAAATACAATGTCCTGTCAGTGAAATTTATAATGTTAAAAAACAATTAGAAAAAAAAATTGCCAATTTCATCTCAACAGAAATTGAATGGGTACCACTCAATAGTGTAAAAATTTCTAAAGAAAAAAATGAAGATTTAATAAATTTCTTTGAATTACTTGAAGACAATGATGATGTACAAAATGTTTACTCTAACGCTGAATTTGTAAATTAAATTATGTTAATAATAGGTATAGATCCTGGAATTTCTGGTTCAATTTGTTTTTTAGATAATGGAAAAATCCTAGATGTAATTGAAATGCCTATAATGACAGATGGGAAAAAAAATAAAAAACAAGTAAATGGTTCACAAGTTTATAATGAAGTTACCAAAAGAATTAAACATTTTGAAAAAAATCAAATAAGAGTTGTTATTGAACACGTTTCTGCAATGCCTGGCCAAGGTGTTACTAGTATGTTTAATTTTGGACAATCGTTTGGAATTTTAAAGGGCATCTGTACCGCGATGCAATTACCCATGTATTTTGTAAGGCCCGCAAAATGGAAAAAATATTTTAATCTTTTAAATTCCGAGAAAGATGCCAGCAGGACAAGAGCAATAGAAATATTTCCTTATTTTTCATCTCAATTATCAAAAAAGAAAGACTCAAATAAAGCTGATGCGATTTTGATAGCAAGTTTTTATCATGAAACTTACAAAATTGACGATTAGCTTTAAATATTCAGACAAAATCATGACACATTTAAGTGTGAGAAGACGATATGGAAGCTGATATCACGTCTCAAGCGGTTGGGCTAGCCTCAAGTGCAGATTTTTCCTTAGTAAATTTATTTATTAGGGCTGACATAGTTGTTAAGTCGGTTATCATAATGTTAATAGCTTGCTCTATATATTCATGGGCAGTAATAATTGAAAAATATAGATTGTTTAAAAAAATAAATCAATCTACTGAAGAATTTGAAGCAAAGTTTTGGAATTCTAAATCTGCAGAAACCTTTTATAATAATTTACCAGCAAACGTTCAAGATCCGATGGCCTTAATATTTAAAGATGCGATGCAAAACTTATTGAAGAGAAGATCTAGAACAGATTTAAATAATAGAATGACCACAATGTTAGAGACGGGTATTGAAAAACAAATATCAAAAATCACTAAAGGTTTTACTTTTTTAGCAACAGTTGGATCAACAGCTCCATTTATAGGTCTATTCGGAACAGTTTGGGGAATCATGAACTCTTTTCAATCTATCGCAATTTCAAGAAATACGAGTTTGGCAATTGTTGCACCAGGAATAGCTGAAGCACTTTTCGCAACTGCGTTAGGTCTACTAGCAGCAATACCTGCAGTTGTTGCATATAATAAATTTAATAATGACTCGATTAAGTATTCTCAAAAATTAGAAAATTTCTCAAAAAGATTTTTAACGATTATCTAAAATGGCTTTTAAATTAAATCGTTCGTCAAAAGAACCAATGAGTGAAATAAATGTAACACCATTTGTAGATGTAATGTTGGTGCTTTTAATTATTTTTATGGTTACTGCTCCTTTGTTAACTGTAGGAGTTCAAGTTGATTTGCCAGAAAGTTCTGCCGACTCTCTTCCCGAAGAAGCTGAACCACTGACTTTAACAATAAACTCTAAAGGTGAAATTTATATTCAAGAGTCAAAAGTTGAATATGAAAAAATAATAGCAAAAGTTTTAGCAGTTTCAAAAAATAGAACTGATACAAGAATTTACGTAAGGGGTGATAAAACAATTAATTATGGAAGAGTATTGGAAATTATGGGCTTGTTATCTGGGTCTGGTTTCACCAAAGTAGCACTTATTTCAGAACCATATAAAGAAAGGTAAGAAGTGAATAGAAGTATAATTATATCTTCTGTATCACATCTGGTTTTAATAATGATTACAGCTTTTAGTTTACCTTTCTTAGCAAAAAAACCAATTGATCTTCCCCCAATAGTATCTGTAGAATTAATACAGATCACAGATAAAACCAATATTCCATATGCACCTAAGGCAAAAAAAATTATTGAAAAAATTAAAGAGAAAGAAAAAAAGTTAGTATCCGAACAAGCTCCCCCAAAAAAAGTAAAAAAAATTAAACCAGATGCGGTTCCAATGCCAGATGATAAGCCTAAAAAGGTTGAGAAAATAAAAGAGGATAAACAAAATCCAGAAAAAATTGATAATGAAGTTAAGCAAGTTTCTGAATTTGAAAAAAAAGAGTTATTCGATCCAAATAATATTGCAGCCTTAATTGATAAATCTAAAGTTGAAAGTGCTGAAACGATAAAAAAAAATAACAAAATTACACAAGATCAAAAAAAGAATGTTGAAAATGCAGGTTTATCTTTAAGCGAAGAGGATGCTTTAAAAGCCCAAATATTTGGTTGTTGGAGTATTCCTTTAGGTCTACCTTACAATGAAAATTTATTAGTAAGAATTAAACTTCAACTGAATCCAGATGGAACAATTCAAGAGTCAGAGATTTTGGATCATGCAAGAATGAATAAACCTGGTCAGGGTTTTTATAAGGTTTTGGCGGAAAGTGCTTTAAGAGCAATAAAATTATGCCAACCATTAAGAGTTCCAACAACTGGTTATGAAAGATGGAAAGAATTACAATTAAATTTTGATGCAAGAGAAATGTTAGAGGGATAGAATATTTTAATGAGAAATCTAATTATTTTATTTTTAATATTTATAATACCCAGTAAAGCGTTAGGTCTTATTGAGGTAGATATAACACGAGGAAATTTGAATCCACTGCCAATAGCAGTGTCACCATTATCAATTGATGACGAGTCAAAAAAGAGTTTTGAGAAAACTTTAAAGAAAAAAGATATTGGGTCAGAAATTTCTAAAGTTATCGAAAAAAATTTGAAAACTTCAGGTCTTTTTAATCCATTAGATAAAAATGCTTTTCTTCAAGCACCTGATATTGCTCACCTAAAACCACGTTTTGAGGATTGGAATTTAATTAAAGCTCAAGCTTTAATAACAGGTAAAGTAAAAAATGTAGATGATAAACTTAGAGTTGAGTTTAGATTATGGGATGTGCTGGCTGGAAAAGAAATGATGGCTCTAGCATTTACTACAGTGCCAAACAACTGGAGACGTGTTGGTCATATAATAACAGACAAAGTTTACGAGAGATTAACTGGAGAAAAAGGTTATTTTGATACTAGGATAATCTATGTTGCTGAAGAGGGTCTAAAAACAAAGAGAATTAAAAAATTAGCCATCATGGATCAAGATGGTGCAAATAATAAATTCTTAACTTTAGGAAATGAACTTGTTTTGACACCAAGGTTTAATCCTACAAGCCAAATGGTAACATATTTATCTTATTTTAGAAATTTACCTAGAGTTTATCTACTTGATATAGAAACAGGTATTCAAGAAGTGGTAGGAGATTTTCCAGGAATGACTTTTGCCCCTAGATTTTCTCCAGATGGAAAAAAAATTATAATGAGTTTTGCTAAGGATGGAAATTCAGATATTTATACAATGGATTTAGAAAATAGAATTGTAGAGAAAATTACCAATCATCCCTCTATAGATACTTCACCATCTTATTCCCCGGATGGAAAATTTATTTGTTTTAACTCTGACAGAAGTGGGTACCAACAAATTTATGTCATGAAAAGTGATGGTAGCAATGTTAAAAGAATTTCTTTTGGAAATGGTTTATATGGTACTCCTGTTTGGTCTCCAAGAGGTGATTTAATCGCTTTTACAAAATTACATAAAGGTAAATTCTACATCGGTGTGATGAGAACTGATGGATCTGGTGAGAGATTATTGACAGAAAATTTTTATCAAGAAGCTCCTTCCTGGTCGCCTAATGGACGAGTTTTAATTTTTTATAGAGAGACTAAAACTGATGATAAAGGAGAGGGTTTTTCTGCTAAATTGTGGTCAATTGATTTAACAGGCTATAATGAAAGGCTTGTAGATACCCCAACTGATGCATCAGACCCATCATGGTCATCTTTATTAAGTAATTAACTGAAAATATGTTGATTTTTTACCTTGAAACATTTAATTAGTTGTGAAAAAGTTAGTTATAAGAAATATTGACCAAGGAGCATTAATGAAATTAAACAAAATTTTAAAGAACACTTTTTTAGTATTATTTGCATGTTTAGTGTTGTCTGCTTGCGCAACATCAAAAAAATCTACAGGACAAATGCAAGGGGATGTTTACACTGGAACTGATACAGTTGAATATTTAGCTTCAGGTGTTCCTGACAGAGTTTTCTTTGCAACTAATGAGTCAGTTTTGACTACTGCATCAAGAGAAACTCTAAGAAAACAAGCGGCATGGTTAAGAAAAAATTCTGACATTACAATCGTACTTGAAGGACATGCTGACGAAAGAGGAACAAGAGAGTATAACCTAGCGTTAGGTGAAAGAAGAGCTAATGCTGCTAAAGATTATTTAATGACTTATGGAATTTCTTCTAACAGAATTTCAGTTCTAAGTTATGGAAAAGAAAGACCAGTTGACTCTGGTTCTAATCCTTTGGCTTGGTCAAAAAACAGAAGATCTGTTACAGTAAAAGCAAATTAATTTTAAAAAATTTAAGACCCTTAATTAATTCTATTAGTTAAGGGTCTTTTTTTTGCCATTATTTTAATCATAAGATTATTTTGATGCGACACATTTTAAGAAAATTTAAAATTATTACACTTTGTTTAAGTAATTTTTTTTTGATAACTTATTCTTATGCAGACAATCATAATATTTATGAAATATTAGATCAACTTCAGAAAGATATAAAGACACTAGAAAAAGCAGTATACTCAGGATCAATAGAATTAAATAGTGATAGCTCTGTAAATTTAAATTCAAATTTAGATAATAATTCAGAAGATGTTCTTACAAGACATTTATTAAAACTTTCAGAAATTGAAAATCAATTTCAGGAACTTACAAATAAGTTTGAGGAAATAAATTTTAAGTTAGATAAACTATCCAACAGGATGTCAAAAGTGCAAGCAGATAATCAAATAAGATTTCAGGACTTAGAAAATGTTGTGTCTTCTGATGCAACTACAAATAAATTAACAAAAAAAACAAATAATGAGCAAAAGGAAGTTTTACCCGGAAGTTCTCAACCTCAAGATTTGGGATCGATATCATATAAAGATACAGCGACAAATGAAACATCACAAAAAACAAATTCTGTAGACTCAACAGCTTTAGTAGTGACTGAAACTTTTCAAGCTGAAGAAAAAATTCTTCCAAATGAGTCTCCAGATAAACAATATCAGTTTGCTACAAGCTTTTTAAAAGTTGGTGATTATTCAACTGCTGAAAGAGCATTTAGGGAGTTCGTTGACACAAATCCTGAACATAATTTAGCTGGGAATGCCCAATATTGGTATGCAGAAACTTTTAGGATACGACAATTGTATACTGATGCAGCCTCAGCATATTTAGAAGGTTATCAGAGATACCCTAAGGGTGAAAAAGCACCTATAAACTTATTAAAGCTTGGAGTATCAATGGTACAAATTGGAGAAAAAGACCAAGGTTGCAAAATGATTAATGGTGTTGAAGAACAATATCCAGAGGCAAACCAATCCGTGATACAAAAAGCTAAATATGAGTCTCAGAAATTTGAATGCAACAACCAAAATTCCTAAATTTTTAAGAGATAACTTAAATAATAAAAGAATAAATGAGATTTATAAAAAATTTGAGACCTCTTTAAATTTAGACGGAGGTTTTGCAGTTGCGGTCTCAGGTGGTCCAGATAGTCTGGCTTTAGCTTTTTTGTCTAAAATTTATTCAATTAAAAAAAATTTAAAATCAAAGTTTTATATTATCGACCATAAGCTTAGAAATGAGTCCACAAAAGAGGCTAAATTTGTTTCAAATTTGCTTAGAAAAAACTTTATAAAATCAGAAATATTAACTTGGAAAGGAAAGAAACCAAAGAAAAGCATTCAGTCAATTGCTAGAACAAAAAGATATGAAATACTTTTCAAGAAATGTAATCAATTAAAAATCAAAGATATTTTAATGGGGCATCACGAGGATGATTTAATTGAAAATTTTTTTATAAGACTTCTGAGAGGTAGTGGAATCAAAGGTCTCACATCTCTAGACATAACGACAACAATAAAAAAAAAGAATATATTAAGACCTTTAATTGATATAAAAAAAGAGGATTTAATTTTTATTTCAAAAAAAGTTTTTAATTTTTATGTAGAAGATCCAACAAACTATGATGAAAAATATCAAAGAGCTAGAGTAAGAAAATTAATGAAAAATCTTGAAAGAGATGGTTTAGATAAAAATAAACTAAAAAAAACAATTAAAAATTTAAAATATGCTAATAAAGTAATTGAGTTTTATGTTGATAAAAATTTACGAGAAAATACCTCTTTTTTAAATAATAAAAAAAGATTAGTTATCAATAGTGATTTTTTTCTCCAACCCCAAGAGGTTACTTTTAGAGCCTTTTCAGAATCATTAAAGTTAATTGGTGAAAAATATTATTCTGTAAGAGGAAAAAAATTAGAAAAAATTATCTGGGAAGTTGAAAATAATCGATTGAATAGAGCTACATTAGGTGGTTGTATTATTGAAAAGGTCAATCAATCAATAATTATCTCCAAAGAGCCCTAAAATAATGCCATTATACACAAAATGCCACTTGTTAAATTGATAATAATTCTTATTTTAAGCCTATGAATATGAAAAATATTGCAATGTGGGCTATCATAGTTTTTTTAACTATTGGTCTTTATAATATGTTTAAAAATCCCCAAACAAATATTAGAGGTGGGGACAAGGTTATATTTTCGGAATTCTTGACATCTGTTGAAAATGGAGAAGTATTAAAAGTAGAAATCCAAGGTAACAATATTAAAGGTGTGTATTCAAATGGTAACTCATTTACAACTTATTCTCCTAACGATCCAAATTTAATTGAAAAACTTTCTGAAAAAGGAGTGAGTATTTCAGCTGCACCTATTGAGGAAAAAATGCCATCATTATTTGGTGTTCTGCTTTCTTGGTTTCCTATGTTGTTATTAATTGCCGTTTGGATTTTTTTCATGAGACAAATGCAAGGTGGTAAAGGTGGAGCTATGGGATTTGGAAGATCAAAAGCAAAAATGATGAATGAACTTAAGGGTAAAGTTACTTTTAACGACGTTGCAGGTGTAGAAGAAGCTAAAGAAGAAGTTGAAGAAATTGTAGAATTTTTAAAAGATCCAAGAAAATTTAGTAGACTTGGAGGAAAAATACCTAGAGGTGCTTTATTGGTTGGTCCACCAGGCACTGGTAAAACTTTATTAGCTAGAGCGATAGCCGGTGAGGCTGGAGTACCATTTTTTACGATCTCAGGTTCAGATTTCGTCGAAATGTTTGTAGGAGTTGGTGCTTCAAGAGTGAGAGATATGTTTGAACAAGGAAAAAAAAATTCCCCTTGTATTATTTTTATAGATGAGATTGATGCCGTTGGAAGAAGTAGAGGTGCTGGTTTAGGTGGTGGAAATGATGAAAGAGAGCAAACTCTTAATCAGCTTTTAGTTGAGATGGATGGTTTTGATACTAATGAGGGAGTAATAATTATTGCTGCAACAAACAGACCAGATGTATTAGATCCAGCTTTACTAAGACCAGGTAGGTTTGATAGACAAGTTGTTGTATCAAATCCTGATATAATTGGTCGAGAAAAAATCTTAAAGGTTCATGTTAAAAAAATAAAAATGGCTCCTGATGTTAATTTAAGAACAATTGCAAGAGGTACACCTGGGTTTTCTGGTGCAGATCTTGCCAATTTAGTAAATGAGTCTGCTTTATTAGCGGCTAGAAAAAATAAAAGAATTGTTACACTCAATGAGTTTGAGGAGGCAAAGGATAAAGTAATGATGGGAGCTGAAAGACGTTCGATGGTAATGACAGAGGATGAAAAAAAATTAACAGCATATCATGAAGGGGGACATGCGCTGGTGTCTTTTAACATGCCAAGTTATGATCCTATACATAAAGCAACTATAATTCCTAGAGGCAGAGCATTGGGTATGGTAATGAATTTGCCAGAAAGAGATAAACATGGTCATTCCATAAAATATTTAAAAGCGAGATTAGCAGTTTGCTTCGGAGGACGAGTTGCAGAAGAAGTAATTTTTGGAAAAGATAATATATCAACAGGAGCAGGTGGAGGTAGTGGATCTGATATAAATCAAGCAACACAGCTTGCTAGAGCTATGGTAACAAAATATGGAATGAGCGAAGAAATGGGACCTGTTGAATATGGCGAAAATCAAGAAGAGGTTTTTTTAGGAAGATCAGTAACACAAACTCAGTCAGTCTCTGAAGAAGTAGCACAAAAAATAGACAAAGAAATCAGAAAACTTATAGATGAGGGTTATAATACTGCAAAGAAAATTTTGACTGAAAAAGTTGAGGATTTACACAAAATTGCTAAAGCTCTTATGACTTATGAGACATTAACTGGTGAAGAAATTGAAAATATAATCAATAAAAATATATACCCAGCAGACAAGCAAGACTTAAAAGTAGAAGATGATAAAGGGTCAGCAATGGGTGCTTTAGGCCTAAAACCAAAAATTGTTCATTAGACTGAATGTCTAGATATTACACTAGAGTGTGTAATTTCTATTATGGTGCAAAATCTCAATCATTAGTTAAAAAAAATAAGACATTACCACTTCATAATAATCCCGAAATTTCTTTTGACAAAATAGAAATAATTACAAGAAATTCAAAAAAATTAATTTCTTTAAATGAAGTGAACAAATTACATTTAAATTTAAAGGTAAAAGTAAAAAAAGATTTAAGATTAATTACAAAAAAAAAAAGAAATATTAAAAATTTAAATTTTCAAACGATTCCTAAAATAATGGGTATTTTAAATATTACTCCAGACAGTTTCTCAGATGGTGGAAAATTTTTTAATAATGCAGCAGCCAAAAAACAATTAAAGCTTCTTTTAAATTCTGGTGCAAACCTTATTGATATTGGAGGAGAGTCCACTAGGCCAGGATCTAAAGCTATTAAATCAAAAATAGAATGGAATAGAGTCAAAAATATTTTAAAATTAATTAATAAAAAAGATTTTATATCTCTAGATACTAGAAAATCAGAAATCATGGAAAAGGGGATTAAACTAGGAGTAAAATTAATTAATGATGTTTCTGGTCTTAATTTTGATAAAAACTCAATCAAGATTTTAAAAAAATATAAAATACCTTTCGTACTCCAACATTCACTTGGTAATCCTGATGTAATGCAAAAAAATCCAAAATATAAAAATGTACTATTAGATATTTACGATTTTTTTGAGGAAAAATTAAATAATTTACGTCAAAATGGAATTTATCATAATAATATAATCTTAGACCCCGGTATAGGTTTTGGAAAAAATTTGAAACATAATATGACGATAATTAAAAATATATCAATTTACCATTCTTTGGGTTTGCCTATACTGCTTGGTATTTCCAGAAAAAGATTTATAAAAGATTTATCTGGAAATAATGATAGCTCTTTAAGAATTGGAGGAACAATAAGTAGCAGTATTTTTGCAATGTTACAGGGTGTACAAATGTTGAGAGTTCATGATGTCAACGAAGTTAATCAAGCTATAAAAGTTTTCAAAGCACTTATATATAAATAATGAAGTATTTTGGCACTGATGGAATTAGAGGGCAGGTAAATAGTGGGAACATTAATGGAGATATGTTCTTTAAGTTTGGACTAGCAGCAGGAAAATATTTCACAAATTTAAAAAAAAGAAAACAAACAGCAATTATTGCTAAAGATACAAGACTTTCAGGATACGCATTAGAACCAGCATTAGTTTCTGGTTTAGCTTCTGCAGGAATGCACGTTTATACACTAGGTCCATTGCCGACTAATGGCCTTGCAATGTTGACAAAATCAATGAATGCAAATCTTGGTATTATGATCACTGCTTCGCATAATTTATTTTATGATAATGGTTTAAAGTTATTTGGTCCTGATGGATTAAAACTATCTGATAAAATTCAAAAAAAAATTGAAAATTTAATAGATAGCAAAGTTCAAAAACACTTATCAAATCCAAATAAATTAGGAAGGGTTAAAAGGCTAGAGACTGGGACTGATGAATATATTAAAATTTGTAAAAAAAAGTTATCAAGAAACTTTAAATTAAATAATTTTAAAGTAGTTTTAGATTGTGCAAATGGAGCTGGATATAAATCTGCACCAAAATTAATCAGATCACTTGGAGCAAAATTAAAAGTTATAGGCAATAAACCAAATGGGTTTAATATTAATAAAAATTGTGGTTCAACTTTTCCAGAAAAACTACAAAGAAATGTTAAAAAATTCAAAGCAGATTTGGGTATATCTTTAGATGGAGATGCTGACAGAATAATAATGTGTGATGAAAAAGGATCTATAATTGACGGTGATCAAATTATCGCTGCATTAGCTTTACAATGGAAAAAGAGAAAAATTCTCAAAGGAGGCGTTGTCGGAACCTTAATGTCAAACTATGGTTTAGAAAAATTTTTAAAAGAAAAAGGTATTAAATTTTTAAGAGCTAATGTCGGGGACAGATATGTTAAGGAATTGATGCAAAATAAAAAATTCAATTTAGGAGGAGAGCAATCGGGTCATATTATTTTAGGAAAATTTGCAACAACAGGCGATGGTGTGCTTGTCGCTTTAGAGATTATCAAATCGATGAATAGAAAAACTAAAGCCAGTGATTTTTTTAATGTCTTTAAAAAAATTCCACAAATTTTAGAAAATGTAAAAATAAAAGATGATAAAATACTTAAAAATTATTCTGTTAAAAGATCCATTAAAATTGCAAAAAAATTAATTAAAAATCAAGGTCGAATTCTTGTAAGAAAATCAGGCACTGAACCAAAGATAAGAATAATGGGTGAGAGTGAAAATAAAATTTTGCTTAAAAAATGTATAAAAATGATTTCAAAAGAATTTAAATAAGTTGAGATTAAAGTCTAAAATTTTGATAATTGCTGGATCAGATTCATCTGGTGGGGCTGGTATACAGGCAGATATCAAAACTGTCACTAGTCTTGGCTCTTATGCAATGACCGCTATTACAGCAGTGACTGTTCAAAATACAATGGGTGTTAAATCAGTCATTTCAATACCAACCAATGAAGTAAAAAATCAAATTATTTATTCATCAAGAGATATAAGACCTGATGCCATTAAAATAGGTATGCTTCACTCTACTGAAGTTGTCAAAAAAGTAGCTCACGCTTTGAAGATATTAAAAGTTAAAAAAATTGTTTTAGACCCTGTAATGGTTGCAAAGGGTGGTGCTAAATTAATTGATAGAAAAGCAATACAAACTTTAAAAAAAAAGCTATTGAAAAATGTTCTTTTGATAACACCAAACATTCCAGAAGCAGAAATTTTAGCAGAGACTAGTATTAAAAACAAAGAGGATATGATTTTTGCAGCAAATAAATTGATAGATTTAGGAGCTAAAAATGTATTATTGAAGGGTGGCCATTTAAAATCAAAAAAAGTAATAGATTTATATCTAAGCAAATCTGATTTTAAAGTCTTTACAAGTTTTAGGCATAGAACAAAAAATACTCATGGTACAGGATGTACGTTATCTAGTGCGATAGCAACTTTTCTTTCATGTGGAAAAAGTATTAAGAGCGCTTGTGCGTTGGGAATTAAATATGTAAATTCTGCGATACTGACAAATCCAAACTATGGAAAAGGACATGGTCCCATAAATCATGTTAATTCAATGAAAATAAAAAAAAAATTTAATTAATGAAAAATATTGTTGTTGTTGGTTCTCAATGGGGAGATGAGGGAAAAGGCAAGATAGTTGATTGGTTATCTGAACAAGCTGATGTTGTAGTTAGATTTCAAGGTGGTCACAACGCGGGCCATACTCTTGTAATAAATGGTGTAACTTATAAACTTCGACTTCTTCCATCTGGAATTGTAAGAAAAAATAAAATATCAATAATTGGAAATGGAGTTGTCGTTGACCCCTGGGCATTATTAGATGAAATTGAGGAAATTAAATCAAAAGGAGTTAAGGTCGACACTGATAATTTTATAATTTCAGAGTCTGCAAATTTAATTTTACCTTTTCATAGGGAAATGGATGAAATCCGTGAAGATAGTGCGGGTAAAGGAAAAATTGGAACAACCAGAAGAGGTATCGGACCAGCATATGAAGATAAAGTTGGTAGACGATCAATAAGAGTAATGGACTTGAGATCTGAAAAAAATCTAGATCAAAGGTTAGAGTCTGTTCTTTTACATCATAATGCAATTAGAAAAGGCTTAGGTAAAAAAATCTTTGAGAAAGATCAATTAAAAAAAGATTTATTAAAAATTGCTCCTAAGATCTTGAAATACTCAAAACCAGTTTGGTTGAAAATTGACGAATTCAAAAAACAGAAAAAAAGAATATTATTTGAGGGAGCTCAAGGCATATTACTAGATGTTGATCATGGTACATATCCATTTGTGACATCCTCAAATACTGTAGCGTCAAGCGCCGCTACTGGTACTGGATGTGGACTAAACACAATTAATTATGTTTTAGGAATTACTAAAGCATATACGACTAGGGTTGGGGAAGGTCCGTTTCCGACAGAATTAAAGGATGATATTGGCGAACTTTTAGGAACAAGAGGAAAAGAATTTGGAACAGTTACAAGTCGAAAAAGAAGATGTGGTTGGTTTGATGGTGTTTTAGTAAGACAAACTATTAAGGTCTCAGGGATTGATGGTATAGCACTTACAAAGCTGGATGTTTTAGATGAATTAGATGAAATAAAGATGTGCGTTAAATATGAATTAGATGGAAAAAAAATTAATTATTTACCAGCAGCAGTAGAGGATCAGCTCAAAATAAAACCTATTTATAAAACTTTTGATGGCTGGAAAAAATCAACAAGTGGTATTAAGAATATAGATGATCTTCCAGAAAATGCCAAAAATTATATTAAAGAGGTTGAGAATTTTATTGAGACAAAAATATCAAGTATTTCAACCAGCCCAGAACGTGATGATACCATATTAATCGAAAATCCTTTTGATATTTAATTTACAGGTAATAAGTTTTTTGATTTTGCGAGTAAAAGCATATGCTTTTGTAATTTTTCAAAAGCTTTATTTTCAATTTGTCTTACTCTTTCTCTACTAATTTTATATTTTTTACTTAGGTCTTCTAATGTAGTTGGATTATCATTTAATCTTCTAGAATATAAAATTTCTCTCTCTCTTTCATTTAGGACTTGAATTGAGTTTTTTAATAAATCTTTTCTTTGTTCCATTTCCTCTTGATGAGCAAATTTTAAGTCATGATCTAATTCTTTATCAACCAACCAGTCTTGCCATTCATCACCATCTTCGCCAACTTGTGCATTAAGTGAGAATTCTTTTCCCGATAATCTTCGATTCATCGAAATCACCTCATCTTTACTAACATCAAGCTTATTAGCTATTTCATCAACATGTTCATTTTTTAAATCACCTTCTGTTTGTGGAGCTATTTGGTTTTTTAATTTCTTAAGATTAAAAAATAATTTTTTTTGTGCAGTTGTTGTACCAATCTTGACTAAACTCCACGATCTTAAAATATATTCTTGTATTGAAGCTTTTATCCACCACATCGCGTAGGTAGCTAATCTAAAACCTTTTTCAGGTTCAAATTTTTTTACCGCTTGCATTAAGCCAATATTCCCCTCAGAGATCATTTCATTTACTGGTAATCCATATCCTTTATATCCCATTGCAATTTTCGCAACCAATCTCAAATGACTTGTTACTAATTTTTCTGCTGCTTTAATATTACCAGTTGTTTTCCAATTTTTTGCCAACATATATTCTTCTTCTGCATCAAGCATAGGGAATTTTTTAATCTGTTCCAAATATGCAGATAGACCACCTTCATTACTTAAAATGGGCAAGTTATTATTTATTGCAGTATTCATAATGAGTTTATCTAATTAATTATTTATATATTTCAATGATTTATTTATTAGTATTTCTTAGTATTTTTAAAATATTCTCAAGTTCTAGAGGTAAATTTGAGTCGAAATTCATTTCTTTGCTTTTCGTGGGGTGAATGAAGCCTAGTGTCTTAGCATGAAGAAATTGTCTATTAAGATTATATAAATTTTGCTCTATAAACGGATTAATGTTTTTAATTTTCTTAAACTTTTTTTTATATTTATCATCACCAACAATACTATTTCCTAAAAAATTCATGTGAACTCTAATTTGATGGGTTCTACCTGTTTCTAGTTTGCATTCTACTAAACTTAAAGTTGGTGTGTGTTTATTCTCAAAAATTTCAATAGTTCTATAATTTGTAATTGCTTTTTTTCCTTTAGTCCGACTAACTTCCATCATTTGTCTATTCTTTGAACTTCGTGTTATTAAAGTTTCAATTTTTCCCTTAGAAGGTCTAACTTTTCCCCATATTAGTAATTGATAAACTCTTGTTATAGAGTGTTTATTAAACTGATTAGATAAGTTTTCATGTGATAGATTATTTTTTGCTATAACTACTAAACCTGATGTATTTTTGTCTATCCTATGTACTATTCCCGGCCTAAGTTCATCACCAATATTCGAAAGAGAGTCTTTGTCATAATTTATTAATGCATTTACAATTGTATTATCAAAATTTCCAGCTCCTGGGTGCATCACAATACCCGCTGGTTTGTTTAGCACTATTATATCTTTGTCCTCATGAACTATATCTAATTTGAATTTAAATGGTTTTAGAGAAGCTTTTTTAGGCTCTGGAATTATTAATTCTATAGCATCGTCTTTTAAAATCTTTTTGGCAGGATCTGTAATAACTTTATTATTAATCTTAAGTCTTTTGCCTAAAATTAAGTTTTTTATTCTAGTTCTACTTATCTCATTTTCCTTACTATTAATAAAAACATCCACACGCATATTTTTATTACTTTCTTTTACAATTAATTTTATTTTTTTTTTCATAAAATGATATATTATTATATGCGCTTGTAGCTCAAAATGGACCTCTA
>CACKAY010000002.1:0-200664 GCA_902598265.1 uncultured Pelagibacteraceae bacterium
ATATCGCTTATTATCTGATCCCAGTAGATTTTGAAATTGGTGGCAATTTTATTGGTTATATTAAATTTAAAAGAGCTCTTTCCCTTTCTCAAAAGATGTTAAACTTTGACAAAGAGTCTATACAAGTGGTAAAAGGGGATTCAACTGGGACGATAAAAGTAAGAGGAACGTTAACTATAGTGGGGTTACCAGATGAATTTTTTTAGAATAGTACTTATTTCTATACTCTTTATATTTACGTCAAATTTAGCGATGGCTGATAATCATACTAAAGAACAAGACATTATAGACAAGGCAAAAGAAATAAATAAAAAAATAAAAGAAAAACAAGCAAACTCTCAATCAAATATTTCGTCAGAAATTGGTAATGAAGAACCATTGCCGTTGAATGACCCTTTTGTCGGGGATAGCTCTCTTACAGGTGGTAGTACTTTGATGATGAGTGATCCCGAGGAAGCAAAAAACGAAATGAGTTTATATAAATTCAAGTTAGTTGGCGTAATGTCCTCGGATAAGGATGATGGCTTTGCATCATTAATTAATGCTAGTGGTGAAGTAATTACATTAAGCTTATTTGAGGAATTAAGTCCAGGTGTAAAATTAATCGGATTAAATAATAGAGAAGCAGTTTTTGAAAAAAATCAAGATTCTCTTTTAGTAATAAATTTTAAAAATCAAATTATAGAGAGAAAAAGATAATTATGAGTTTTCAAAAAAAAATATCATTTCTTATTCTGCCTTTATTTATTTTATTTTTATCTGGATGTGCTGATAAATTGGCAAAAAAATCTAAGTCATTTAAGCATGACACTCCACTTATAAAAACTGATGTAAAACAGCTTGGCAAAAAGGAATTAAATACTAGTGCTTCAATGGGACCAGTGCCTGTTGATGGTGATGTTGTTAAACTAAAAAAAAGAAAACAATTATCTTCTGTTAAAGAAAGAAATTATCTATTGATTTCAGAAGAATTCACTTCCTTAAAACAGAATGTCTCGTTTAAATTCCAGGCACTAGATTTTAAAGAGGCGATGAGATTGATGGCAGAGATCGGCAATATAAATATTTTAGTTGGTGATGAAGTTGCAGGTTCTGTATCAGCTGAATTAGATAATGTTCCTTGGGACAAAGCATTTAACGCTTTATTGGATTTAAAAAGTTACGCAGCAGATATAGATGTTGCTAGTAATATTATTAGAGTTTCAACACCTGCAAATTTAACTTCACAAGAAAGTTACAAATCTGCTAGAGCGTCAGCAGTTAAAAAGAAGGTTGAAATTGAAGATTCTGTTGAACCAATTATATCTGAGATTTTTAGACTTTATTATATAACTCCAGCTGAAGCCAAAGCCACTATTTCAGAATTATTTACATCAGTGGGAACAGGTGGAAATTTCATTCCAATACAGGTAACAGAGGAAGCTACCACAAGGTCTATAATTGTAAGAGGGAAAGAAAAAGATTTAGATATAGTGGATAAAGTTATTAGAGAAATTGATAAGAGGACTAAACAAGTTTTAATTGAAGCATTTATTGTTGAGGCCAGTTCAACGTTTGAGCAAAATTTAGGAAAACGACTTGGTTTTGCATACACGAGAAATCGTGAGAGAGTTGGCGGTACTCAAGGAGGAAGTTCTATTGGTAATGCTGGAGGTAGTTCAGCAGCTATAGGAGACTCTACAGGAGGATTCACTAGCGGTGCTGGAACTGATAACTTACTTAATTTAGGATCAGCCGCTTCAACAGCTGGAATTGGTATTTTGAGAAGAACAGGTTCAGCAGTTTTAAAACTAGAACTTGATGCATTAGAAAATGAAGGTTTGTCCAAGACTGTTTCTAATCCAAAATTATTTACATTGGATAATCAACAAGCAAGTATTAACCAAGGGGAAACTATTTATATTGATGGTGGAGAAGGAGAAGATAAGGCTGTAGATGCCTCATTGAAGTTAATTGTTACACCAAATATTATTGGAGATGGAAATGTTATGCTTCAAATTCAAGTAAATAACGACACACCTAACAGATCTAACCCTGGAACACCTGGGGTTAACAAAATGGAGATTAATACTAAGCTATTGGTAGCTGATGGAGATATTGTTGTAATTGGTGGTATTAAGAAAAATAATGTTGCTAACTCAAAAGGAGGAGTTCCGGGTGTTTCAAAATTACCTGTCGTTGGAAAAGCTTTGAGCGGAACGTCTAAATCTGACACGATGAATGAGTTGTTGGTATTTATTGCACCAAGGATTTTATAATGCTTAAGATTAGTAGAGAAAGTGAAATTAATCTAGTCAATGTATTAATTGATAACGATATTATTTCTGGAAAAGATTTAATCAATATTAAAAAAGTGAGTTCAGAAAATAACAAATCTCAAATCGAATCTATTTTTGAATTAAAGCTTACGGATGAACAAAAGATAATTAATTTATTAATTAAAGAGCAAAATTTAGAAACTATTGATTTGAAAAAAGTTGAAATTACTGATGAAGTTAAAACTGTATTACCTTCAAACTACATCAAAGTAAATTTTGTAGCCCCTTTTAAGATTGATGGAAAGACTTTACATATCGCTATTCCTGATAGTTCAAAACTTGGATTAATGAGAAACCTAAAAGCCATTACTAAAAAAAATATTGAATTACATGCTGCAAAAATTACAGATATTTCAGAATATATCGAAAGATTATCAAGTGAAACTGATGAAGTAACTATCGCCTCAATCCGAGATGAAAACAGAAAAAAGATTAAAACTTTTGAATCTGATTTAGGAGAAGCGGGTGAAGTTTTAGAAAAGCCACCTGAAGAAGATATTGAAGCTATAGAAAATGAGTCGGAGGTAATAAAATTTAGTACCGCAGTAGTAGCAGAAGCTATCAAAATGGGAGTGAGTGATATTCACATTGAACCTTATAGATTTAGTTCGAGAGTGAGATATCGATTAGACGGAATGTTACAAGAGCAAGAGCAATATAAACAATTTCTTCACGACAACTATGGTGCAGTGGTTACTCGATTTAAAATTATGGGTAAACTAGATATTGCAGAAAGAAGATTGCCACAAGACGGAGCTATCAATTTTAAGATAGATAATAAAGTAGTGGACTTACGATTATCAATATTACCAACAGCGAATAATGAAAGAATTGTTATGCGTATCCTTAATAAGGATGCAGGTGATATCAAATTAGAACAATTAAATTTTGAGGAACAAGATTTAAAAAACCTAAGAAAAGCAATTCATAGTACTCAAGGATTGATATTAGTAACTGGCCCAACGGGATCTGGTAAATCAACTACTTTATATAGTATTTTAAAAGAGGTCAGCAAACCTCATTTAAATATTTTAACTGCTGAAGACCCTGTTGAATACGAATTAGATGGTGTAGGGCAGGTTCAAATTAAAGATCATATTGGATTAACTTTTGCCTCAGCATTAAGATCTTTTTTAAGACAAGACCCTGAAATTATTCTTGTTGGAGAGATGCGAGATAAAGAAACTGTTGATATTGGATTAAAAGCAGCATTAACGGGTCACTTAGTATTTAGTACACTTCATACAAATGATGCACCAAGCACAATTACTAGATTACAGAATATGGGAACACCTGATTATTTAATCAGTGCTGCAACGCAATTAGTTGTTGCGCAAAGATTGGCAAGAAAAAATTGTAAAGATTGTAGAGTGCCTGACGATGATGTTAATCCAAAAGTTCTACAAGATTTAGGATTTAGTGCCGAACAAGCATCGAGAGTTAAAGCTACTAAGGGCAAAGGGTGTGCTAAATGTAGTAATACTGGTTACAAAGGTCGACAAGGTATTTATGAAATTTTAGTAGTATCAAAACCACTTAAAGAAGCAATCTTAAGACAAGCTACTACACCAGAGTTAAGAGAAATTGGAATTAAAGAAGGTTTTCAAACGATGAAAGATATGGGGCGAAGACTAATTGCATCTGGAGAGCTTAATTTTAGAGAGTACGAAAGAGTTCTTTCAGGCGAGTAAAAATGGAAGCTTTCACTTATAAAGGAATTTCTGATGGGAAATACGTCGAGGGAGATATAGAAGCAATAAATCTTGATGAGGCTTCACATCTCTTAAAAGAAAAGAAAATAATAATCACAAATATTATTAAGTCTAAAAAAAAGGCAGCTGAAAAGAAGAAATCTAGTGGCTCCTCTCTTTTTGGTAAGAGTAAAAAAGTAAAAATAGAAGATATTCTAATATTTTCGAAGCAATTTGCGACTATGGTTAAGGCAGGTTTACCAATCCTTCAGGTATTAGCAATGTTGAGAGACCAGATGGAAAGTCAGGGGATCAAAGATATTATTGAAGATATACGAAAGAGCCTAGAGGGTGGAGTTAACTTATCAAAATGTTTTGAAAAATATCCTCAACATTTTGACAATGTTTATGTTAACTTGATTAAAGCAGGTGAAGCCAGTGGTAAATTAGATGTTTTCTTACTTAAAATTGTAGAGTCACTTGAAAAGAAAGAAAAAATTAAGAAAAAAATTAAATCTGCTTTAATGTATCCAGCAATAATGTTTACAGTGGCAATCACAGTCAGTGCATTCATGTTAATTAAAGTGGTGCCAGTATTTGCTAAAATGTATGATGGTATGGGTTTAGAGTTACCAGCTGCTACTGCAACCATTATGGCAATGAGTGACTTTTTAAGAGGAACAGGTGGAAAAGTTATTTTCTTTGGAGGTTTAATTGGTTTTTTTGGATTTAAATTTATCACCAAACGAAATGCTGCAATTCGTTTTAAATGGCACAGACAAGTTTTAAAATTACCATTGTTTGGAGATATGATTTTAAAATCTATGCTAGCTAGAATTTCATTAATTATGGGAAATTTAAGTGCAGCAGGTGTAAACTTATTAGAGAGTTTAGAGATTGCAAAGTCTGTCAGCAATAATGATGTTATCACAGACGCTTTAGAGAATGTTAAAAAAGGAGTTTTTTCAGGGGATACATTAACAAAACTGTTTTTAAAAGAACCATTATTTCCTCCAACTTTTAGTCAATTGATTTCTGTAGGTGAACAAACAGGTCAATTAGATGAAATGTTTAATTCAGTAGCTTCTTATTATGAAGAAGAATTTGATACGACTGTCGATAATATGTCTAGCTTAATTGAACCGATCATGATTGTTTTTATGGGTGTGATGATTGGTGGCTTAATGATTGCGATGTACTCACCAATCTTTAACGTTGGTGCTTTAATCAATTAAATTGATTATTGTTATATTCTAAAAACTATTACTTAATAAAAGATCTGTGTTGTAATTTGGTTTATCAACAAAAAAATTATAGTCAGTAGAAATTCTAAAATCAAAACTATCAATTTTTTGAGAAAATTTTAAACTGGTATTAATAGCCTCATCCAACTCAAATGAAAATTTCATCTCATCTATTGGAACATATCCAAGTGAAAAATAAAACTCGTCGTAATAACCTCCCCGCGTACCAAATCTCTCAATGTTAACAACTGTCGACCAACCTGTTATCGATGTTCTATCAATACCATAACCAATTCTATAATTATATTTAGATCTATTATTAGATTCATATTCATAGATAGTACTTTGATTATTCAAATAATAAAATTCTGCATCAGATGATGGACTTAAGTCTGCAATAAATTCTAATCTTCCATGGTGATTAATAATTTCCTTATCTTTATCTCCTTTATCTGTTTTATCAAAGAGTGCTCCAATAGTGGCTACTGCAGTCTTAATATTTTGATCTTTATAATGTAATGCATCAGCTAAACTACTACCTAAAATTGTTTTTTCATCAAATGGTTTAAGTTTGGTATATCCAATTTCAAACTTAACACCTGGATTTAAGTTGATATCGTTTTCGTGGATTCTTTTCCCAAAATTTATTGACCCAAATATTTGTTGCCCATTTCTATTACCCTCTAATTTGTTGCCATTAATAACTCTTAGATGATCAATTTCTAGTAAGCTAAGTCCAATAATACTATCATTAAAATAATCATTATCTTTAATTTTTGTACGATAAGCAGCCAAGCTATAAGTATTTGTATTTAAATTAGATCCATGGCTTCCAATATCTACATCGTCCTTTCCAAATTGAAAAACATATCCGTACATTAAATCTCTATCGTCTTCATCAATTCTGTCAGTACCAAAAGATACTCCGTAATTTTGAATATCCCTTGAGGATGTATTTTTTACATTTTTTTCTCCTATAATAAATCTTCCCTCACTCCAATCGAACCAATCATTACTTCTATAAGTTCTATCTCTTTCTTTCTTAAAAGCGTCAAACGCACTAACTAGTTTTGCAACTTTTTGATTTTGAAAATCAATATTGGCATTTAAGTTTGAGAGATTGTCTTTATTTTTGTGTCTTCTAAGCCATTCAATTCTATGAAAAATTGGAAGCGTATTGTTTCTTATAATACGTTTTGACATCTCTACGTTAGCCTCGATAATTGCTTTTACATCGGCGTTAGCAGATGGATCAGTACAGGCAATGGTTCCAGCACAGTCTACATCATATTCATAAATCGTATCCAACGTATCTCCCGTAACATATAGTTTTGTGAAATTTGATGAAAAATGAAATCCTCTCATAGTTCCTGTTTGAGAACTCACTGAAAAAGTTGTTGCTTGAAGAGTAATTGATGTAATATCATAGGGTGCGGCTAACGAATATCTTTTAATATCATCATCTTCATTTCCCCCAAGATATAAAGTATATCCATCTGCGCTTAATTGTATATTTCTAACCTGTTCTTCATCAAAACTTGAACATACTTGATTTGTTGCTGTCGAAATATCCCAAGGGGTAGTTAAATCGTATTGCCCCACTTTTTTATTTCCTTGACTAGCAACAAACACTCGGGTTCCATCAGGTTTAAAGTCTAAACCTCTTTGTTGAATACTACTAAAGCATCCTGTCTTTATATTTAAAAAAGTAGACCAAGATATAGATGTTGTGTCCCAGGGCGAAGAAAGTCTAAATTGTTCAATTGAAACTCTAGTACTACCATCACTCCGAATGATATACATTTCGGTTCCATCAGGCTTAAACTCAATTGCATGAGGATTGTCTATAACTGATACAAGACCACCTTCAGTCACTGCTAAAAGAGTTTTTTTTGGGTTACTTGCAGTAGTTACATCGAAAGGTGTTGTCAAGGTATACTCAATTACATTTTGTTGGCTAGTATCTCTATCCTCAGTAACATATAGCCGTGTCCCATCAGGCTTTATAAAAATTCCTCTTAAACGACTAGTGTCACCAGAAATATCTTTTGATTGTTTAAATTGCAAATTAGCAAAAGAATTTGAGCTAAATAAGGTTAAGAAAAGTGTCAAAAATAAAAATATTTTTTTCATTAAAAATTTTAACTAAAAACAATATATTATATAATTAAATAATTTTCTTTAGGAGTCTATTAGGTATAAGTTTAAAATGAGTAAAAATTAGAGTTTTTTTGTCAAGACTAGATTATTTATCCAAGGCTTATCACCTTCTTTAAATTTAATAGAATCCATTATTTCCTGAATAAAAAAAGTACCAAGACCACCTGGTTTGACGTCATCGATTGCTCTATGTTTAACTTTACTTTTTTCAACTGGTTTGCCTTTATCAAAAAACGAAATTTCAAGTTCTTTATCTGTACAAGAGATTCTTACTGCCATTCGATCTTGTGTATCGGGATAATCTTTATAAGCGTGTTTAACAATATTTTGTGCTGCTTCAGCAATTGCTAAAACTAATTCTTCCCTTAATTCTTCATTAATTTTAAATTTTTCAAAAACTTCTCTTGAGAAACTTCTTACATCTTTCAAACTTGATGAATTTACTAAGAAATCTTTTTTTTCAGATAAATTTGTTGTATCCCCGACTTCAGTGCTCATTATCTTTAGTTACTCCAAATTTAAAATTTGTTCTAACTTTGCCATCATAATTACTTTTAAAACAGATTTACTCACGTCTTTAACTATTAGCTTAGTTCCTTTCTCTAATGCTTTCTGATGACTTTCAATTAAAACTGATATGCCTGACGAGTCCATGTATTGAACATTACTTAAGTTTAAGTTTACATTTTTACCAGCATCGATCAGAGGAAAAATAACTTCTTTCGCCCCCTCTGTTTTATCCATATCTATCTCACCATCTAAAAATACAGTGCTAGTGTCACCTTCTTCTGTTACTTTATATGTCATAGAAACTTCCTTGCCATTGCTAAAACTTTTTCAACTGGTTGACTGACTTCTTTGAGCTCAACTTTAGTATTTTTTTCTTTTGCTCTTTGATTACTTTCAACTATCACTGAAATTCCAGACGAGTCCATATATTGAACGCCTTTAAGGTTCAAATGAACTTCCTTTCCAGAGTCAATAAGTGGAAATACTACTTCTCTAACGTTGTCAGCAACATCCATATCTATCTCTCCATCCAAGAATACAGTGCTGACATTTTCGCTTTCAGTAACTTTAAATTTCATTATTTTAATATTTTATAAAGCTAATAACAAAAAACATATAAAAATTAAACCCAAATTGGCCAACGAAATCAAATATTGAGTGAAATTAGGCAATATTTATAGTTTACTTCATCGATAATTATTATAAATTTTCGTCATTAATTAATTAATAAAGAGGAAACATGAAAAATAACAAAGGTTTTACGTTGATCGAACTATTAGTTGTTGTTGCGATTATTGGTATTCTAGCAGCTGTAGGTGTTGTTGCATATAATGGTTACACTAAAAGTGCAAAAATAAACGCAGCAAAATCTAATCAAGCATCTGTAGTAAAATATATAGCAGCTGAACTTCAAAAATGTAATCTTGGTGGAGATACATCGATGAGTGGTAATTTAACTTGTAAACAAACTGATGGTACTAATGCTACTCCAGCTCAAGTTATAGCAGCAACTATAACAGCCCTAAGTGATTTTAAAAACCCGCATAGTACTAAATGTGCAGCTTTAACAAACGGAGAAGATGCAGCTACAGCACTTGTGACTGGGGCGACATGTTTAAAAAGTGGAACTGGATACACAACTTTAGTTGTAGATACTACAGATACAGACGTAATAAATGTAGTTACAACAGTTGATGACGAAGGCGGTACAGCAACTAACAAAGTTGAAGTAGAATAATTCTTTAACTATTGAAAGAAATAAAAAAAATAAAAACTAAAAGCTCAAAAGGATTTTCTCTTGTTGAGCTTTTAGTTGTTGTTGCAATTTTAGGAATTTTATCTACAGTAGGTCTTGTTTCCTACAATGGTTATGTTTCTGGAACCAAAGAAAAATCTGCAAAAAATGTTATGCAACAAATTTCTTTGGCACAAACAGAGGAATACTCAAATAGTGGTAGCTATTTTACTCAATCCGAGGGAACTTGCACACCAACTGACATAACATCAAATGAGATTGAGGATGAATTATTTGGTGGCGGCGATCAAATTGCTTCTGATGCTGGCTACAATATATGTATCGCAAGCACTGGTTCAGCAAATTATGATATTTTCGCCTCTGAAATTTCAGGAAACACTCCCTGCACACTCACCCTAAGTCGAAATGGAAATTTCACTAGAGGTAATGATTGTTAAGAATTAAACATTAAAATCAATTTGATCACTAAATTAATTGCTAGTTGAAATTTTTTTGTTAGGTAATAAAAATTATGGACAAAGATATGGCGCAAGAAGTAATTGATGTATTAACTAGTAATATAGACACGTTATGGGTTATTGACTGTGCGATATTAGTTTTCATTATGCAGGCGGGTTTTATGTGTATGGAAACTGGTTTATCTAGACATAAAAATAGTATCAACGTTGCTTTAAAAAATGCTGCAGACTTTGGTGTTTCAGTAGTGATCTTTTGGATCTTTGGATTTGGTTTGATGTTTGGTACTTCCTATAACGGATTTTTTGGTACTGATTTATTTTTCTTTAAAACCGATAAAGCTGAGTACATGACTTACTTTGTCTTTCAAGCAATGTTTGTTGCAACAGCGGCAACTATCATCTCAGGTGCTGTTGCAGAAAGAATGAAATTTAATGGGTATTTAATCATGACTGTTTTAGCAACAGGAATTATCTATCCAATTGTTGGACATTGGGCTTGGTCTTCAAGTTATCTTTCAAAGTATGATACTGTTGATCAATTGTTAGCGATAACAGGTACTGTTAAAACTACTGGTTGGCTCTCAGATTTGGGTTTTGTTGACTTTGCCGGAAGTACTATTGTTCATTCTGTAGGTGGATGGATCGCATTAGCAGCAGTGATTATTTTAGGACCAAGAATTGGAAAATATTCTGATGCAAACAAAGGTAAGTTTACGGGTTCTAGTTTCCCTTTAGCAGTTTTGGGTACGCTAATATTATGGTTTGGTTGGTTTGGTTTCAATGGCGGAAGTAATGGTGCAATGGACGAAGCGGTACCTTTAATATTAATCAATACTTTTTTAGCTGCAGCCTTTGGTTTGTTAACTGGATTGAGCATTTCATACTTAAGATTTAAAAAGCCAGATCCGTTTTACATTATATTAGGCCCACTCGCAGGGTTAGTTGCAATTACTGCTGGATGTAATTCTATGACGTCAGTGACATCTATTTTTGTAGGGATCATTGGTGCAATTATTGCAATTATTGTTAATGAAGTATTGAATAGGTTTGAGGTAGATGACGTGGTTGGTGCAGTTCCAGTTCATTTAGCAGCAGGAGTTTGGGGAACGTTAGCAGTTGGTTTATTTAGTGACTTAAGTATTTTGGATACGGGGCTTGATAGATTTTCACAAATAAAAATTCAATTAATTGGTATAATTTCTATAGGTGCATTTACATTTATATCCTCATATGTAATTTTAAGTTTTTTTAATAAATTTTATCCACTCAGAGTAAGTCCTGTTCAAGAGGAACTCGGGTTGAACATTGCAGAACATAATGCGGTATCAATTGAGCATGATTTAATTACTATTTTGGATAAACAATCAGAGTCGGGTGACCTTAAAATAAGAGGCCCACAGGATCCGTTTACCGCAGGGGGTGTTATTGGTCTTTATTATAATAAGCTTATGAGCAAACTTGAAACTAGTGAAGATGAAAAAAATAAATGGCGTGAAAGAATTTCAAAAGAAGTGAAACTTGCGGTTAAAGTTCAAGAAAACTTTTTACCTAAAAGAAATCTAAAAAATTATCCTGTGCACGGAATTAATATTGCAGCAAGAGAGGTATCAGGAGACTTTTTCAGTTTTTACCCACACAATGATAGTATTTATTTTATTATTGCAGATGTGGCTGGTAAAGGAATTCATGCAGGTATGGTGATGGCTAAGGCATCAACGTTGTTTGAAGTTTTAGCACAATCTAAAGTAGATCCAGATGAAATGGTTTTTCACATGAACAATGATTTAAATAATACTAAAACTGCTGGTATGTTTGTCACCTCCATCGTAGGAGAATATAATTTAATTACCGATGAAATCAGGTGGGTGAATGCAGGTCATCAACCCGCAATTTTAAGAAACGGACAAGGTAAATATGATCAGTTTGAAAGTTCAGCGCCACCATTAGGTGTGATTAAACAAAAAGATAAAAGTGTTTATAATATTCATAAAACAAAATTAAATGGTTCAAGGTTTTATGCTTTCACTGATGGATTGTCAGAAAGTTTAAATGATAAAGGTGAAGAAATAGGGATTGATGGTTCAATAGGCATTATTGAGCAAAATTATAATAAAGATACTATTAAGCAATTAGATAGCATTACCCAATCTGTAATAGGAACGAGCCAAAACCAAAAATTATCTGATGACTTAACTTTAATAAGTATTGGAAAATAAGAGTAATTTTAAAAATTAATTAATTGAAAAAAACAATAGACTTAATATCTTTTCATTTTTATGTTTTTGTATTTCGTAAGATTTAAATTATTTTTGATATCAATAATTTTGTTGATTTCAACATCTGCATTTTCTTCAGAAAAAAATATTACTTATATGCAAATCTTACAGGATCCTAATAACTTAGATTTAAATTTAAAGTATGCCCAACAACAAGGAAAAGTTGGTAACTTTAAACAAACAATTTCAACACTCGAGAGATTGAATATGCTTTATCCAGACAATGTTGAAATAAAATTATATTTATTATCTGTTTTGGTCCAAGTCGACTCTCCAGAAAAAGCTAACACGATTATAGAAGATATGAAATTAAGAAGAGATCTTTCTGCTGAGGACTTAGAAACTTTACAAGAAATTGAAGAAGAATTGAAAGATCGTGAACCAAGTTTATGGAATTTAACAGCCGATGTTGGTGTTGGCTTAACGTTTTCTAATAACGTAAATAGTGTTTCTAAAACAAGACTAAAATATGATACGAATGAAATAACTGCTTTTACTTCTCCTAAACATGACAGAACTGAAGTTGCATCTATAGGTATCGCTGCTACCAGACCTATAGGAGAGGAGTCATCGTTATTATTAAATTTTGCACATACTACATCGAACCAATATCAAGAAGCTGATGATGATTTTCAAAGTTATGGTTTAACGATTGGTTTGGACACTACTTTAGGTAATCAAAGTTTAAGTCCTTATGTGATTATGAGTAAAACTGATGCACAGCATGATGCAGATAGTTTTTCATTGATGTTAGGAATAGGAGGATTTTTTACAGCGGGAGAAAGACATTCATTTAGTTATGGATATTCTTATTCAGACTCTAAAGCAAATGTGAATGCATCAGACGGAACTGCAGATGAATCTAATGCTATTGGGCACGGTTATACTTTTGGTTATGATTTAATTTTAACTCCAATAATTTCTAGCTCACTAAGTTTAGGTTATAGTGATAGTGATGCAAAAGTAGATGCTGGAAATGATTACGAAACTTATGAATTTGGTATCGGTTTAAATTTTGCATTTCCTTGGGCATATATTGCTTGGAGTGCCTCAACTAGTTTCAATGATTATAAAGTTGCGGATTCATCTGTAGACTCAACGAAACTAAGATCTGATCACGCAACGACAACAGATTTAATGATTACCAAAGCTGTTGGAGATATTTTTCCAATAATTGATCCAAACAGATCGTTGTTTATCAACTTGTCTTACGAAAAAACTTTCTCTGAAGCTAATATAATGAACTATGATTATTTAGCCGATTCCTTTGCATTAAGTTTTTCTAAGGGTTTAAAACTTAACTAATCATATTTTTTTGAAAATTCCCTTATAAATTGCTTTTTTTGACGTTCAATTTGAGCTTTTAAAGTTTATTTTTTTTTAATATTTGTTAGTTTTACGATGATGAAAAAATTATTATCAGTTGTAACAGGTCTAATTTTGATGATCAGCACAAGTGTTTTTGCTGAGGAAAAATTAACTATTGAAAAACAATTAGTTGGAATTGTTGGTGCAATTTCAGGAACTGTTAAGACTGAAACGAGAGAATTAAAAGCTGGTGACAAAATTTATTTAAATGAAACAATTGTTGCTGGTGCAGGATCCGGAACTCAAATTTTACTTTTAGACCAATCAACATTTACTATCGGTGAAGATTCAGAAGTTGTGATGGATACATTTATATTTGATCCTGCAACAAATGATGGAAAAATAGTTGCAAGTGTAAAACAAGGAAGTTTAAAAGTTATCTCAGGTTTAATTAGTAAAAAAAATCCTGATAGTTTAACAGTGGAAGTTCCAGAAGGAACGCTCGGATCACGAGGAACAGAATTTCAAACAATTGTATCAAAAGGTAAAACTGACACTTTATTAATTGGCCCAGGAAAAAATAATACTTTAGGTATGAGACCAGGGGCAGTTCTAGTTGGAAACAATTTAGGTTCAACTTTACTTGATAATCCATACAGCATGGCGTCAATGACGAAAGGTAAAGCACCTGGACAAGCAAAAAAAATTACCAAAAACCAGTTAAAGAAATTTAACAAAAAGATGAAAGCTTTAAGAGTTGCTAAACTCTCGCCAGAAGAAAAAAAAGGTAAGAGAAAACAAATGAAAAAGCAATTAAGAAAAGAGCTGAAGTCTATGGGTTTTGAAAAAGAAGAAATTAAGTCAATTATCAAAGAAAATATTCAAAAAGATAAAGAGAAGAAAGTAGCTATTAAAAAAGAAAGAGCTGAGAAGAAAAAAGCTAAAAAGAAAAAAGCTAAAGCAGAAAAGAAGAAGAATAAAAAGAAAAAAGCTAAAAAAGTAGATAAGAAAAAAGGTAAAAAGAAAAAAGCAGTTAAGAAAAAAGGTTCTAAAAAGAAAAAAGCAGTTAAGAAAAAAGTAACTAAAAAAGAAAAGAAAAAAGTTACTAAGAAAAAACCTGCTAAAAAGAAAAAAGCTGTGAAGAAAAAACCTGCTAAAAAGAAAAAGGCAGTGAAGAAAAAACCAGCTAAAAAGAAAAAGAAAGCAGTGAAGAAAAAGCCTAAAAAGAAAAAGAAAGTAGTTAAAAAGAAAAAACCTAAAAAGAAGATTAAGAGAAAGGTAGCGAAGAAAAGAAAAATTGTTAAAAAGAAAAGAGCTGCTAAAAAGAAAAAAGCTAAAAAGAAAAGAAGAAAAAAGAAGTAATTAAGTAGTTCTTAGTAAGTTTCATTTACATTGCTTAAATTAGATATAAATTTCACTTTGTGGAAGCTTTTGTACAAAAAAATCTAAATTATTTTGTTTTCTTAATTGTACTAACCTTATTAATTTTTCTCAAAATCTTAAATCCAGCATTTATTAAGTCAGTCTCTTATTTAAGTTTTGATTTATATCAAAAAATATTTGCTGAAGAAAAAGAGAGTGAAGTGGTTATCATAGATATCGATGAGCAAAGTCTTGGCAAGTTTGGCCAATTCCCATGGAACAGAACAGTGTTTGCAAAAATTCTTGATCAACTAAATACCTCAAATCCAAAAGCAATCGGTTTTGATATATTTTTCACTGAAAAAGATAAACAATCTCCTGATGAAATAATAAAATCATATAATTTAATTCCATCAGATGTTTCTGAATTACAAAATCTTAAAGGTCCAGATGATTTATTCGCTGAAAAATTAAAAGAGTCAAAATCAATTATTGCAGTATTAGGCAGTAACGTACCTTCTCATGCGAACTATAACAGAAAAGCAAAAGCACGATTTCTTTCTAAAGGAGGAAAGCCTGAGGAATTCACTTACGCTTATCCTTATTCAATAGGTTCATTAGAAAAATTAGAAAAAAATGTTCAAGGTTTAGGATCCATTTCTTTTTTAGATCAACTCGATGGTATTATTAGATCCCTTCCTTTAATTGTTCAGTTTAATAAAAAGATATATCCAACTATGGGCTTAGAAATGGTTCGAGTTGGATCAAAACAAAAAAATATTTACGTCGAATTAAATGAGGTAGGTATCCAAAGAATAAGTGCCAGACCTTATAAAATTGAGTCTGATCCTAATGGTATTATTTGGATTAAATATAAAAAATCACAAAAGAAACAATATATCTCAGCGGGAGATGTTTATGATGGAAATTTTGAAAAAAGTTTTTTTCAGAACAAATATGTTTTAATTGGTGCATCAGCTCAAGGTTTATTCGATTTAGTTAAAACTCCACTGGGTGTTACCATTCCTGGAGTAGAGGTTCACGCAAATGTTATTGAAAATATTTTAGATCAATCATATTTAATAAGAAATCCAAATACTTATATTTTTGAGCTAATATTTTCTATTATTATTGCTCTTTTAACTTTTATTTTATCGCAAAAAATTAAACCGAAGTATAGTTTATCTATTTTTTTTGGTAATATTTTAGCAATTATCATTATTGGTTTTTCAATTTATAAATTCAGATCAGAGTTAGTAGATTTTAGTTATCCAATCTTCATTGTAACAATAACATTTTTAACGGGCCTTTATTTTAGGTTTATTGAGGAAAATAAAATGGCCTTAGCTAACTTGCAAAAGGAGGCTAAACTTTTAAAAGAACGAGAACTTGCTGCTGGAGTTCAGAAAAGTTTATTTCCCGATATTTCAAAATTTGAAAACTTTATTTTTGCCAAAAACGTTCCAGCTAGAGATGTATCGGGAGATTATTTTGATGTTGTCAGATCAACACCTGAGGAATATTTTTTCACTTTAGCTGATGTATCTGGCAAAGGTGTTAAAGCTGGAATGTATATGGCAAAAGCATCCTCAATTTTTAGAACTCTTACTAATTTAAAATTTCCTTTAGAAAAAGTTGTCTTTGGTGTGAATAATGAATTAGTAGAAGCAAAGTTTAAAGGAATGTTTGTTACCGCTGTTTTTGGTAAATTAAACATTAAAACGGGTGAACTTGTGTTTATTAATGCAGGCCATGAAAGTATCCTCACTTTTGATGAAAAGAAAAATTATGAATATATTAAATCTGATATGCCACCAATAGGTATTGTTAAATATTTCACAGAGTCGATGGTGAAATCAAATACTATTAATCTTAAAGATAAAACTTTTGTCGTTTACACGGATGGAGTAACTGAAGGGTATATGAAAAATGGTGAAGAGTTAGGCGCTGAAGGGGTGCAAAAGATTATAAACGAAATGTCACAGGTCACACCAAAGTCCATCGTTGAAGCTATCGAAAAAGAGCTTAACTGGGGTGCAGAAAAGTTAAGGGATGATATAACTTGTATGGCAATAAACATTAATAATACTGAGCTGATAAAGAAGAAATAATTTGTAACCCAAAATGAATAATATGGTTATTTGAATTTCTAAAATTTTATGTAGATTGCAGTTGTGAAACGAATCTTTTTATTACTTATTTTACTTCCCATGTTGAGTAATTGTACTCAATATTCTGCCATGTTAAGCCCTGCCTTAACACTAGCGCATACAGGAAGTTTCGCCCAAGCAACAACTTCTTTATCAAGTTCATTAGCAATTAATGAAGTAAAAAAAGAATATACTCACAATTTAGAGGCAGAGAGAATTTGTCCCACTTTTCATTCATCAGAATTAAATGCAATCTTTTTTGAGACTATAGAACATACAGGTTGCTACTACGATCCCCTTAGTATTCTTCGATAATTCTTAGTTTTTTCTAATTTTATTTTTGACATTGATTTTTGAAGTTAATAAAATTTATAATGAATTTTTTTTTACCAGTAAAAATAATCACTTATTTGATTATTTGTTTATCGTTTATTTCTAATTCATATGCTGAAGTTAAACCTAGTTTGTTAAGGACAGTTAGTTTAACTAATATTGTAAAATCTCCATCAGATGTAAGATTTAATCCTGCTGGAACTAAAATTTTTTTTTCTGATTTCCATTCTGGAGCAAATGTTTTATTACAATTCGATGTTGATACCCCTTTTAATATTTCTACAATTGATTTTAATAGTAAAGTAGAATTGGCTACCGGGGGAGGTAGTGATCCTATAAGTCAGCCACAAGGTTTCGAATTTAATAACGATGGAACAAAAGTTTTTGCTATCAATGATGGAGGTGGTTTCAACGCCCATTTGCTTTCAACTCCCTATGATTTTTCAAGTGCCACTCGTGTCGCTGACGATGGTTTTCATTTTAAAACAGGTCCAGATCCAGATATAGGCAATAACAGATCTGTTAAATTTAATCTTGATGGAACAAAAATGTTTCTGATAGATGTTTGGGTTAATTCTACTGGTAGAAGAATAATTGAATTTAATTTATCTACCCCTTATGACACCAGCACAGTTACCGAAGGAAATAGTTTTACAATTAGTGGCGCAACAACAATCCTTCAAGATTTTTCATTTGATGACGATGGTACGAGAATGTATGTAATTGAAACTGCTACAAGTCCAGGTGTTAGATACATCTATGTTTATAAACTATCAACAGGCTTTGATATAACTACAGCAACGTTTGCAGGAAAAGTCCAACAAGTATTTGAGAGTTTAGGAAGTGATGGAACTAATGGAACTCCTCTCGGTATGGGTTTTTCTGAAGATGGAATGAAACTTTACCAAGTTACTTATCAAGATGGTGATATTGGTGCTCGTGATAGAGTACATGAATACGATTTAGTTTGTCCTTATGGGATTGTGCTTTGTGAAAATGAAACAGCTACCAGTACCAGTGCACAAGTTAATATTGCTAAAAATGTAATTTATCAAAATTCAAATACAATTTTCAAAAGATTTGATTGGTTACGTAGAAATGAGGAAAAAACAAATTTAAATAGTCATAATATTAAACTAGATATCAGTAACCCAATTCTAGCTTCATTTAAGCATAAGCTAGAAAATTCTTTAAGATATAATTTAGAAAACTCACTTAATAATAATCAATATATTCATGCATCTTTAAAAGACAAAAATCCTTTCAAGAATATGAGGAATTGGTCTCATTGGTCTCATGGAGATATTTCATTTGGCAGAGTAGGAGAAAAAGGTTTCATTAAACCAAAAGACATTAGAACAAGAGGTATTATGTTTGGAGCTGATAAATTAATTGATAATAAAATCTTTGGGCTAGCTTTTCGATATGGCAATGATGATGTTAAAATTGATACTGGTCTAGGAAGTAAATTAGACGCCCAAGCATATACTTTAAATATGTATGGAAGTATACCTTTAGATGGAAAATCAAATCTTAATACTCTAATTGGTGCAAGCTTTTTAAGCATTGATCAATTAGTTAAAAATACAGTTACAGGAGAAAGATACGGCAGACAAATTTTTACATCAATGGTTTATGAAAATGAAAACGAATATACTAGACATAATTTAACTCCGTTTGGTAAATTTGAGATAGGTATTACCCAACTTTCAGAGTATACGGATTTTGGTACCTCTGCCACAAACAGTGTAGATGTTCACGAAAGACTTACTTTTAAGACTGGAAATGCTTCGGGGGGTTTTAAGTTTGATGACACTGTATATCTAGATAATAAAACTCTAAACAGAAATGGTTTTGTAGAATATATTTTTGATTTAACTCCAGATATTGATCATTTTTATAAAAATCACATTGACAATACAACAGTAAGAAAAACTTTAAAAAAACATTCTTTGCATAATATTAGGGGAAATATTGGTTTTGAGTATGTAGAAATGAATGGTTATACTTTTGCAATCAACTATGAAAGATTTCAAAGTCTAAGTGATAGTGCTTACTCAGACAGTTTATTATTTAAATTAGGAAAAAAACAAGTTAATCAAGCTAATTTTGATGTGATTTATGATCCTACAAATAATAATAATACTGAAATTAGTTATTTAAAAAACTTTGGTAATTTTAATCTTAAATTAAATTCTAATTATAGTTTATTTAGTAAAATTCCCGATTATGGTGCAAATTTAGAGATTTCTGGTACTTTTTAACATTTTCAAATTCCAAATATATTTTTTATAAAGTGATTATGAAAAAAAATAAAATCTACATATTTTTATTTAATTTTTTGACTCTAATAACTTATTTTTTTGTTCAAAACGCGAATGCTAATTTTATATCAGCCGGCGGCAGTCTTGATACCTCCAATTATGCAATACGAAAATTTGAAGTTAATGCTCAAACAACTCATGCTAGAGATATTTCATTTAATAATGATGGAAAAAAAATGTTTATTATTAATAACGATACAAATAAAGTATTTTCATATACTCTATCAACACCATACAACATATCGACAGCTGTTTTTGTCAATGAATTTTCAGTCGCTAGTCAAGACGGCAATGCAATGAACGTCCAGTTTAATAATGATGGATCAAAAATGTTTATTGGTGGAAGAGCAAATAGAAAAGTATTTGAATATTCGCTCTCTACAAATTTCGATATATCATCAGCATCAGTAACGTATAATGGAAATTTTATTGATGTTTCATCACAAGTAGGCGCTGGTTCATTATTTGGTCTAACATTTAGTCCTGATGGTACAATGATGTTTGTTAACGAGAAAGGCGCAGACATTGAGCACTTGCATCAATATTCATTAAACAAAAGTTTTGATCTTTCGGGTGGAGCTAATTTTATCAGATCTGCTGAATTAGCAACTCAAGATTCTGAAGGGCAAAGTAGGGGTATAGCGTTCAATCAAAATGGTACGAGATTGTTTATGGTAGGTTCACAAAGGAATCAGATTAATCAATATACTTTATCTGAGGGTTTTAATATTTCGACAGCAACTTTAGATGGTGGTGTAAATGCAAAACAATTTGAAAATAGTGCAGTACTTGCTGACCCCCAAGGTATAGAGTTTAGTCCCTCTGGGTTAAAAATGTATGTTGCACATCTTGCTCAGTCAGGTGTTAATTCAATGATTATAGAATATCACTTGCCTTGTCCGTTCAATCTTTTTGCTGGAAAATGTACAGAGATTACAGAAGGAGATAGGAGAGGAGTAGCTGAAGCTCAGATTAATATTGCAAAAAGAACAATTGAACACTCAACAGACACAGCGCTCAATCGTTTAAAATGGATTAGACGAAATAAAGATCTTCAAGATTTAAGCTTTAGAAATATTAAACTTAATTTCTCTAATCAAATGTTAGCTTCTCTTACTGAGGCTATTCAAGTTTCAACATCTCCTAAAGAAAAAAGTAAAAACAAAGATATCTTTTATTGGTCTGAGGGAAGTTTAGCTTTTGGTAAAGTTAAAGAAACAGACACTTCCTCTAAGAAAAAAATCTATACCGATGGTATCACCATTGGTGCTGACAAGTTTACTGATGATGGAGAGATTAAGGGGCTAGCGTTTAGATTTAGTGAAAATGACGTGAAAGTTGGTATTGATGGAAGTAGGCTAGATACAGATACTTACAATTTAACCTATTATTCAACCACTCCAGTAAAAGATGACAATAGATTTTTAGATGCGGTTGTTGGTATTGGTGCACTTTATTCAGATATCTCAAGTGTTTTAGATGGAAATAAATTAACTGGAAATAGAAATGGTAAACAAATTTATGGAACTTTAAAATTGAAAGAGGAGATTAAAAAAGATGAGCTTACCTTAATTCCTGCTGCTCAAATTGATTTAGGTTATACATTGTTGAGTAGCTATTCAGAAAGTGGAAAAACTGCAATGAGATTTGATAAACAAAGTATTCAGTCAAGAAATTTAAGATTATCTCTAGCTTCTGTTGAGGAACTTAACAATAAAAAATATAAAATGAAAAGACATGGTAAGATTGAATATCAAGCCAACTTACATCGGTCATCTAACATCAAGTATTCCTACATTAGTGATAGCTCAACCAAATATGATACCGAATTAAATTCTGGAGCATTACATAATATTAATGGTGAATTAGGTGTTGATATTATTTATGATAATAACTTTAGTTTATTTTTTATTGTTGAACACAATTATAAACATAGAGTTGGTTATACTAATAAAATTCATCTGGCAATAGGTTATCTACCTCAAAAAAATACTAATTTTGCTTTTAAAATTGAGGGAGATGACATTTTCAAATCAAAATATATTTATAGTAAAAATATTAATGGATTAGATATTGATTTTTATTTATTAAATAATAATGCTATGAGACCAGAAACATTTGATGAAATCGCTTTGAATTTAAGAAAAGTTTTTTAAAATATTATTTTAAAAGCTCTTGAAGTTTATTTTCTTTCTCTAAGGCTCTAACCTCATCATAACCACCAATGTGTTGGTCATCAAAAAATATTTGAGGAATTGTTCTTTTACCATTTGCTTTTTGAATCATTTCATCTTTTGCACCCTCAACCTTTGCAACATCAATTTCTTCATAAGGTGCATTGTTTCTTGTCAGCAATCTTTTAGCCGCCTCACAGTAATTACACATGGGACCTGTATAAATTGTAATTTTTTTCATAAGTTATAAATAATCACCTTTTTTTATTTTACTAGTAATTTGTTTTCTTGAATATTCAAATTTTTTTCTGTGTTTGATACTTTTTTGATGAACTCTTTTCCTCCATAATCTAAATGAGGATGGTTTGAGTGATTTTCTCATTATCTTAATAACATCCGATTCTCGGTAGCCAGTTTTTTTTTCGATATCTTCAAAAGTGATCCTATCGGCCCAAGCTGCCCAGATGACCCAATCTGGATCTTCATGATTTGGCTCTGGATTTTTGACGCGGGTAATTGGCCTGTGACCTTTTTTTTTCATAAATCCTTTATATTTGAAAAAAATCAATAATGCATTTTTTTTAGGATCTGTTATATTGTGATTTGATAGTCCTACTTAGCCATCTTTAGCTCCCGGTTTTTTAGGACTATCTTTTTTTTTATGCTCCCCCTAGATTTTATCCTTTTTTTACAGATCATAATTTTTCTATTCATCACACCGGGTACCCCTCGGATAGTCATTATTTCTTATTCGATGAATTATGGAGTTAAAAATTGTATTTGGACAGCTTTAGGGGATGTTACAGCAAATTTATTTCAAGCAACTTTAGTAATTTTTGTTATAGGAACATTTTTGTCAGATAATCCAAACTTTTTAAACTTTTTTAAGTGGGTTGGGGTAATTTATTTGATGTATTTAGCTTATGATGTGTACAAAACTTCACCAAAAGATGTAAATTCAAAAATAATTAGCACCAAAAGTGTTTTGTCTTTTTACAAAGATGGTTTTTTAGTTGCAGGAACAAGTCCTAAGGCATGGTTGTTCTTTCCTTTAATATTTCCTCAGTTCATTGACTTTAATAACAATTATATTGTTCAATTCTTTATTTTAATAACAACTTATATTATTTTAGATTTTATTTCTTTGATTGGTTATGCTTTGTTAGCACAAAAATTAGTTACATGGATTAAAGCAAATCCAAAAACAATTAATACAATCTCAGCGAGTGTTTTAGTAATCATTGCGTTAATTATTATTGTTACACAACAATATTAAACCTATCTAAAGTTGTTTTTGCCTCTTGCAATAAAACAAAATTATTTATTTAATTAAGAATTAATTAATTAATAACAGAAGGAAATAAAATGAAAATAAACAAGATAATCTTGAGTTTTATTTCTGCAGTAGCAATTTTACTTTCAACTTCAGTTGTCTCATTTGCAAAAGTAGTTGGTGATAAAATTGTTTTAGGTGCTGCTATTTCATTAACTGGAAAATATTCATCTAATGGTGTTCATACACAAAACGGTTATAACATGGCTGTTGATAGAATTAATAGCATGGGTGGTGTTAAAGTTGGTGGAAAAACTTATAAGTTTGAAATCATTTATTATGATGATGAATCAAACCCAAAAAGAGCAGCTCAATTAGCAGAAAGATTAATCTCACAAGATGGTGTTGAGTTTATGCTTGGGCCTTATAGTTCAGGTTTAACAAAAGCAATTGCACCTGTTACAGAAAAATATGGTGTGCCAATGGTGGAAGCAAATGGTGCGTCTAGATCTTTGTTTACTAAAGGTTACAAATATCTATTTGCAGTTTTAGCTCCAGCTAACTTATATCTTGATGTAGCTATTAGAACAGCAGTTGAGTTAAATGGTGGAAAAGGTGTAAGAATTGCACAAGCATTTGAACAAGATGCTTTTTCACAAGATGTAAGATTAGGTATTTTAGATGCAGCGAAAGAAACTGGATCTGAGATTATAATCGACGATAAGTTGCCAAAAGAGCTTAACGATATGGCTGCAACATTAGTTAAAGTAAAACAAATGAAGCCAGATGTTCTTGTGGTATCAGGACACACAAAAGGTGCATTAACTGCAATAAGACAAATTGCTGAAATGAAAGTTGATGTTCCAATGTTAGCAATGACACATTGTGATGCTGCGAAATTATCAAAACAACATGGTAAAAATTCTCAGTATGCATTATGTGCTTCTCAATGGCATAAAACACTAACGTATAAAGATAACTTCTTTAAAGATGGTATGACGTATGCGGCAGATTTCCAAAAAGAGTTTGGATATGACCCGCCATATCAATCAGCAGAGTCATCTGCAGCATTGTTAGTGTTTAAGGATGCTTTTGAAAGAGCGAATTCTTTCGATCAAAAGAAAGTAAGAGATGCTCTTGCAGCTACGAACATGCAAACATTCTATGGAAATATTAAGTTCGCACCGGGTGGTCAAAATGTTGACAAGCCGATGGTACTTTTCCAAGTAATGTGTGATGGCGCTGGAAAATGTGAAAACAAAGTTGTTGCTCCACTGAAGTGGGCATCAGCTAAATTGATTCACCCAATTCCTAAGTGGTCTGACAGATAATAACAAATCTTTAAATACCCCCTAAACTCTAGGGGGTATTTTTTTTAGAGGCAAATTATGGATTTCATGGTTTTTCAGTATCCGATGATAACTGTTCAAGCTTGCTTGGACGGGATATTGCTTGGAATTTTATTTGCGTTAATTGCTTATGGCATGGCTTTGCAATGGGGGGTCATGAATATCATAAACATTGCACAAGGTGATTTAGTTATTCTTGGTGGATACATTGCATACTTTATGTATCTTTACGGAATTCATCCAGCCTGGGGAGTCATAGTTTCACCGATTATAATGTATTTTGTTGGTGTTGGAATTTACAAATTAGTAATCAATAAAGTTGTTGATAGAGACTTGTTTATCTCAATTCTTGCTACATTTGGCATAAGTATTCTTTTCATGCAACTAATGAACTTTGCATTTGGTGCAGATGTTGTTTTAGCAAATTCAGGTTATGGCACAACATTTTTATTTGATAGTGCAGTAGTTTTACCAAACTCAAAAATATTTTCAGCATTCGTTAGTATTGTTTTTGCTATTGGTTTAGTAATTTATATGAAAAAATCAAAACTTGGTCGAGCGATTAGAGCAACAGCTCAAAACGCAAGAGCTGCAAAGATTTTAGGTGTAGATACAGAAAAGGTTTATGCAGCAACTTTTGGATTAAATGCTGCTCTTTGTGGTGTTGCTGGAGCGCTAATTTCAATAACCTTTACAATACATCCTTATATGGGATTACCGTATACAATTAGATCATTTATGATTGTTATTGTTGCTGGACTTGGCAATTTACCTGGTGTTGCAATGTCAGGGATGGGTCTTGGTGTATTTGAAGAGTTTGCTGATTATATATTAGGAACAGAATTTAGAATAGGTTCAGTGTTTTTATTATTAGTTTTAATTCTCGTTTATAGAAGATTTAAACTTTCAAGAAAAAGAGAGTATCTAAAATAATGAGTAAAAATGTCATATTATATGCTGCAATTTTGATATTTGGACTCGCTGCGCCTTTTGTATTTCCAGCATTTAAGGTTCAATTATCTATTTTGTGTGTATTGATTGTTTTAGCCACCACTTGGAATATTCAGGGTGGGGAAATGGGATATAACACATTTGGAAATATTCTTTTCTATGGTTTAGGAATGTATTTGTGTGCTTCTGTGCAAGTGGGTATGTTTTTCCCTTTAGCAGAGTGGACAGAAAGTGGAGGAGAAAAAACTTTTGTGCATACGCCCACACAGTTCTTTCAAGGAATGGCAGCTGGACTTGTAGTAGCCGCAGTTGTACCAACTATTGTTGCAGGATTAATTGGTTATGCCATCTTAGGACTTAGAGGACATTACTTTGCAATTTGTACTTTAGGTTTAGGAGTTGCTGCAGGAGAAATTTCTGGTGGTATAGAGATTATTGGAGCAGGACAAGGTTTTACTACGCCACCTTTTCCAAACGTTGGTGGTCTAGAGGCAAGAGGAGAATTCTTTTATTTTTTAAGTTTTGGTGCGCTTGTCCTTACATTCATAGCAGTGAGAGCGATTTACTCAACGCGTTTTAGATTAATTCTTAATGCCATCAGGGATAATGAGGATAAAGCTGAGGCAATGGGAATTGAGACAATGAAATATAAAATAATTGGTTGGATGGTATCAGCATTTTTTTGTGGTTTAGCAGGAGGTATCATGGGCGGACTTGTTGGTTATATAGACTCAACAGATGTTGCATTTGATGGAAGAGAGATGGGAGTATTTATGGTTTTGATGGCAATCCTTGGCGGTAAGGGAACTTTGTGGGGACCTGTGATTGGAGCTACTGTATTTCATATTTTCAAAGAAGGATTTTGGACATTCTTTTTAGGGTGGCAGTATGTTGCTTTAGGAGTTTTGATTGTTGTTATCGTCATTTATTTCCCAGAGGGAATTATGGGATGGTTGAGAGAAAAATACCCTGAACGATTTGGTGAAGTTGTTGATGAGGCTGATCGAAAAGCACAGGTAGAATTGAAATGAGTATTTTAGAAGTAAATAATGTAAGTAAATCTTTTGGTGGTGTTAAGGCTAATGTTGACATTTCAATGTCAGTAGAAAAGGGAAAAATATTTGGACTAATTGGTCCAAATGGTTCAGGAAAAACAACTTTATTTAACTCCATTGTTGGTACCTATCCAATAGACCAAGGTTCAATAAAATTTAATGGTAAAGAAGTATCTGAATTACCAGTTCCTGTAATTGCTAAACTTGGTTTATTAAGAACTTTTCAACAAACAAGAATTTATGGAAAATTAAATTGTGTAGATAATATGTTAATCAGTCACAAAGGTAGTGATGAAAGTATATTAAAAATATTCTCAAAAATTCCGCAAGATCTAACAGAAAAAGCAGAAAACCTTTTAAATTTTGTCGGACTTTATCAGAAAAGAAAATTAAGAGCTGGTGATTTATCTTTTGGTCAGCAAAAATTACTTGAGTTGGCAATGGCTTTGATGAATGAACCAGAAATGCTTTTATTAGACGAACCAACGGCAGGTATTAACCCAACTCTAATTAATGGAATAATAGACAGACTAATTAAAGTAAACCAAGATTTTGGGATAACTCTTTTAGTTATCGAACATAATATGAGGGTTATTATGCAATTAGCAGAAAGTATTTATTGTTTAGCTCACGGCAAAATGTTGGCTAATGGAACACCGGATGAGATTAAAAATGATAAAAGAGTAATCGATGCATACCTGGGAGCACAATAATGTCTAATCAATACGAAGTATTAGGAAAAGCACCTCAAGCAGATGATTTAAAAAAACTTTCACCTAATGACATTCATCTTACGATTAAAAATATGAATGCTGGTTATGGGAAAATGGAAATTTTACATAATTTTGATCTTTATGTTAGCAAGGCTCAATCACTTTGTTTAATAGGGCCAAATGGTGCTGGTAAATCAACTATTCTCCATTCAATTTATGGATTTACCAATATTTTTTCTGGCAAAATAGAAATTGATGGAAAAGAGATAACCAATTTATCACCAGCTGAAAAATTGAAATCAGTTGGTATAGCATATATTTTACAAGATAATTCTGTTTTCCCTGATATGACAGTTGAGGAAAACCTTTTGATGGGTGGATTTATCAAAGATAAAACAGAGGAGTCATTTCAAGAAGCTGAAAGAATTCTTGAGAAGTATGAAAGATTAAGAAATAGAAGAAATCAACCTGCAAAAGTTTTGTCTGGTGGTGAAAGAAGGTTATTGGAAATTTCAAGAGCGCTTGTTATGAAACCATCAGTTTTATTAGTTGATGAACCTTCGATTGGCTTAGAGCCAAGATATATTGAAATGGTATTTGAAATTTTAAGAGACCTTCAACAAAATGAAAAAAAAACGATTATCCTTGTTGAGCAAAATGCAAAGAAAGGTTTAGAGTTTGCTGACATTGGTTATGTTTTGGTATCAGGACAAACTGCAATAGCAGGTAAAGGAGATGAACTCTTAAATAATCCTGATGTTGGACGCCTATTCCTGGGCGGTTAATGATTGATTCAAAATATTTTTTGAAAGGTTTCGCATCTATCAAAGGTGTTGGAAGTCCAGCTATAGCCTTGGGAGCTAGCTTTATAGCAATTGGAGCTCTTTTAAAAAATATTGGCTTTACAATTCAAGAAAGTCTTTTTTCAACTTTTTTAACTTATGCCTTACCTGGTTCATTAGTGATGGCAGAGTCACTTATAATTGGATCATCATTAATAAATATCTTCATTGCTGTTTGGTTAGTAAATGCAAGATTGTATCCAATGACAGTTTCCTTAATGCCTTTGTTGATGCACCAAACACAACCTAAATGGAAATATTATTTATCATGTCATTTCATTGCCGTCTCATCGTGGCTAATAATGAAAGATAATTATGAACAAATTAAAAAAGAAGCAAGGATAGATTTTTGGATTGGTATTGGCACAGCAACCTGGTCAGTAGCAATTTTTTCAACATTTATTGGCTATATTGCTTCAGACTTTTTAAATAGAGATATGTTAATTGGGTTAGCAATAATTAATCCAATTTATTTTACTTGTATGATGGTGGGGGCGATGAAAACTATTAAAATTAGTTTATCAATCATTCTTGGTGCAATTTTAGGTCCAGCTTTTTATTTTATCTCTCCAGAGTGGTGTATTTTATTTGGTGGTTTTGTAGCTGGAACAATTGCATTTTTTATTGGAGAAATTAATGACAGGTAATATTTTTTTAGTAATTTTAATAACTTCTTTAGCGACATTTTTGTCTAGATTTTTAGGTGTTGTAAGTTCAGAAAATATTAAAGAAACTTCCAAAATATTTAGATGGTTTAATTGCTTGGCATACTCAACGTTGGCAGCATTAATAGCTAGGATTGTAATTTTCCCATCAGGACTATTATCTGAGATAGATTATTTAGTAAGACTTATTGTAATAATTTTATCAATCGGGCTATTTTTTATAACCAAAAAAAATTTAGTTTACCCAACAATTTTCTCTGCTATCATACTTACACTTTTTAGTAGTTACTTATGATAGAAAAAATTGATGGATTTGAAATTTATGAAAATAAAAAATCTTCAAGAATAATAAACATAGATATTGGGGATGATATTTTAAATAAACTTATCTTTCCTTTTAATAAGTTTGATATTACTGCATTAGAATATAAACCATTTACCAGATTTACTATCGCGAAAAGTTTAGATGATTTAAGTAATAATAAATTATCTAGATTAATTAATAAAATTATTAGAGATCGAAATACTGGATGTTTTATTATTAAACCTAAAAATTTAATATCTAAAATTGATGATAGTTTTTTAGTAAAACTTTCAACTGCTGTTGCGCATCTAGTTGGGAACCCTAATCATGATGCAATGGCTGGTAAATATTATGCTAGATTTCATGTTAAGCATGAGGACAAAAGTGACTCTTATTTAAGAAAGGCTTATAAAAACATGGATCTACATACTGATGGAACCTATGTAAAAGAAAAAACTGACTGGTTGTTAATGTCAAAAATAGAGGAAAAAAATGTTGAAGGTGGGGAAACTGCCATGCTTCATCTCGATGATTGGGAGCATTGTGATGAATTATTTAATGATCCTGTCGGAAAAGAGAATTTTCTTTGGGGTTCTCCGAAAAGTAAAAATATAGATTATAAAGTTGAACATCCAGTATTTTCATCTGATAAAGATGGAAGAGCACAAATTTCATATATTGATCAATTTCCAGAACCTAAAAATATGAAACAAGGTACTTTTTTACAAAAATTATCTGATAGTTTAGAGGAAAGTAATCAGAAGATTATAACTAAACTTCCGGTGGGATCATCTGTAGTAGCAAATAATTATTTTTGGCTTCATGGCAGAAAAGCCTTTAAAGAACATAAAGATTTAAGTAGAGAGTTGTTGCGAATTAGAGGTTCTTTTTTTATTAATTAATATAAATTAATCACTAAAAGATATTTATGAAATTAGGTTTTATAGGAACTGGAAAAATAACATCTTCGGTTATATCTGGAATATGTTCTTCAAAAATTAATTATAAAAAAATATTTATTTCATCACGAAATAGTCTTATTGCAAAAGGACTAAAAAAAAGGTTTAAAAAGATATTTATTGAAAGGGATAATCAAACAATTGTTGATAATTGTGATTGGATTTTTTTGGCGGTCACACCAACAGTTGGTCAGAAAATTATTAAAAATTTAAGATTTAGATCTAGTCAAACAATTATAAGTTTTATCTCAACTATAAATCTCTCAGAACTTCGAAAAATGATAAAAGTAAAAGTTGACTTAGTAAGAGCTATTCCACTTCCGCCAATTTCTCTTAAAAAAGGACCAGTGCCTATTTGCCCACCAAATAGAAAGGTTAAAAATTTTTTTAATAAAATTGGATCTACTATTGAAATTAAAAATGAAAAATTATCAATTAATTTTTGGTCAACGTCAGGGATGATGGCATCTTATTATGAAATATTAAATGTAATGAGTACTTGGTTGATAAAAAAAGGTATCAAAAGATCTGATGCACAGAAATATATAACAACTTTATTTTTGGCTTTATCCGAAGATGCAGTTGTAAATTCAAAAAAAGATTTAAAACATTTAGTTAAAGAATCTCAAACTCCAAAAGGTTTAAATGAACAAGGTTTAAAAGAAATGAGTAAGAGAGGGGCCTATAAATCTGTAGTAAATACACTAAATAAAATTTACCAAAGACTTAACAAATAATTAATGTCAGAAAATATTTTAGAAATAAACAATCTATCAAAATATTTTGGTGGATTAGCAGCAGTATCAGATTGTTCACTTAAAGTTAAGAAGGGAACTATAACTGGAATAATCGGTCCTAATGGATCAGGAAAAACTACCTTATTTAATTTGATTGCTGGAAATCTAAAATGTTCAGCTGGTAGTGTCATGTTTAACAACGAAAATATAACTGATGTACCTGCTTATGAATTATTTTCAAAAGGTTTACTTAGAACCTTTCAAATTGCACATGAATTTACAAATCTATCAGTTTTAGAAAATTTAATGATGGTTCCTGGTAATCAGTCAGGTGAACAATTGATAAATGCTATATTTAAACCCTCATTAATCATGAAAGAAGAAAATATTATTAAGCAAAAAGCCATTGAAGTTATAGAGTTTTTAAATTTAGGACATTTAAGAAATGAGCTAGCAGGAAATTTATCTGGTGGTCAAAAAAAATTATTGGAGCTTGGTCGAACAATGATGGTAGATGCAAAGTTAGTTCTATTAGATGAAGTGGGTGCAGGTGTGAATAGAACACTACTGAAAGACCTTGGTACAGCGATTGAAAAACTAAATAAAGAAAAGGGATATACATTTTGTATGATTGAACATGACATGGATTTCATAGGAAGACTATGTGATCCTGTGATTGTAATGGCTGAAGGATCAGTATTATTTGAAGGTTCAGTGGAGGATGCAAAAAAAGACGAAAAAGTAATTGAAAGTTATTTGGGTAGGGGATCAAAAATTAAGGATAATTGATAATGGCATTTTTTGAGGGAAATAAGATGACTGGTGGATATGGAAATGGTCCAGACATTATTAATTCTTGCTCAGTGAATGTCGACAAAGGAGAAATTGTTTCAATCTTAGGTCCTAATGGTGCGGGAAAATCGACTGCAATGAAAGCAATGTTAGGTTTATTAAATTTAAAATCTGGCTCAGTCATAATTGATGGTAAGGATATTACACAATTATCTCCACAGGATAGAGTTAAGTCAGGAATTTCATTTGTACCTCAAACGAAAAATGTTTTTGCAGGAATGACTGTTGAGGAAAATTTAGAAATGGGAGCCTTCTTAATTGATGAGAGTTATAATTCAGTAATCAATGAGATCTATGAATTGTTTCCAATATTAAGTGAAAAAAGAAATCAATTAGTTGGTGAATTATCAGGAGGGCAAAGACAACAGGTTGCACTAGGTAGGGCACTAATGATCAAACCATCAGTTTTAATGTTGGATGAACCAACTGCAGGAGTTTCACCAATTGTAATGGATGAATTGTTTGATCACATTGTAAAAGTTAAACGTACAAATGTTGCAATACTTATGGTGGAACAAAATGCCAAACAAGCGCTAAGTATTTCAGACAGAGGTTATGTGTTAGTCACAGGAGAAAATCGTTATTCAGGATCAGGAAAAGAATTACTAAATGATCCAAGAGTAAGGAGTTCATTTTTAGGCGGTTGATATGGATTATATAAACGCGATTGTACTTTTATTAAATTATATTTTTGTACCAGCATTAGCCTATGGATCTCAATTAGCTTTGGGTGCAATTTTTGTAACATTGATATATGGGATCTTAAGGTTCGCAAACTTTGCTACAGGAGATATGATGTCTTTTGGAACCATGGTTACAATTTTGTTTACATGGTATTTTCAATCTTTAGGAATAAGCTTAGGCATTTTACCAACTGCTCTCATCGCAATTCCTTTTGCTATTATATTTATGGTTGGTTATATGCTTTTGGTAGATAAATTTGTTTTTAAATATTATAGAGTTAATAAAAGCCCCCCTGTTCAATTAGCAATGGTGAGTATTGGAGTAATGTTCGTTACCCAAGCCGTTGTTCGAATAATCATTGGCCCCTCTGATAGAAGATTTTTTGATGGTGAAAAATTTTTAATTAAAGCTGGTGAGTTTAAAGAAATGACAGGACTTAATGAAGGCCTCGCAATCAAATCAACCCAGGTAATTACAATTGTTGTAACATTAATTTTAGTTTCAACTCTTTTTTGGTTTTTAAATAAAACAAAAACAGGAAAAAGTATGAGGGCTTATTCTGATAATGAGGATCTTGCATTGTTGTCTGGAATAGATCCAAAAAAGATTGTTATGATTACATGGATAATAGCGGGAGTTTTAGCTACAATTGGTGGAGCATTATATGGTTTAGATAAAAGTTTTAAACCATTTACTTATTTCAATAATATGCTCCCAATTTTTGCTGCAGCTATTGTTGGTGGTATAGGAAATCCTTTTGGTGCATTTTTAGGTGGATATGTAATCGCATTTTCTGAAATTCTTTTAACTTATGCTTATAAAAAATTTTTCATGTATCTATTGCCTGAAAGTTTAGAGCCAAATACTTTAGTACAATTACTATCAACAGATTATAAATTTGCAGTATCATTTTCAATTCTTGTCATTGTACTGCTTTACCGACCATCTGGAATTTTCAAAGGAAAAATATTGTGAGAAAAAATTTAAATGTAATTGCAGCTTATACTATAATGATGGGATTAATCATTCTTGTAGGAATTTTTCAATCTTGGAATATAGCTTTATCAATTTTTAATCTTTGTTTGATTTCAGCTGTTATGACAATGGGAGCTAATATTCAATGGGGTTATGCTGGTCTTATTAACTTTGGCATAATGGGCTATACTGCCCTCGGTGGTTTAGCGGCAGTTTTAATCTCAGTTGATCCGGTTCAAGAAGCATGGAGTGCAGGTGGATCTAATATTCTATTAAGTCTTTTACTAATAATTGGAATGGTATTAGCCGTTAGATACGTACTAAAAAAATATGAAAAATCAAAAGTTAGAACCTATATTATTGCAACTATTATAATTGCAGGAATAATAATCATTAGATTTGTATCTGAACCTGGGATTGAGGCAATAGAGGAAGTAGATCCTGCAAAAACAGGATTTCTTGGTGGATTTGGTCTTCCAATTATTTTTTCTTGGATCGTTGGTGCTCTATTTGCAGGTGGGTTAGCATTTGTAATTGGTAAAGTTGCCTTGGGTTTAAGGGCGGACTATCTGGCAATAGCCACTTTACTAATATCAGAAATTGTTATTGCAATAATTAAACACGAAGATTGGCTAACCAGAGGTGTAAAAAATGTTATTGGATTGAAGCGCCCAGCACCTTATGAGGTTAATTTGCAACAAACAGATTGGTTTATAAATTTAGTTGAAAAATTTAACTCAAGTAAATTGAATTTAATAACAGATTTAACTGAGAGACAAGCCGCTCTAAATCAATTTGTCATTGAAGGATCATCAATTTTTGTAAAACTTTGTTATTCAGGTTTGTTTTTGATTGTTGTTATCACTCTATTAATTCTAACTCAAAAAGCTCTTTATTCTCCGTGGGGTAGAATGATGAGAGCAATAAGAGATAATGAAGAAGCAGCGAATGCAATGGGTAAAAATGTGGTGAAACAACATTTACTAATTTTTGTTTTAGGTTCAGCTATAGTGGGAATTGCTGGTGCTATGTTAGTAACCCAAGATGGATTATTTACGCCAGGCAGCTACAGACCTATGCGATATACTTTTTTAATTTGGGTGATGGTTATAGTAGGTGGCAGTGGAAATAATTTTGGTGCAATTCTAGGAGGCTTCGTGGTTTGGTTTTTATGGATTGAATCAGCGCCTATTGGATTATATTTAGTTAATTTAACAACAGCTGGTTTAGCTGACACTCACTTTTTAAAAGTTCATTTAATTGAAAGTGTTCCATATTTTAGATTTTTAATGATGGGAATAGGCCTGTTATTGATAATGAGATATAGACCAAAAGGTATACTTCCAGAAAAAATAGAAATAAAATAAAAAGATGAAATATATAATTTTAGGTGCAGCCTTTGCTTGGGCTTTATATATGGCTGATAAATATTTATTTTTTTAAAAAAAACCCCTAACATAGAAATGTCAGGGGTTTTAATTTTAAGATAAATTATCTTTGTTTTTTAGTTTTGAATTTTCCGCCTTTAACTTCTTGTTCTAAGAAAGAACCTTCAGCTTCGCCGACGCTAGTAAAAGTAACTCCTGTTGCACCTTCATAGTTAACTTTTTTACCTTTAGCTAATAAATCTAAACCTTTTTTAAGTTCACCTGGATAAATTTTTGTTCCAGGGCCGTTAGCAACATCCATCACATTTTTTGCAATTGATGCTCTATCAGCTGAATTACCAGCTTGCATTGCTAATACAATTAAAGCAGCTGCATCGTATGACTCTCCAGTGTAAGGACCAGAACTATCAATACCAGCAGCTTTTGCTACACCAGCAAAAACTCCAGCACCTTTTCCAGTTGAACCTGGCATTGAACCAAAAGACTTTCTTAAATCTTTTCCAAATGCATCAACTAATGATTGACCAATCATACCATCTGACAAAATAAATCTGTCAAATGCACCAGAGTCTAAAGAAGCTTGAATAATACCTTTTCCACCTTGGTCAAGATATCCAATAACAGCTACTGCATCACCACCTGCTGAAGCTAGTGTTGCAACCTCAGAAGAATAATCTGCTTTTCCATCTTCATGAGCATTTACTGTAGTTACTTTTATTCCGTGAGCTTCTACTGCTGCTTTATAAACATCAGCTAAACCTTTACCATAATCGTTGTTAGTATAAGTAATAGCTACACTTTTTACTTTTCTATCTTTAGTAATATCCGCAAGAATTTGTCCACCTCTAGCATCTGATGGAGCAGTTCTGAAGAAATACCCTTTATCATCTAGAGTTGTTAATCCTGGAGATGTTGCAGAAGGTGAGATCATTACCACACCATTTGGTACAGCAACATTTGATGCAATAGCACCTGTTACACCCGAACAATCAGCACCCATGATTGCAGCAACACCTTGCGCAATAACACCCTCAGCTGCCGCTGTTGCTGCTGCTGAGTCAACACAAGTTGAGTCTGCTCTTACTACTGAAATTTTTTCTCCACCTAATAGTGAACCTGAGTCAGATGCTTCTTTAAAAGCAAGTTCTGCAGATGCAGCCATAGCAGGTGTAAGAGATTCTATGGGACCAGTGAATCCTAAAATTATTCCCATTTTTACTTCTGCAAAAACATTTGTTGTAAAACTTGATACAAATATAAATGCAGCAATAATTAATTTTCTCATTATATTCCTCTATTTGTTAACAATTTATAAAGACTAAATTAAATCCTATTTATATAGATTTTCAACCGCCAAATTATCTTATTTTATAATGTCTTTATTTAAACTAGACTGATTATTAAAGATTTTAAAAGATTTTAATGAAGTCTAATAAAATTCAGCCACAATTTATAAAAAAATATAATCCTAGAATAGGATTAATTGCCTTAGCTACTGATTTTATAATTGAAAAAGATTTTATCAAAATAATTAAAGATAAAGATATAGATTTTTTCGTAAATAGAATTGAATGTTACAATCCATTATCAAAAGAAAATTTAATTAAAATGTCTGAAAAAGTTAAAGATGTTACTAAAAATATTTTACCAGATGAAAACATAGATTGCGTTGTCTACGGATGTACCTCCGGAACTATTGCTGTTGGACATGATACTATAGAGAGAAAAGTTAAAGAGGCGAAACCAGAAGCAAAAATTACAACACCAAGCACTGCAGCTATTAAAGCATTAAAAAAGTTAAATATAAAAAAACTCGCAATATTTACTCCTTATAGTAAAAAATTAAATGATGAGATTATAGATTATTTTTCAAGTCAAGGTTTTGATATTGTTGCTAATACTTATCTAGATATCGCAGCTGACTATGATATCGGAAAAGTAGATCAAAATTTTTTATTAGAAACTTTATCGCAAATAGAAATTAAAAATGCTGATGCCTTATTTATTTCGTGTACAGCTTTACCAGTTTTAAATATAATTGAAAGATTAGAGAAAGAATTAGGTAAGCCTGTCATTACAAGCAATCAATCATTAATATGGGATACTTTAGAAAGTATTGGAATGAATAAAGATATACAAGGTTTTGGAAAATTATTTAATTTAGATAAATGAGTCTTTTTACAAAAGAAGAATATAAAAATAGATTAAAAAAAGTTCAAAAAATGATGCAAGATAAAGGCATCGAATTATTAATTTCTCACGATACAAATAACATAAATTACTTAACAGGTTATGATGCTTGGTCTTTTTATTATGCTCAATGTGCAATAGTTCATGTCAATGCTGATGAACCCTTATGTTTTGTTAGAGATCAAGATGCCGGGGGAGCTTATCTAAAAACATATTTAAAGAAGGAGAATATAATTGTATATGATGAACACTACATTCATACTTGGCCTAAGCATCCTTATGATTATTTAGTGGAGATAATTAAGAATAAAAAATGGGATAAGCTTTCTATTGGTTTAGAGATGGATGCACATTATTTTACCGCATTCTGTTATCAGAAAATTAGAGATGGTTTACCCGATGCCAAGATCAAAGACTCTGAAAGATTAGTTAATTGGGCTCGTCTAGTAAAATCAAATACTGAAATAAATTTTATGAAATCTGCTGCAAAAATTTCAGAGGTTGGAATGAAAAAAGCTTACGAAGTAATAAGTCCTGGGGTTAGACAATGTGATGCTGTTGGAGAAATTCAAAAAGCTTTGTTTTATGGAACACCTGAATTTGGTGGAGAATACGCCAGTATTGCAACATTGCTTCCTACCGGAAAAGGAACATCTGCTTCACATTTAACTGCAACACAAGATAAATTTATTGATGGTGAGGCTACAATTGTTGAACTTTCTGGAGTGTATAAGCGTTATCATGCACCTATGGCCAGAACTATTTTGCTTGGAAAACCTGATCAACTTAAAATTGATACGATGAAGAAAACAATTGAGGCACTTCAAGCTGGAATTGATGCAACGAAACCTGGAAATACCGTAGATCACGTTGCTCAAGCATTTTGGAAAATATTAGATAAATATGGAATAGAAAAAAAATCTAGGACAGGTTATTCGATTGGAATTGGTTATCCCCCAGATTGGGGAGAACATACTTTAAATATTTATAAAGGCGACATGACAATTTTGGAGCCTAATATTTGTTTTCACATGATAGCAGTTATGCAATTTGGTGAATGGGGTGTTGAGGCATCAGAAGCAATAAGAGTTACAGATCAAGGAGCAGAATTATTTTGTAATATGTCTAAAGAACTTCACGTTAAAAGCTAGTTATTAAAGGTTGAAATTTATTCTTACAAATGTTTAAAAGTTGATTAAAATTATGGCTCTTAAAAAAGATTTCGTCAAATTCGATAAAGTAGATAAAAGCTATGACGGTAAAGTTTTAGTCGTCAAAGATCTTCAATTAGATATCGAAGAAGGTGAGTTTGTTACTATGTTAGGACCCTCAGGTTCTGGAAAAACAACTTGCTTAATGATGCTGGCAGGATTTGAAACACCAACAAATGGTGAAATATATTTAGATGGTAAGGCTATCTCAAGTATACCTCCACACAAAAGAGGTATTGGAATGGTGTTCCAGAATTATGCATTATTTCCTCATATGACAGTTTATGAGAACCTAGCCTTTCCATTAAGAGTTAGAAAAATTCCAAAAGATGAGGCAGATAAAAAGATTGATAAGGCGTTATCAATGGTTTCACTTCAAGGTTTTGCATCAAGGATGCCAGGGCAATTATCAGGTGGTCAACAGCAAAGGGTAGCTGTGGCAAGGTCATTGGTATTTGACCCTCAGCTAGTTTTAATGGATGAACCCCTGGGAGCTTTAGACAAAAATTTAAGAGAGAGTATGCAATATGAAATTAAACATATACATGAAAACATTGGGGTGACTGTTGTTTACGTAACTCATGATCAAAGTGAAGCATTAACCATGTCTAATCGTATTGCTGTTTTTAATGATGGAAAAGTTCAGCAGCTTTCAAGTCCGGATGAGCTTTATGAAAAACCTGTAAATTCTTTTGTTGCTGAATTTATTGGAGAAAATAATACCTTTGTGGGTGAAGTTTCAGATATTTCAGGTGGTAAGTGTAAGGTCAAAATAGCTAACACCGATATACTTGCAAATCCTATTTCTGTAAAAGGCAAAGGTGAAAAAACAAAAATTTCCTTAAGACCAGAAAGAGCATTAATTAATCCAAGTGATCAAATGGACAATATACATTCTGGAAAGATTGAAGAAGTAATATATCACGGAGACCATACGAGAGTTAGAATAAATCTTTTAGGCAACAATCAATTTATCTTAAAGGTTCCTAATAGTTCAGCTAATTTGGATATCAAGCTTGGTAAAGATATCAAGATAGGGTGGAACAGTGAAGATGCTAGAGCGTTAGATCCTTCTTAGACCACTAATATATTGCTAAATTAACTAAAATGGGCTGTTGACTCTCATTATCGATCTTGTTGTAATTGATTTTTATAAAAAACGTTTAAACGGAGGAAAAATGAAAAAACTAAGTAAAGTATTACTAGCTATTTCTTTTGTACTTTCACTAACTACTTCAGCATTTGCAACAACAGTAACTGCGGTGTCATGGGGTGGGGCTTATACTGAGTCTCAAAAGTTAGGTTATGGTGATCCTACAGCTAAAAAACTTGGCATAAATATTGCCTGGGTTGACTATTCTGGTGGATTATCTGAGATTAAAGCACAAAAAGAAGCTGGTAAAATCACGTGGGATATAATCGACGTGTTTGCAATGGATACTATTACTGGATGTGATGAAGGATTATTTGTTGAATTTGATTTCGACAAAGATTTCCCACCAGCTCCAGATGGAACTCCAGCAAGTAAAGATTTCTTTACTGCAATGCCTAGTAAGTGTGCTGTAGGAAATATTTTATATTCTTGGAATTATGCTTATAACACTAATAATGTTAAAGGTACTCCAAAGACTATCAAAGATTTCTTTAACACTAAAAAATTCCCTGGAAAAAGAGCTATCTATAAAAGCGCTTTAACAAACTTAGAGATCGCTTTAGCAGCAGATGGTATTAAACCAGGAAAAGGTGGAGCAAAAATCTACAAAGCTTTAGAAACAGAAAAAGGTGTTGAAAGAGCAATGAATAAGATCAAAGAACTATGCACAGACCCTAAAGGCGGATGTGTATTTTGGTCTGCAGGTGCTCAACCGCCAGAACTATTAGTGTCAGGTGAAGTAGTAATGGCTACTGGTTGGAATGGTAGATTCTTCAATGCTGAAATTGGAGAAGGTGCACCAATCAAACAAGTTTGGGATGGCCAAGGTCTTGACTACGAATATTTCGTACAAGTTAAAGGCGGACCAAACGATGCTAATGGTATGGCTAAAAAAGCTTTAGCTATGATGACTAGCTCGGAGATGTTAGCAGGAAGTGCTAAATACATCGCATATGCCCCTTGGAGAAAATCTTCAATTGGTATTATGGAAAAAGGTGAGCCTTGGTATAAAGATGGTAAGACTAACATGGTACCACAAATGCCAACTGCACCGGCTAACACTAAAAACTACTTCCTAGTAGATCCAATTTTCTGGGCTGACAACGGCACAGAGCTTGGTGAAAAATGGGAAGCTATGAAAGCTGGTCTATAATTTAAGTTTTAAACAACTTAATTATATATTATAATTTAAGGGCGGTTATTATTAACCGCCCTTTTTATTTATGAGCTCTGAAACAAAACAAATTCTAACAACAGATGGGATACCTTTAGAGGAAAGTCTTAAAAAAGCAGAGAGAAAGAATAAGATCAAAGCTTTCCTACTTGTTGCTCCTTTATTGTTATTTTTAATAATTACTTATGTTTTTCCAATAGGTGATATGTTGTTCCGAAGTGTTGACGATAAAATGGTGACACAAATGCTTCCAAAAACTTTTAAAGCAATGGAAACCTGGGATGGTCAAGAATTACCTGATGAAGAAGTTTTTGCTGCTTTCCATGAGGATTTCATAAAATTAGTTGAGGATAAACGTGAGGGTAAGTTATCTACTCAGTTAAACTACACAAAAAATGGATTTAAAAGTATTATTAAAAAATTAAGAAGAAAATCAAAATCATTTGAAGAGGGAAACTACAAGGAACAAATAATGTCAGTTCACAAAAGATGGGCTAATGTCGAGTACTGGAGAGCAATTAAAAGAAGAGCTCCTGAGTTTACAAGTCAAAAATATCTAAAGGGTATGGACATGTATGTAAATGAAGAAGGAAAAATAGTAAGTGTAGAGGAGGACAGAAGAATTCATAGAGTGTTATGGTTAAGAACTCTTGAAATTGCATTTTTTGTAACAGTTTTTTGTTTCTTAATGGCTTATCCTATAGCTCATCTATTAGCTACTTTGCCTATGAAGTATAGTAACTTGTTAATGATCTGTGTACTGCTGCCGTTCTGGACTTCATTACTTGTAAGAACTGCAAGCTGGATGATTTTGTTGCAGCAACAAGGAATAGTAAATGATTTCTTTGTTGGAATAGGATTGGTAGCCGATGATAATAGACCTGAGATGATGTACAACAAAACAGGAAGTTACGTTGCAATGACACAAATATTGCTACCATTCATGGTTTTACCACTTTATAGTGTCATGAAAACTATCTCACCTAGCTTAATGAGGGCAGGAAAATCATTAGGTGGAACGCCATTTGTGGCATTTTGGAAAGTTTATTTTCCATTAACAATCCCAGGAATAGGTGCGGGCTGTTTATTAGTATTTATTTTAGCGATTGGTTATTACATCACCCCAGCCTTAGTTGGTGGTGCATCTGGAACTTTAATAAGTAACCAAATTGCTTTCCACATGAAAAGCACTCTTGATTGGAGCTTTGCATCAGCCATGGGATTAATGTTGTTGAGTGGAGTATTGGTAATTTATTGGCTTTATAACAAACTAGTTGGAATTGATAATATTAAATTAGGATAATCAAATGGCTTTACCAAAATATACTGAACCACATTATAGAATTTGGCATTATATTTATCTTACAATTTGTGGTGCTGTTTTCTTTTTTCTAATTGCACCTTTGTTTGTAATATTCCCATTGTCATTCAACGCAGAAGAATTTTTGAGTTTTTCTGATGGAATGAAGCGTCTAGATCCAGATGCATTTTCTTTAAGATGGTACAAGGATATGATTTACGGAACAAAAAATCCATGGGGATTAGCAGCTAAGAATAGTTTTATCATTGCTATTTTTGCAACAATTGGATCAGTGATACTTGGAACAGTTGCGGCTTTAGGATTGAGCAGCAGACATATGCCATATAAAGGATTAATAATGGCTGTGTTAATTTCACCAATGATTGTTCCATTAATTATTTCTGGTGTTGCAATATTTTTCTTTATGGCAAAAGCCGGTTTAGCAGCAACTCATACAGGAATAGTATTAGCTCATATTATATTAGGAACACCTTTTGTGGTAATTACAGTCACAGCTACTTTGTCGGGTTTTGACCATAGTGTAACTCGAGCAGCTGCAAGTTTAGGAAGTGATCCAGTAAATACTTTTATGAAAATTACCTTACCTTTAATTTTACCTGGAGTAATTTCAGGTGGGTTATTTGCATTTGTAACTTCATTTGATGAAGTTGTAGTTGTTTTATTTTTAGCAGGATTAGAAAATACAACAATCCCAATTCAAATGTGGACAGGTTTACGGGAGCAATTAAGTCCAACAATACTAGCTGTTGCGACTTGTCTAATTATACTATCAACATTAATATTAGTGACCGCTGAGCTTTTACGAAGAAGATCTGAAAGACTCAGAGGTATTAATCGTTAGAAAAATAATTCCATGAAGATAAAGAATGTAGTAGTGATAGGGTCTGGAACAATGGGCAGTGGAATAGCAGCTCATCTTTGTAATGCAAATATACCCGTAACTCTTTTAGATTTAAAAACTGAAATAAGTGAAAATGCCAGAGAAAGAATTCACAAATCTAGACCACCTTTATTAATTGATAAATCAAAAATAAAAAATATTAAAGTTGGGAATATTGAAGATGACTTCTCAGTAGTTGAACAAGCTGACTGGGTTGTTGAGGCAGTTGTGGAGAGAATTGATATCAAACACCAAATTTATGAAAAAATTTTTAAAAGTAGAAAAGATGGTGCGATTGTCTCCTCCAACACTTCTTCAATACCTATTAAAGTTTTATCTCAAAATTTAAATAAAGAGCAAAAAAAAAATTTTTGTATAACTCATTTTTTTAATCCTGTCAGATATATGGGTCTTTTGGAAATTGTTAAAAATGAAGACAATGACTTAAATAAGATAAATCAATTAAAAGAATTTTGTGAACTTGAGCTTGGAAAAGGAGCTATTGTTTGTAATGATACTCCAGGTTTTTTAGGTAACAGAGTTGGTGTTTACGCTATGCAAATAGCAATGACTGAAGCATTTAAAATGAAACTATCCGTAGAGGAAGCGGATGCAATATTTGGTAGACCAATGGGTATTCCAAAAACAGGAGTTTTTGGGCTTTATGATTTAATTGGCATTGATCTTATGGCAGATGTTTTAAAAAGTTTTATCAAAGAGTTACCTGAAACAGATGAATTTCATGAGGTTGCAAAAGAAATTCCTTTAGTAAAAAAATTAATTGAAACTGGATATACAGGTAGAAAGGGCAAAGGTGGTTTCTATAGAATGAAGAAAACTGATAGTGGCAAAGTAATGGAAGCTATCGATCTACAAACTGGAGATTATTCTCTAAGCAAAAAAATTGACATAAAATCTGACAAAGTTGATCTTAAAGGTCTAATTAATAGGAACGATAAATATGGAGAATATGCTTGGTCAGTATTAGAAAAGATTATTAAATATGCTTCATCATTAGTTCCGGAAATAACAAAAGAATTTAATGATATTGATGAGGCTATGAGATTAGGGTTTAACTGGGCAAAAGGACCCTTTGAAATGCTAGAGGAGATTGGCGTTAAAAACTTTTTTGAAAAAGTTGAAAATTTTAAGGGCAATAATTTTTTAGAAAATTTAAGTAAAACAAAAAATGAAAATTTTTATGGTGAAAGGCAAAAATATACATCAATAGAAACTCTGGGTAAGGTCAAGAAAACAGCAACGAGTGTTGATGGAAATAGTTCAGCATCTATTTATAGATTCAATGATTATAATATAGTTGAATTTACCACCAAAGCTAATGCATTAGATTATAATTCAATGGATGCTCTAAAGAAAGCAACCGACAAGCCTTTGATTATCATTAATGAAAGCATGCAATTTTCTGCAGGCGTAAATTTAACCTATACAATGGAATTCGCTGACAAAAATGATTTTAAATCAATTGAGAAATTTATTAAATATTTCCAAGAAACATGTAAACATCTTAAGTACTCTAAACAACCAGTTATATCCGCACCATCAGGACTTACTTTAGGAGGTGGATTTGAAGTTTTAGTACAAAGTAATTTTGTTGCCTCTCATACAAATATTGTAATTGGCCTAGTAGAAACTATCGTAGGATTAATTCCAGCTGGTGGAGGTTGTAAAGAAATGTTAGCTAGATGGTTAGATACAGCAGAGGCAAAAAAAGATCCAAATTATGCACCTTTAAAAGTTTTTGATATCATTGGCTATGGAAAAACAGCAACATCACCTGTTGAAGCTGAGCCATTGAAATACTTACTGCCTGAAAATAAAAAGATTATGAATAGAAATAGTTTATTAGAAGTTTCAAAAAAAATTTTAAATGAAAACAAAGATTTTAAAGCACCTAGCGAACTTAAGTTTAACTTGCCTGGGAAAGCGGTTATTGGAGAAATGCATAAAATTTTAGAAAAACTCTATAATGATAAAATAATCTTAGATCATGGGGTAGAAGTTGCAAAAGAATTAGCTTTTGTCTTAAGTGGTGGAGACACAACTATAGGTAAAGTGTTAACAGAAGATGATTTATTCAAATTAGAATTAGATGCTTTTATGAGATTAATTGAAACTAAAAATACTCAAGACAGGATTAAACACACCTTGGCTACTGGTAAACCTTTAGTCAACTAACATTTTAATAGAATTTATAAAGTCAGGCCTTAGAACATACTCAGATTTATTTTGATATTTTATTTTTTCTAGTGCTTCTATTCCATAAATCACTTTTCCAATCGGTGTATATTCACTCTCATATAATGGCTCATCTTTGAGTGTGACGAAAAATTGACTATCTTCAGTATTATATTTTTGTGTTCTTGCAAGACCTACACTTCCTCTTTCATAGTTAAATGGGATATCTACCTCTGAGTTTATTGTTCCTAGTCCTGATTGTCCTGTTCCGATTTTTCCATAATCAATATTGCCTTTTTTACCAAATTCCAAATCACCTGCCTGTACAAGACTGTCTTTAATTACTCTATGAAATGCAACATCGTCGTATGCTTTAGACCTCACCAATGTTTTAAATCTTTCAACTGCTTTTGGAGAAATATTTGGATATAATTCAATAATTACATTTCCACATTCAACATTCAAAATCGCTATATTATTTGGCTTATCAAAAGAAAGTTTTTCTGGATTATAATCTTTAACAAATAAGCATTTATTCTTAATCAAAAAAAAGGAACTTAGAGAGAAAATAGCTAAAGATATTAAGAAAAAAAAAATTATCTTTTCTGACTTTGAAGCTTTAATTTTTTTAATCATAAATTGAAACTTTGATCAATTTTAAGCAAACCTGATTTGATAAAATCTATCTTTTTTTGAAGAATAGGATCAATTTTTTTTGGTAAATTCCCATGCATTAAATGAGAAAAAACTTCTGCCATATCTTCAGAAGCAGTTGACTTTGAATATTCAGTAATAAAACCATCAGTTTTAGTATAAGTATCGAGACCTATTTTTTTTGTGCAAGTAGAACATTTTGCATAATTAAAGCTATCTGAATTGAAACTTGACCAAGTTTTTTCATTAAAAATTTCCTTAAAACTATCATTGATTATATGAAAGACTTCATGATGTAATACTCTTTCAAAATATTTATTATTAAATTTAATATCAACAATAAGAGTTTTCATCACATTATCAGGTATTCCAGCAGTATTAATTCCTGAAATCGATAAATCTTCACAAAGAACAATATATTTTAAATTTATTTTTTTTAAAAAACTTTGAGAATATCTTTTTAAATTCTTTTCTATAATTTGATACTTTTGGTCTAAATCTTGTTTTGATGATTTAAAACAATTAATATTATTATCTACCCCAATTGTAAAAGGTTGTTTAGCGTAAAGATATCTCAGACTATTAGTAGTTTTAATATTATAAATTTCAAGATTTGGGATTTTAATCAATTGATAAATCGTATCTGCTTGCACAGAAGAAATTAAAAATAAATATAATAAAATGAACTTAAATAATTTCATAATAAGTATTATTGAAGATATTCCAAATTGTGAGAATGTGATAGAGTTTTATGATGAAAAAAAAAAGTACCAAGGAACCAGTCCAACCAGTAAGTGGAACCAAAGTACCACGATTTGCCGGACCCTCGACTTTTGCACGATTACCAGAATTGAGAGATGTTGAATATTGTGATGTTGCAATAGTTGGTATTCCTTTTGATGCAGGCACAAGTTATAGACCAGGGGCAAGATTTGGTCCTCAAAGTATAAGACAAGCTTCAAGACATTTAAGAACAAATTATCATCCAAGTTATGATGTAGAACCATTTAAAGTACAACAAGTTGCTGATGCTGGAGATATTACGTGTAATCCTTTTAATATTAATGAAGCGATCAAACAAATTGAAGAAGGTGCTACAGATTTACTGAAAAAAACTGGAGGCATAATTAGTTTAGGTGGTGACCATACAATTGCATTTCCTTTATTAAAAGCAGTAAACAAAATTAATAAAGGTCCAGTTGCTTTAGTTCATTTTGATGCTCATTTAGATACATGGGATACTTATTTTGGGGCACCTTATACACACGGAACTCCATTTAGACGTGCAAGAGAAGAGAATTTATTTTTAGACGATGCTTCTATGCATGTAGGTATAAGAGGACCTTTGTATAGTAGAGATGATATTAAAAATGATGAAAGTTTTGGATTTAAAATAATTCATTGTGATGAATTTCAAACAGAGGGAACTGATAAAATAGCTGAAAGGATTAAAAAAAGAGTTGGCGATAATCCATTATACTTATCAATAGATATAGATGTTTTAGACCCAGCTTTTGCCCCAGGAACAGGGACACCAGAAATTGCAGGAATGACTTCAAGAGAAATGGTCAATGTTATTCGAGGCTTGTCAGGAATGAATTTAATCTCAGCAGATGTAGTTGAAGTGTCCCCAGCATATGATCATGCAGAGGTGACATCTTTAGCTGCAGCAACAATTGTTTATGAGCTTACTAATTTGTTTGCAAAAAAATAAGGAAAGGTTAGGAGTGTGATATGGAAAATAAAAAAAATTTTTACATTGATGGAAAATGGGTTGCCTCAAAAAGTAACCAAGAAATAAAAGTAATTAATCCCGCTACAGAGGAAAATTGTGCGGTTATTTCTTTAGGTAATAAAGAAGATATTGATTATGCAGTAAGTTCAGCAAAAAAAGCTTATAGCACTTGGGCATTTTCCCCTAAAGAGGAAAGAATAAGATTATTAGAAAAATTGTACGAAAATTATAAGAAAAGATGGGCAGATATTGCTGCAGCTATTACTACAGAAATGGGAGCTCCCAAAGACTTTGCCACAAAATTACAAGCAGGTACAGGTGCAGCACATCTAAAATCATTTATTAGATATCTTAAAAATTTTGAATTTGAAAAACCCTTGGGTGAACATGCTCCTAATCAAAGATTAATTTATGAGCCAAAGGGTGTGTGCGCTTTGATTACACCATGGAATTGGCCAATGAATCAAGTTTGTCTTAAAGTTGCACCAGCTTTAGCTTCTGGCTGTACTATGATTTTAAAACCATCTGAACTTGCTCCTTTATCTTCAATGATTCTTGCAGAATTAATTGATGAAACAAAATTTCCTGCTGGAGTATTCAATTTAGTAAATGGAGATGGTGAAACTACTGGTAATGCACTTACAAGTCATCCTGACGTCAACATGATTTCATTTACTGGCTCTACCCGAGCTGGAGCATTAATTTCACAAAATGCAGCCAAAGATTTTAAAAGAGTAAGTCTAGAATTAGGAGGAAAGGGAGCAAATATAATTTTTAAAGATGCTGATCCAGATGCTATTGAAAGAGGAGCTTTAAGATGTTTCAGAAATTCTGGTCAGTCGTGTAATGCCCCAACTAGAATGCTTGTTGAAAAATCAATGTATAATGAAGCTGTAGAAAGATTAAAAAAATATACTGAAAATTTTGAAGTTGGTGATCCAAAGAAAGAGGGAGAGCATATTGGTCCTGTTATTTCTGAAACCCAATACAACAAAATTCAAACTTTAATAAAAAAGGGTATAGATGAGGGTGCAAAATTAGTTGCTGGAGGTGCTGGTAAACCGGAAGGATTTGAAAAAGGATACTTTGTCAAACCAACAGTTTTTGTTGATGTTAAAAATGATATGGAAGTTGCAAGAACAGAAATTTTTGGTCCGGTGTTATCAGTAATGCCTTTTGAAAATGAAGAGGAAGCAATTAAAATTGCTAATGATACTCCTTATGGATTGACTAATTACATTCAAACGCAAGACAAAGAAAAAGTTAAAAGAGTTGCCAGAAAGTTAAGATCAGGAATGGTAGACGTAAATGGAGTTGGAATTGCTGTAGATGCACCATTTGGAGGTTTTAAACATTCTGGGATTGGTAGAGAAGCTGGTGAACATGGTCTTGAAGAATTTTTAGAGGTGAAAGCTGTTGGTGGCTGGAATTAATTTAAAGTAGATTTTTTTTTAAGACCATCTAAAAATTTTAAACATTTTTTAATTTCATTTAATTCAATAAATTCATCAACTTTGTGAGCTTGTTCAATCGAACCAGGGCCACAAACCACAGTACTCATCCCAATTTCCTGAAACAAGCCAGCCTCAGTGCCAAAAGAAACAACCTCTCTCGAATTGTCCCCAGTTAAACTTGAAACTAACTCACATGCCTCTGAATTTTTAACACGATCAAAACCAGTTACTTCACCTATTATTTTTTTAGTTATTTTTGAATTCGGAAATACTTTTCTCATTTCTGGCAATAAAATTTCATTAGCATACTTGTCTATTTCTTGATTTAAAAAAACTCCATCTTCTTTCACCACCGGTCTAGTCTCCCATTCAATATAACATTTATCAGCTATAACATTGTGTGCTATGCCACCAAATATTCCTCCTACTTGCAAAGTTGAAAAGGGTGGATCAAATATTGAGTCTTTAGGAGCTCTTTTTTTTAAGTCCTGTCTTAATTCAATGAGTTTGTTTGCGTAACGTGAAGCAAACTCAACAGCACTAACCCCTTTATGTGGCATTGAACTATGACCTGCTAAACCTTCAAAATAAGTTGTATATTCATAGCAACCTTTGTGAGCATCTATAATTTTCATTTTAGTTGGTTCTCCAATTATGCATATGCCGTCTTGAATTTTTCTTTTTTTTAACTCCTCAATTAATATGGGTGCTCCAAGACATGCAGTTTCTTCATCAAATGTAAATGAAAAATGGATATCTCTATTTAATTCCACTTTTGAATAAATTGGCGCATAAGCTAAAACACATGCAATAAAACCTTTCATATCACATGCACCTCTGCCATAAAGTTTTTCATCTTTGATTGTGGCTTTAAAAGGATCAGTGCTCCAACTTTTTGAAACTGGAACAGTATCAGTATGACCGGATAAGATGATCGGTTTTATTCCGTTTGTTTTTTTCGCTTTAAATGTTGCAAAAAGATTAACTCTTTTCTTTTCCTCATCAAAAGTTTTAAATGAAGTTGCACCTAACTTTTGAAGGTAATCTTCACAATAATTAATTAAATTACTATTATCATCTCCAGAAATTGTTTTGAAACCGATTAAATCAGTCAAAATTTTGATGCAATTTTCATATAATTTTTCAATATTAATTTCTGTACTCATGAATAATAACTAATATATATACTGAATTTATGAAAGAACAAATAACATACGATATATTTGATAAAGTTGACATACGAGTAGGGACAGTAATTTCTGTAAAAAAAAATGAGAAAGCAAGAAAACCATCTTTGGTGGTAGAAGTTGATTTTGGAAAAGAGATAGGAATTAAACAATCTTCAGCACAAATTACCCATTATTACAATGAGGATAATTTAAAAGGTAAACAAGTGATTGGAGTTTGTAATTTTCCTGAAAAAAATATTGCTGGAGTAGTGTCTCAAGTTTTGATTTTAGGTTCGATTGATAAGGAAGGCAAAGTGATTCTCGTTCATCCATCTCAATCATCAGAAAATGGTCTTCCAATAGCCTAAGTATGCATCCTGAAATATTATCAATTTCTTTATTTTGGTTTGTTACAGCTTATACGCCGGGTCCAAATAATGTAGTCGCATCTTACTCTGGATTTAATTTTGGGATAAAAAAAACGATCCCTCATATTCTTGGTGTGACTTTAGGTTTTACTTCATTAGTTTTGTTTTTATCGATTGGTTTAATAAATGTTTTTAAATTATTTCCAATCATTCAAATAGTTATCAGATATCTTGGGACTTTATTTTTAATATATCTAGCTTATAAAATTGCATTTTCAACCTCTTCAAATGAAACCCAAAAGGAAAACCCTGTAAAATTTATTGAAACCTTTTTATTTCAATATTTAAATCCTAAAGGCGTCACGGTTGCAATTATTGTTGTCTCTACTTATGTTGAATTAGGTGTAAATTATATAAGTTATGCGACTCAAATAGTTGCTCTTGCTTTTCTATTTTCTGTCACAAGTATTACTTTGTGGACATTTGTTGGTAAATTTTTAAGGAAATTTGCGACAAATGATAAATTTATTAAGTACTTTAATTATGTTATGTCAGGGCTTCTTTTATTAAGCATTGTTACATTTTATATATAAAATATGAAACCAGGGAAAATTAACTCATACAAGACGTTATCTGAAATAGAAATAAACAACAAAAAATTCAAATTTTATTCACTAAAAAAAGCAGAGGAAAATGGCTTGGAGGGCATCTCAAAGTTACCAAAATCTCTTAAAGTTTTGTTAGAAAATTTATTAAGGTATGAAGATGATGTTTCAGTTACAAAAAATCAAATTGAGGCAATTAAAGATTGGCTAAAATCAAAAAAATCTAAAACAGAAATTGCTTATCGACCCGCAAGAGTGTTACTACAAGATTACACTGGAATTCCTGCAGTGGCTGACTTGGCGGCAATGAGAGAAGCTGTGAAAGAGAAAAATAAAGATCCTAATACAATTAATCCACTTTCTGCAGTAGATCTTGTTATTGACCATTCAGTTCAAGTTGATCAGTCTGCTAAAGCAGACTCGTTCGACAAAAATGTTGAAATTGAATTTAATAGAAATGGTGAGAGGTATTCTTTTTTAAAATGGGGTCAACAAGCATTCAATAACTTTAGAATAGTTCCTCCTGGAACTGGAATTTGTCATCAAGTAAATTTAGAGTACTTATCCAAAGTAGTATGGAGTGAAGAGTTTGAAGGACAAAATTATCTTTTTCCAGACACATTAGTAGGAACCGATAGTCATACTACCATGGTTAATGGACTTTCAGTTTTAGGATGGGGAGTAGGTGGTATTGAAGCTGAAGCGGGTATGTTAGGTCAGCCTATCTCAATGCTCATTCCTGAAGTAATAGGTTTTGAAGTCAAGAATAAAATGCCAGAAGGCACTACTGCAACAGATTTAGTTCTAACAGTTGTTAAAATGTTAAGAGACAAGGGTGTGGTTGGAAAGTTTGTAGAATTTTATGGTGATGGTTTAAAGAATTTAACTTTAGCTGATCGTGCAACAATAGCAAATATGGCTCCAGAGTATGGAGCAACTTGTGGATTTTTTCCGATAGATGAAGAAACCTTAAAGTATTTAAAATTTTCCGGTAGAGATGAAATGACGGTAAAAATAGTTGAGGAATATGCAAAAGCTCAGGGTTTGTGGTCTAGTGAAGATATTGATTTTACTGATACTTTAACTTTAGATATGACAACTATTGTTCCTACTATTTCAGGACCAAAAAGACCACAAGATAAAGTTTTATTAACTGATGCTTCAACTAGTTTTAAGAAAAGTTTTTCTGAAGTAACTGGTAAAAAAGATTTTTCAGTTTCAAAAGTTAAAGACAAAGAATATTCAATTAAAGATGGATCTATTTTAATTGCAGCAATTACATCTTGTACAAATACTTCTAATCCAAACGTTTTAATAGGAGCGGGACTTTTAGCTAAGAAAGCAGTGGAATTAGGATTAGAGGTAAAACCATGGGTTAAAACTTCATTAGCACCAGGATCACAAGTTGTTACAGATTATCTAGAGAAAGCAGGATTAAATACTTATTTAGACAAACTTGGTTTTCATTTAGTTGGTTATGGTTGCACTACGTGTATCGGAAATTCTGGCCCACTAGCCGATGAAATAGTCGACTCTATTCAAAAAGAAAATATCTATGCAGTCTCAGTTTTGTCTGGCAATAGAAATTTCGAGGGTAGAATTTCACCTCATATAAAAGCAAATTATCTTGCTTCTCCTCCATTAGTTGTTGCTTATGCTCTTGCCGGTCATATGAATTTTGATTTGTATAAAGATAGTTTCGGTAAAGATAAAGATGGCAAAGATATTTTTATGAAGGATATTTGGCCATCTAATAAAGAAATTGAAGATGTGTTAAAATCATCTTTAAATCCAGAGATGTTTGTGAAAAGGTATTCAAATGTTTCTGAGGGACCAAAACAATGGCAACAAATTAAAACAGAAAAAAGTAGTATTTATAATTGGGAAGAAAATTCTACATATGTTAAAAAACCACCTTTTTTTGAAAATCTTCCAGATCAACCTGAAGGTTTTAAAAAAATTCATGATGCTCGTCCATTATTAATCTTAGGTGATATGGTAACAACAGATCATATCTCTCCTGCCGGTAATATTCAAAAAGAAAGCCCTACAGGAGAATATTTTATGAAACATCAAATTTTACCTAAAGATTATAACTCCTATGGTGCCAGAAGAGGAAATCATGAAGTAATGATGAGGGGAACATTTGCTAATATCAGAATAAAAAATGAGATGGCACCTGGTACAGAAGGTGGATTTACAACGCTTTATCCAGAAAAAAAAGTGATGCCAATTTATGATGCAGTTGTTGAATACAAAAAAAGAGGAACAGATTTAGTTGTTATCGGTGGAAAAGAATATGGAACTGGCTCGTCAAGAGATTGGGCAGCGAAAGGAACCAAACTTTTAGGAGTAAAGACTGTAATTGCTGAAAGTTTTGAGAGAATTCATAGATCTAACTTAATTGGGATGGGTATTTTGCCATTACAATTTATTAATAATATTGATAGGAAAAACTTAAAATTAATTGGCTCAGAATTGATAAGTATAATCAATCTTGAAAATGGAATTAATCCTTCAGATAAAGTTAAAGTTGAAATTAAGTATGCTTCGGGTGAGATTAAAACGATCCAAGCACTTTGTAGAATAGATACTAAAAATGAGCTAGAGTATTATAAAAATGGAGGCATATTACAATACGTTCTTCGAAATATGATTTAATTATGGATGAAGATATAGCAATCATTAATAGCAATACCAGAAATCAGAGAATTAAAGATTTTTTTATAAAAAATAAAAAATTACTTATATCTGTTATAATTTTTTTGTTATTAATTCTGCTCAGTTTTTACTCATATCAAATCTATCAAGATAAAAATAAGATTAAAATTTCAGACAAATATAATAGCTTAATCATTAAACATAAGAATGGAGATAACTCTGGGATAGTATCGGCGATGCAAGAAATAGTAGAAAATAAAGATCCAACTTATTCTCCATTAGCTTTATATTACTTAATAGATAATGAGCTAGAGAATGATAAAAATAAAATTAATAGTTTGTTTGATATATTGATTAACAAAACTTCATTAGATAGTGAAATTAAGTATCTTATTATTTATAAAAAAGCACTTTATAATGCCGATACAGTAAACGAAGGTCAAATTTTAGAAATTTTAAATCCTGTAATTAATTCAAAAAGTGTCTGGAAGTCTCATGCTCTTTATTTAATAGCAGAGTATTTTTACTCTAAAGGTGAAAAACAAAAATCTAAAGAATTTTTTAGTCAAATAATTACTTTAGAAAATGCTAATTTGGATATTCTCAAGGAAACACAAAAAAGATTAAACAGAGATTTGAGTGAATAAAGTATTTGTAATATTAATATTTTCAATTTTTTTATCTAATTGCTCTCTAAATGAAAATTCACAAATTTGGAATAAAAAAGAAAAAATTGAAAATAAAAATAAGGTATCTAAAAAAATTCTTGCCGAAAAAGAGATAATTTCAACAGAATTTAATCCTTTATTAAAATTAGACCTATCAAAAAATAAGCAAAATAATAAAATTTTTGATCCCCTAAATAATTTTGGATCATCAAAATATTATGGTCAGATTAATAAAATTAATAATTATAAATTTTCAAAACTAGAAAATTTTAATCAATTTAATTTTGAGCCACTGATATTAGATAATGGTGTAATTGTCTTTGAAAAGAAAGGGACTATTATTAGGTTTAATAATAATCAAAAAGTTGTTTGGAAAAATAACTTTTATTCAAAAACAGAAAAGAAAACTCATCCAACCTTATCACTTGCGAGTACAGACAAAAATTTGATAGTTGCAGATAGTATAGCAAAAATTTCAAGTATTAATTTACTAACTGGAAATTTAATCTGGTCAAAAAAAAGTGAATATCCATTTAATTCAGAAATCAAAATTTTTGAGAACAAATTTTTTGTAGTTGATTTCAAAAATACCTTAAGATGTTTTTATATAAAAGATGGATCAGAGTGCTGGAATATAAAAACTGAAGAAACTTTTACTGTTTCTAATTCAAAATTCTCAATGTTAATAAAAGATAATTTAGTAATATATAATAACTCTCTTGGGGATATCACAGCAGTTGATATTTCATCAGGTTTAATTCAATGGCAGCTCCCAACACAAAAAAGCAGTATTATAAATGAAACATATGGTTTTAATTTCTCAAAATTAGTTAGTGATGGAAACTCAATTTTTTTTTCTAATAACAAAAATCAATTTTATTCTGTAGATTTATCATCAGGTACAACAAATTGGATGAGTGAAATTAACTCTATTCTTACTCCAATTATAATTGGTAATTTTATTTTTACTGTATCTGAAAACGGATATCTTTTTACAATTCAAAAGAATGAAGGAAATATAATTAGAATTCATGATATTTATAAAAATTTTAATTTAAAAAAAAGAAAAAAAATTAAACCAACAGGATTTACTATAGGTGGAAATAATCTTTATTTAACAAATTCTGATGGAAATTTAATTGTTATAAGCTTAAGTACTGGAAATGTTTTAAAAATTGAAAAAGTTGGTCGAGATTTAATATCAAAGCCTTTAATATATAATGAAAATTTATTTATTGTTAAAAATGGATCAATAACCCAATATAATTAGTTATGTTTTTAAAATTTTTAGATAAAATAGGAAGAAAAAAAGTTGTTTTAGATAGGGGTCCCTCACATCCTAAATATCATGAGGCTAAACCATGGATGAATAGATATTATCTTATCTTTAGACATAGACCGAAGTGGTTTCCATTTAATATTCTAATTCATGAAATGTTAGCGGATGATCATGGCGAAGGTGTTCACAATCATACGTTTCCTTATATAACTATAATATTAAGAGGCGGATATTGGGAGACATTAAGTACAGGAAAATTCTGGCGACCCCCCGGTTATATAGGATTTAGATCTGCAAATAATTTACATAGAGTAGACTTAAAACCTGGGACAAAGCCTTTAACATTATTTATATCTGGTCCGTTTGGACTAAGGAAAGGACCAAGATCTGAATACGGAATTGATTTTAAAAGTAAAAAAAATTAATGTCTTTAAATCTTGAGGAAAAATTTAAAACTCATTGTAATACACAAAATCTAGAGTTAAATCCAAATCAAATAACTTTAGTAAAACAATTAGATAATTTTTATAAAGAAAATTTTAGAAGTAACTTGTTGAATTTTTTTTCCAAACAATCCTCAAAAAAAGGTTTTTATCTTTATGGTGGTGTTGGTGTTGGAAAAACTATGATTTTAGATTTTTTTTTTAATCTAGTTAATCAAAAAAAACAACGTCTTCACTTTAACGAATTTATGTTAAACTTCCATGATTTTGTTCATGATAATAAAGATCAAAATGAGGAAAATGTAATTACTATATTTGTCAAAGATTTAAAATCAAAATTTTCACTCATCTTCTTTGATGAATTTCAAGTTACCAATATTGTCGATGCTATGATATTAGGTAAACTATTTCAGGAAATATTTAATCAAAATATTAAGGTTATTGTGACCTCAAACACAAAAATATCAGAGCTATATAAAGATGGGCTTCAAAGAGATCAATTTAAACCCTTTATTCAAATAATGCAGGAAAAATCAATAGAGCATGAGTTGATAATTGATGATGATTACAGAAAAAGCAAAGAAACCGAAAAACGAAGATATTTCCATCCTTTAAACCAAGAAACTAATTTTAAGATAAATAAGTTTTCTAGAATAATTACTAAAAATAAAAAATTATCTCGCAAAGTTTTGAATATCAAAGGTAGAAATTTTGAAATAAAAAATTTTTATGAAGGGATTTCAAAGTTTCATTTTGATGAATTGTGTGATCAAAACCTAGGTGGTGAAGATTATTTAAAAATTGCTGAAAGTTCTGAATTTATAATAATTGAAAATGTACCAGAATTTAATGATATCAACTCAAATCAACAACAAAGGTTCATAACCCTTATTGATGTAATTTACGATAAAGATAGAGCAATAGCAGTAACGGCTGAACAAAGTTTAGAAAAACTTTCGAGCTCTAAGTCTTTAGAAAAACCATTTAAACGTACAATTAGTCGTTTATTTGAGTTAACATCAAAAAATTATTAATATGAAACAAGAATTTTATAATCTTAAAATAGATACAAATGGTCAACGATTGTATGAATTTACTGATCAAACATTAAATTGGATTGAAAAAAACAATTTTAAAAATGGAATTTTAAATTTAAGCATTCAGCATACGAGCGCCTCTATTATTGTTCAAGAAAATGCTGACCCAGATGTGCAGACTGATTTAATTAATTATTTTGATAAATTGGTGCCGATGAATAATAAATTATATATTCACACCACTGAGGGAAAAGATGATATGCCGGCACATATCAAGTCTGCTCTTACTAATAATCAAATTTCATTAAGTGTCAAAAATAAAGAACTATTACTAGGTACTTGGCAAGGAATATATCTTTTTGAACATAGATTGAATCCACAAACAAGAACTATAATTCATCATTTTTTTGGTGAAGCCTAATTTTTTAAGCTTTGGAAAGCTTTAAGAGCAGCAGCACGAGCTTCTTCGTGAACGACAATGGGTTTTGGATAATTTTTTCCAATTATTGTTTCAATAGCTTCTTGATATTTAGTCTCCATTTCCCAAGGTTTATGAATAAATTTTTTTGGGACTTTACTTAATTCTGGTATCCATTTTTTTACATATACACCATCTTTATCAAATTTTTCTCCCTGAAGAATCGGATTGAATATTCTAAAATAAGGTGCAGCATCTGCACCGCAACCTGCTACCCATTGCCATTGTGCAACATTATTAGCTTTATTAAAATCAAGTAAGCAGTTTCGAAAATGTTTTTCTCCTTCAGTCCAATTTATCCTTAGATGTTTTACTAAAAAAGATCCAACTACCATTCTAATTCTATTATGCATCCATCCTGTTTCATAAAGTTCTCTCATACCAGCGTCAACAATTGGATAACCTGTCATTCCAGATTTCCAAGCCTTTAAAAATTTTTCATTCTTTACCCAAGGAAATCTATCAAATTCCTTTCTATAATTTCCTTTTAAAAACTCTGGGAAATAATTTATTAAGCTATGTGAAAATTCACGCCAGCCCAATTCATTAATATATTTTCTATAACCAATCCCTTTAGATTTCATCTCTTTACACTTATTCCAAATTGTATTTACATGTATTTGTCCATGTTTAATATAAGGAGATAACTTGGATGTACCTTCTATTGATGGATAATCTCTAGCAGTTCCATAATCTTTTATTTTATTTGCAATTAAGTTATTTAAGATCTTTTTCGAGTCATTTTCAGATACATTCCAATAATTTTCAAATTTCTTATACCAGTTTTTTTTTGGCAGAATTTTTGTTGGCTCAATAGAATTTTTAAACAAAGAGTACGTTTTTATTTTTTTCTTAACGACGTAATTTTTGCTTGGAGGTAAGCCTAAAAATTTTTGCTCAGCATTTCTCCAAAATGGGGTAAAGACTTTAAAAGGAGTTCCGTCATTTTTAGTTACTTCTTGAAATTCATTTAAAATATTTCCTTTAAAATACTTAAATTCGATTTCATTTTTAATAAAGACATCTCTAATTTTTTTCCCCTTAGCAATTACGTCAGGCTCATAAATTTTGTTCCAATATATTGAAACATCATCTTTTTTTTTTATTTTTGAAAAAACCTCTAATTCATCTCCTTCTAATATTTGAAGATTAATTTTATATTTCAATAGTTCTAACTGAAATACTTCTAAAGATTTACAGAGCCACCATTTTTGCGCTTCTCTTTTATTATCAAAGTCAGCTTTATTATAAATGTATAAAGCAACTACATTCTCATGATTTTGCGTAGCATAGGCAAGAGCTGGATTGTGCTCAATTCTAAAATCTTCTCTGATCCATGTAATAGCGTTTTTTGTCATAGAAATTCTATTTTCTACCTTTAGATAGCAGTTGTTTGTAAAGTTTTACATCTGCATTTCCTTCGCATCCTATGACTAGAATATTTGAGCTTTCATTAAGATTAAGGAATTTTTTAGCTCTAATATTGTTACATATTCCTATCAAAGCGATAACGCCTGGAGCTGCACATTCACCACCTGTAATAGAAATCTTGCTAAACTTTTTATCTTTTAGGCCAGCTATAGTTTTTGCAATATTTTTATCTGAAATTGATACACAACAATCGCTAGCACTTTTTAATATTTGCCATGGTACCAAAGACATCTCATTACACGACATTCCACCCATAATGCTCTCTTTTTTAATTTTAATTTTTTTTAGTTTATTACTTTTAATACTTTGAAGTACACAATCAGCTTGATCAGGTTCGACAATTATAATTTTAGGTATTCTTTTAAAATATTTTGCAACACCAGCTACCACACCTGCAGCTAATCCTCCAACACCTGCTTGCAGAAATATATGAGTTATATACTGATTAGTTTGTTGGGAGATTTCTTTAATCATGATTGAATATCCCGCCATAGTAAGTTGAGGAACATGCTTATAATTTTTTGTTGATACATCTTGGACAATTTTCCAATTATTTTTTTTGGATTGTTTTTGACATTCTTTTAGCGAGTTTTCATAATCTCCCTTAACTCTTATAACTTCAGCACCAAATTTTTTAATTTCGCTTACTCTTGTTTCACTCACATATTGGCTTACAAATATTTTACATTTTAATTTTAATCTTTGCGCTCCCCATGCAACCGATCTACCATGATTACCTGCAGTTGCAGAGGAAATTGTAATATTTTTTTTTCCTTTAGATATTTTTTCTACTGCATAAGCGCCACCAAGGGCTTTAAAGGACTTTAAATGAAACCTTTTTGACTCATCTTTGTAAAAAATATTATTGAGTTTTAGATTTTTTTGAAGTTTATTAAGTCTTAAAAGAGGAGTAGCTCTATAGCTTCTCCAGCTAGAAATTGAATTAAAAGCATTGGAAAGCATAGTTGAAGGTAAATATTTAAGGACATAATTCCTTTTGAATTTAAAATTGTCGTTGATTAAAAATTTCGTTAGCTTCCAATTCACTTTAGCAATCTAAAGTATTTTGACTTTCCCATTTAGTGACGGGTTTTGACTTATTAAATTTTTCTTTCCTATTAAATTCTTTAATCTCTGAACTTCTTAACTTAACAAAGCTATTAATCGTATCTTTACCAAAACTTTTATTCATTTCCTTATTATTTTTTAATTGCGCTAGTGATTGTTTCAATTCATTTGGAAGTCTTGGAAGGTTAGGATATTTTTTGTAGTCCGTATACATATTACAATGCAAAGGTTTTCCTGGATTAATCTTATTTTTTAAACCATGTAATCCGGCAGCCAAAACACCAGCTTGTAATAAATATGGATTAGCAGACCCATCCATTAATCTTAATTCAAACCTACCAGGATCAGGAATTCTTATCATGTGAGTTCTATTATTTCCTGTATAAGAAATACTACTTGGAGACCATGACGCCCCTGATTTTGTTGGTGGAGCATTTATTCTTCTATAGCTATTGATCGTAGGATTAAAAAAAGCTGATAACGACGAGGCATTCTTAATTACTCCTCCTAAAAAATTATATGCCATTTTACTTAAACCAAGTTTATCTTTTGGATCCAAAAATTTATTTTTTTTACCTTGCCAAACAGAAATATGCGCATGACAACCATTGCCGGTTAAATTTTGAAAAGGTTTAGGCATAAATGTTGCTCTTAGTCCATGTTTTTCAGCAATTGTTTTTACCATATACTTAAAGAAAGTATGTCTATCAGCTGTTGTTAAACAATCTGAATAATCCCAATTCATTTCGAATTGACCATTAGCATCCTCATGATCGTTTTGATAAGGACCCCATCCCATTTCTATCATGCAATCGCAAATTTCTTTGATAAGCTCATATCGTCTCATTAATGCAGATTGATCATAACAAGGTTTTGATTGTGTATCTCTTGGATCTGCAATGGATTTTCCGTCTTCTGAAATTAAAAAATATTCACACTCCACACCCGATTTCATCGTTAAACCTCGTTTTGCAAGCTCTTTAATTTGTTTTTTGAGCATTATTCTTGGTGAGGCTTCTACGGGTTTTCCATCCATCCAGAGATCTGATGCTAACCAACCAACTTCTTTGTTCCAAGGTAATTGAATTAAACTATCTGGGTCAGGAATACCAAACATATCAGAATCTGCTGGAGTCATGTCAAGCCATGCAGCAAAACCAGCAAAACCCGCACCCGCTGTTTGCATTTCTTTGATCGCATTAGCTGGAACTAATTTTGATCTTAAAACTCCAAATAGATCTACAAAACTTATTAAAAAATATTTTATCTTTTTTTGTTTAGCGATTTTGAACAAATTTTTTGCCATAGATTAGGGTAACATAGTTATTTAAAAAAAGAAAAAATTGTTTCTTTATAATAAACCAGATTTACAACTATAATTATTATGACCGCAAGTATAACTCCGTATTTAGCTTTTGGGAAAGCCACCCCGCGCATCTTTCTTGGTCTCAGTTCTTCATTATTATTCTCGTCAGACATTATGATTTTTTGATAAAAAAGGGCGCTACAAATAAATGTAGCGCCCAAATTTTACTTTAAATTACCAATCAGTAATATTGCTTTTGTGGTCGTTTGCACCATGTCTTTTCCTCGCCAATCTTTCCAGTTCCTCACTTTCAGATTTTGAAGTTAAGACGTGCCAACCTATCCACACGATAATAGCAAGTATTACCAATAAGCCTTCACTAGATCCAGCACCAGGATAAACAGCACCTGCAACTTGATCTGCAGGTTTATTTAGGTGATCAATCCAGTTTGTAACTGTTGCCATATTTTCCTCCTTTACCTGGTTGCGGACGCGACTGCTTTTTCATCTGACTTAGCAGTCTCCATTATTTCATAGTCTAGTCCGGCTATTTCAACTTCACGCGGAATTCTAAGTTTACCCATTCCGTGTAAAACTTTAGCTATGATGTAGCCTGGAATTAGTCCAAGAACAAAAAACATTATTATTGCTCCTAAGAACATTCCTAAAGGATTTATTGAAGCATAAGTTGTTCCGTCCCACATAGCTCCAACACTATAACCAGATGATGGATAACCATTTAGAACAAAACCACATATAACTAAACCAATAAATCCTGCATAACCATGAACTGCTACTGCACCAACTGCATCATCAATTTTGAACTTACGCTCAACCCAATAATGTAGTTTGTACGAAATAACAACACCGATCATACCTATGATCATTGATTGTATTGGATGATATAAATCATTTCCAGCTGAAGCACAGATGATACCCGCTAGTCCACTAGAGTACGTCCAGAAAGGATCACCTTTAGCAATCCAGTATCCAGCTAATAAGCCTCCTGATAATGACATCAGAAAGTTAAAAGTAATACCACTAAGTGTAGTCGGAGTTACATATATGTTTGTTGCTGTCCAATATGAAATACCTTCCATACCATACTCAGGTCCAAGATCAAATATCGGTATATTACATGCCGCATAGAATCCCCAGAAACCAGTATAAATCAGAAATAATCCAATTGTTACTAGCCAAGGATTTCTTGGCCCTATATTTCTTGGTTCACCACTTGATGAGAATTTTCCAATTCTAGGTCCTAAAACCATTAGAACTCCAAGAGCAAATCCACCCGCAATCGCATGAATTACTCCTGATGCATATGCATCGTGGTATCCTAAAATTTTAAGCATCCAACCATCAAAATGCCATCCCCAAGCAGCATCGATTGTCCAGAAAACAGAACCAATTGCTATTGCTAAAATACCAAAAGCAAAAGTTGTTATCCTTTCAATAATCGCTCCTGAAACGATAGATGCAGCAGTCCAAGAAAATAATAAAAAAGCAGCCCAGAAAACACCATTGATGTGATCTCCAAGGTTAATTGCCATTATACTACTTGTTGCCACCTGAAATTTTGCACTAAACAAACTATCATCAGTGATTAAAGCTGTACTTTCGTTCATTATTGAAGGTGCTATCCCAGGTCCTGTTGGGAAAGCCCAGTAAATCCACCAACCAAATAAAAACCAAGTTACTGTTACTAGAGGTATCAGCATCGTGTTTTTCATAAGAGTATGTTGATGGTGTTTGTATCGAGAAGCTCCAACTTCATACATACAGAAACCGACGTGAATTAAAAACATCAGAACTACTGTTATCCAGTAGTAAAATTCTGTAAATATTGTAGTAAGAGCACCTAACTGATCAGTCATATTCTCTCTCCATATTAGTTTTTTTAAAAGCCTATTAAATTTTAAGATATGTTACAAATGAAACAGAGCTTAAAAACCTTACATATGTGTAAGGTTTAAAAAAAAAATCAACTTTAGATTGAGAACTTAAAATTTAAGATAAGCTTTTTTCAAATCAACAAGAGGATGTTTTGGTGACATTTGGAATTTAACTAACAATTCTCTTGCAATCATGTCTCTGTCTTGTTGGTTATTTGGTAACTTAATTGATTTTGGAATTGTTACCCATCCATTTGCATTTCTGCAAAATACTGCTGGTTTACCTTCCTCATAACCCATATGTACATCCTCTAACCAATTAAGATCATCCCATCCCATAGCTTCAATGTATTTTTTTAAAAATGGCGTGATTTTTTTATAATCAGGCAAAAGATTTACGTCATATCTATAACCAATCGACTGACCAATCATTTTTTCTCTAGCAGTTTCTTTTTTTTTACCTAGCTGACTAGAAGTTTCTTTTTTTTTATTTTTTTTCTTTGCCATATTAAAGTTTAGATCTTATGGAAATTATCAACACCAACTGTATAGTTCGTTCCAGCTAATGGAACTTTAGCTAATGCAGAAGCTTCAGATGTTAATGCCGCTAAATCCTCAGGTTCTAGAGAATGGATATTCGTTTTACCACATGCTCTAGCTAACAATTGAGCTTCAAGTGTCATTGAGTGAAGATAATTATAAACTCTTAATGCAGCATCATCAGGATTTAATCTAGCTCTTAATTTTGGATCCTGAGTTGCAACACCAACAGGACATCTTCCTGTATGGCAGTGATAACATTCACCTGCTTTAACACCCATTTCCTTTTCAAAATCAGCTTCAGGAATGTCTTTATTACAATTTAATGCGATCATTGAACCAGTACCAATCGCAATTGCATCAGCACCTAATGCTAAAGCTTTTGCCATATCTGCACCATCTCTTACACCACCAGCATAAATCAATGTAACTTTTCCAGTTTTACCTACATCGTCCAAAGCTCTTCTTGCTTCTCTTATAGCTGCGATACCAGGAATACCTGTATTGGCAGCAGCAATGTGTGGACCTGCACCTGTTGATCCTTCCATACCATCTAAGTAAATAGAGTCTGGATCACACTTTGCAGCCATACGAACATCATCATAAACTTTTGATGCACCTAATTTTAATTGAATTGGCACTTTATTTTTTGTTAGTTGTCGTAGTTCTTCAACTTTTAAAGCTAAGTCATCAGGACCTAACCAGTCTGGGTGTCTAGCAGGAGATCTTTGATCAATTCCTGATGGTAATGATCTCATTTCTGCAACTTGGTCAGTAACTTTTTGACCCATCAAGTGTCCACCCATACCGACTTTTTGACCTTGTCCAATAAATACTTCAATTCCATCTGCTAGTTGTGCATGATGTGGGTTAAATCCATATCTAGATTGAATACATTGGTAAAACCATTTTTCAGAATATCTTCTTTCATCAGGGATCATTCCACCTTCACCAGAACAAGTAGCACTTCCTGCCATTGTTGCACCTCGAGCAAGTGCTGTTTTAGCTTCATAAGATAAAGCACCAAAACTCATACCAGTAATATAAACTGGTATATCTAATTCAATTGGGTTCTCACATCTTGGACCAATCACAGTTTTGGTTTCACACTTTTCTCTGTAACCTTCGATTACAAACCTAGTTAAAGTTCCTGGTAAGAAAACTAGATCATCAAATGTAGGAATTTTTTTCATTAATGCCATTCCACGCATTCTGTATCTTCCTAACTGAGATTTAATATGGATGTCATCAATTACCTCTGGGGTAAATATAGCGTTGTGACCAAGTAAACTTTTGTTTCTTGATCCATTGCTGCTTACGTGAACATCGGCTTTACCACCAACGTTACCATTTGATTTTCCGTTTTTTTTCTTTTTTTTCTTAGCCATTAAATTGCTCCTTTTTTCTCAGCAGGTTCCAAGTTGTCGTAATTCCAAAGTTTTTTACCAGCTACAATTTTTTTCATTTTACTTACATCAAAGTTTTCACCAATTTCAGCAACTCTAAGTTTTCTTCTTAACCAATCTTGATCGCTTTGCGTCAACTCTGAATCTACTGCATCACTACCATATGACCCAATTTCTCCACCTACGAAAATTGTCCCATCATACATCGAATCACCTAAATTTATGCCAACATCTCCTAATATGATTATTCTTCCTCTTTGCATCATAAACCCTGTAAATGCACCAGCGTCACCACCAATAATGATAGTTCCACCTTTCATATCGATGCCGGTTCTTGCACCGACACTACCTTTGCAAATTAAATCACCACCTCTGATAGCTGCTCCAAAACAAGAACCTGCATTTTTTTCAATTACAACTTTTCCAGCCATTAGATTCTCTGCACATGACCAGCCAACTCTTCCATTGATTCTTACAATCGGACCATCACTAGAGCCCATACCAAAGTATCCTAAACTACCTTCAAAAATTAAATTCAATTTATTTAAAATTCCAACTCCCAAACTATGTTTTCCTTGAGGATTTTTAATTACGATTGTTCCATAGCCTTGGCTCATTAAATTATCGAGTTCTTTATTAGCTTCAGCTGCTGTCATATTTTTTACATCAAGATCTGTTCTTTTGTTAAAATCGACATCATAAGTTCCAAAGTAATAAAAATTTTCTGCTTCATCTGGATTAAAAAATTTCTGTTGAGTTCTTCCAGTTAAAACTTCCGAGTGCATTCCCATTGCCTGGGCTTTTGTTTTTTTGGTTACGTTTTTTAAATTTGCCATACTTTAACCTCTCCATCGAATGGATCATAAGTATCAATTTCTTGTGGCAAAATTGATCTTATAGCTATCTCCTCTGAACCCATTGCTACTAAATCATCTGACTCATATAAAACTAAAGGTTTTGCGGCCATTGTATCTTTAGCCATTCCCAAAGAATCTTTTGTAGCAACAAAATAAGTAAATACACCATCAAGACCTGTTAATGACTCTTTCATCCCTTCTTCTAATGAAGCCCCATCTCTCATTTTTTCAGCAAGGTAAACTGCAATTAATTCAGAGTCACATTCTGACATAAATCTCATTCCCTTATTTTCTAAAGCTCTTCTATTATTCCAATAGTTTGTTAGTTGACCATTGTGAACAACGGACACATCACTGAAAGGATATCCCCAAAAAGGGTGGGCAGATTTAATATCTACACCAGACTCAGTAGCCATTCTTGCATGGCCTATTGCATGAGTACCAACAAGTTTATCTAAGTTATATCTATCGCAAACCATTTTTGCATTCCCTAGATCTTTGATTACTTCTAATGATTTACCCATAGATAAAATTTCAACACCAGGAATACTTTCTATTTTTTGTGAAAACTCTAATAAATCTTTTTTATTGTATTCAATCTCATATCTTAATGAGTAAGGGAGTATTCTTTCTTCTTTAATAATTTTTGCACCCATCTCTGCAAGATAACTATCAACAATTTTCTTTCTTTCATCATATACAGACACATCCTCAGCAACTGACGTACTTCCTTCACCAACGTTTTCACCAACTTTAAATCTCATGATGAAATTTTTGCCATCTGTATCACCATACAAAGCATAACCAGTAGAGTCTTCTCCCCGATGTTTTAAGGCTTGCAACATTCCTTGGAGTTCATGACCTACGTTGGATGATTTCCCTCTATGAATTAATCCCGCTATTCCGCACATATATTTTTTCTCTCTGTATTTATTATGGTAAACAATCTAAATAGGTATCTAAATCCCATTGAGTTGTTGCACCTAAAAATCTTTCCCATTCATCATTTTTATACCAATGGAAAACTTTATACATCTCATCAGGCATTGCAGATTTAATAATTTCATCCTCTGATAATCTTTCTAAAGCCTCACCTAAACTCAAAGGAAGTTTCTTAACATCTTTACCTGCCTTTTGAGCTTCATAAATATTTCTAGACTCTGGAGCAGCTGGTTGCATCTTTTTACTAATTCCATGATCACAAGCTTTTAGTAAGGCTGCACCTAATAAATATGGATTATGCATTGAGTCTACCGATCTGTATTCAAATCTACCTGGTGCAGATACTCTCAATCCACAAGTTCTATTTTGGTAACCCCAGTCAGCATAAACAGGAGCCCAGAAACCTTGATCCCACAATCTTCTATATGAATTTACAGTTGAAGATCCTAATGCTGTCAAAGCTGGTAAATGTTCCATTATACCTGCTATTGATTGTAATCCAATTTTTCCAGGTAATTGCATATCCTTAGTATCTGGCATGAAAGTGTTTGTTCCACCTTCAACATAACCAAAAACTTCTTCAACGCCTGGTAAAGATTTGTATCCAAGTTTATTTGTTTTAACTTTTCCACCTTTCCATAAAGACATATTAGTATGACAACCACTCGCTGAAACTCCCATAAATGGTTTGGTCATAAAACATGCAATTAGATTATGTTCTCTTGCAACTTGAGCACATATTTGTCTGTAAGTTGATAGTCTATCTGCATTTCTTAAAACGTTATCATATGTCCAATTCAATTCTAATTGACCAGGTGCATCTTCGTGATCACCTTGAATCATATCTAGACCCATTGCTTTTGCATATTCTATCACCTTCATAAAGACAGGTCTTAAAGACTCAAATTGGTCTATGTGATAACAAAATGGTTTAGAAAATCCTTTTCCTGTTGGAGTTCCATCATCATTTTTAGTCAACCACATCATTTCTGGCTCAGTTCCTACTCTTAGCTCTAAACCATGTTTCTTTTGAAATTCATCCATGAAAATTCTTAAATTTCCTCTGCAATCAGAAGTTAAATGACCTCCAGGATTATTTCTTTCTTCTCTGTTTCTAAAACAAGTTACAAAAACTCTTCCAACTCTTTTATCCCACGGTAACTGACAAAAAGTTTCAGGGTCAGGAATTCCAACCAATTCCATTGCCTCTGGTCCATAACCAATATAGTTGTTGTGTCGATCTAAAAATAAGTTTGCAGTTGCTCCGTAAACTAATTGGAAACCTTTTTCAGCTGTTCTTTCCCAATGATCAGCGGGTATTCCTTTTCCAACCACTCTTCCTGTTACAGAAATAAATTGATAATAAATATAGGTTATTCCTAATTCGTTTATTTTTTCTCTGACCTTTTTGACTTGCTTATCTCTACCTGGTCGGTTTACGTGTTTTTCTAGATCCGTCATTTTCCCCTCAATGAATTATAAATTTACTCAAGCGTAACTGAAAAATTTATTAGTGTCTAGGCTTGAAGTTTAGCTCCAAGGAAACGGACTGTTCGAAGTAGGGTGTAATTCTCCCTTCTCGTAACGGTTGAATCTAAATGGTTTTAATAAATCACTTTCAGTACCAAGAATTTCTTTTGCCACCAGTTCGCCAACACCAATCATTTTGTATCCATGGTTAGCATCAGCAATCATATAAACATTTTCAAAAAATCTATCGAAGATCGGAAAAGAGTCAGGGGTCATACATCCAAGTCCACCTGAAGGACCTTTTCTATACAGGCCTGATTTCCCTTCAAATCTTTTTTGACAATGAGCTAAAGCTGAGCACCACATTTCACTAAAAGCATCAGTTGTTTGATACTCTGGTGACTCAATCCCATATGGATCAACGTTAACTTTATCAAAATGTTTTTTAACAATATAAGGAGAAGTTCCTCCTTGAACACCTAACCCTTCTATATCAGGCTTGTAATAAATCCCCCAAATTTTATCTGTAATTAATTTTTTTGTTTTATCTGAATACAATGGTGCAGTAGAGTCGACATGAACCACAGGCGGTTGTTTGCCATCATTTGTTTTTAAGAAATCTGGTTCTACTCCAATAACACCCTCTTGGAGCATCCAGTAAGTCCACATGTCAGTAACATGCATCTTACCATCTTTGCCTTTGATGTTTGCAGTTTTTGGTAGCTCTAACATGTTCCAAAAGTCTCTTGCCCAAGGTCCCGCTCCAATTACGACTTGTTCACAATCAATTGTCCCTTTGTCTGTTTCTACTCCAGTTACAGCTTTACTATTACTTCCTCTTTTAAAACCTGTAACTCTAACACCCTTCATCACTTGAACACCATTTGAGGTAGATTTATTTTCAAGTGCTTTAATTGAATCTTTATTAAAAGCATACCCACCTTTTTTTTCATGCAGAATAGATGTGATTCCTTGAGCCTGCCAATCATCAAAGATACCTTTCATATAATTCATGCAATCTTTTTCACCTTCTATAAATTCAGACTCATAACCAATTGCTTTTTGTTGTTGATAAATACTGGCGACATCCTCATGCATAACCTCAGGTGATATTTGCAAATAACCAACTGGATTATATTTAAATGCTTTTGGATCACTCTCCCAAACTGAAACTGAATGGGCCATTAATTCTCTCATTGCTGGTTGAAAATAATTATTTCTAACAACACCACAAGCTATGCCGCTCGCACCTGCCGCAGTATCTTTCTTTTCTAAAACAACAATATCTCCAGGATTTTTATACGTTTCGGATAGTTTCCAAGCAGTACTTAATCCGTGGATCCCCCCACCGATAATTACTACTTTTGCTTTTGTCGGTAATGACATACACACATCTTTATTTTTCATGCGACGTAAATATATAATTTTTTATATATATAAAAAATATAAGTAAAAATAATAAAGCTTTAAAAGCTTAGATGTTTAAGGGTTTCAATGTATTTATTAAACTCTTCAATAAAAGATACACTTGGCTTTATGTGCTTTTTTCGCTGGTCTCCAGAAGTTTTTTCTAAGAAAAAAAAACCTTTTTCACATGCCTCATTAATCATTAAAGCTGACTTAGGACGTGAAGTTTTAAACAATTTAGTCTTTAATTCTTCGACTGTTAAGTCTTCTTTATACTTATAAGCGTGCATAACTAAAAGCATCATATGATAATGCGAAGGTGATTTTCTAAAAAAATAGTTACTAGACATGTGAGAAAGTTTCATCTGATCTTCCCAAAATTCTAATAAATCTTTTGCTGTTTTGGGCATTAAGATCTAACTCTGGTTTTTTTAGGATCAAAGTGTGGGAAAGCAACTACTTTAGCAGAAATTCTTTTTTGATGACCATCAATTTTACCTACCTCTACCTCAGTGCCTATTTCAGAATATTGATTGTCAATTCTACATAAAGCTATATTTTTATTGAGAGTAGTAGATAAACAACCACTTGTAATTACACCTACTTGAGATCTTCCGACATGTACACAGTCACCATGACCCGAAGGTTCTTTACCAATTAACTCAAGACCAACAAGTTTTTTTTGTGGATTTGCTTTTCTTTCTTTCAAAACACTTTTACCAATAAAATCCTCTTCCTTTGATTTGAGAGGTACTGCAAAACCAATTCCAGCTTCAAACGGATCCTGTTGACCATCAAATTCATTTCCAAACAAAATTAAACCTGCTTCAATTCTCAATTTATCTAAAGCAGCAAATCCAGCAGGTATTAAATTATCATCTTTGCCATACTCCATAAGTTTATCCCATACTTTTGGTGCATCTTTTGGATGGCACCATATTTCATAACCAAGTTCACCGGTGTAACCAGTTCTAGAGACAATTAATGGTATTCCTTGGAGTTCTTCAACTCTGCAAATTGAAAACCTAAACCATTCTAACTCATCGATTGCAGGCTGTGTTGGAGGTGCAAAAATCATTTTTTTTAAAATTTCTCTACTTTTCGGCCCTTGAATGGAAACATTGCTAATTTGATCTGTTGAGTTTTTTATATTTACTTTGAACTTTTTCTTTTGAGCAACTTCTTTAAGCCACTCTCCTGCATACTCGTCTCCACAAATCCATCTAAATCCAGTTTCACTTAATCTAAATAAAGTGCCATCATCGAACATCATGCCGTTTTCATAGCACATTGCTGAATAAACAATTTGTCCAACAGCAAGTTTTTTGATATTTCTAGTTAAAGTATAATTCATTAATTCTTCAGCATCTGGTCCTATAATTTCAAATTTTCTCAATGACGATAAATCGATTAAAACAGCATTCTCTCTGCACGCATTATATTCTTCTACCACACCATGTTTTGTATAATCATTTGGAAGCCAAAAACCTCTAGCATCAATAAAATTTCTAGTCAATTTTGATGTTCTTTCATAAAAACCAGAATTTCTGGTAAGTTTTTTTTCAGAGTCTGTTTTCATTCTAAAAGCAAATGATTTTGAAAATTCTTTTTTTTTGTCATAGGTTCTAACAAAAATATCTGTGGGATTCCATGAATTACATGCATCAATATCACTTGGACATGCTGTCGTTCCAATAGTTAAATCTTTTAATGCTCTAAACATTACATAATCTCCAGGTCTTGCAAATGACTCATCAGAAATGACAGAATTTAAACCAGTCGCTGAGGTGTTAAAAAATAAATTAATTGCTTGCCAACCTTTTTGTTTTTCAACTCCATATTCAGCCATGGCATTATTTAGATTATCCGAACAATTTGGATGGCCAAAATAACCTGCATCCTCATAATATTTTGATGTGCAAGCTAAATTAAATGTATCATGTTTACCAACTGTATCTCTAATCACCTCAACTAAAGGTTCATGATCTGTGTCATAAAATTTTGAGAATAACCCTGGCCCAGGAAAAGTATTACCCATGAAGGTTCGTGTGGTCTGCCAATCAAGTCCTTTTTCAATTTTTTTATCAAGTTTTCTTGTATCAAATGCAACAAAGTCAGAGCATTGTCTACCTGCTGGACTAATAATTTGAATGTAATCACCTTCTTTAACTTGAAAAGAAATAGCAGTTTGTCTATCAATATTTTTTTCGTAATGTGGCTCAAACACGGGGTCAGGAATTATTGATAATTCTTTATCATTTGTAATTTTAGCCCTTTTTATAAATAATATTAAATCACCAGATGGATTCTGTTCACTTACCAACATGTCATATTGTGGTGCAGAGAAAATAACATAACACTTATCTTTAGATTTTAATTTAATTTTTTCACCACTAGGTGTTTTTTCATCAAATAAAATTGAAGAATGCGATTTATTTAAATCTAGATTTCTTTTTTTTAATTGAAAATTTGTAGCTAAAGAACTTTCATCCCTCTTTTTTAAAATGTCTTTAATAAAACTTTTGTTGCTATTTTCTTTCAAATTCAAAATTGCGAGTTCAGATTTTCCATCTTTGTCGAAACAAATTATTTCACAAATCTGATTTCCCTCATCATTAATGATTTCTATTTCGTCATCTGGAAAAATTTGTAAACCAGTTAGCCCACCAGCGTTTACAACGTGTCTTTCAACTCCAGGTGGTAGTATATTTAGACCAGGTTCTTTTATATCTAATGTAGTTAGCGACATTTTTTATATCTATTATTATATTATATAAATATCTATTAGTTGACTATCATTTTACTTAGGCACATACTATTCACACTTAATATTAAGAAAGGGGAATAAATGCGAAAAATAATATCATTTATATCTGCAATGATAATCTCAGCGGTAAGTTTCGCTGGTATAGCAAATGCAGATAGTAAAAAACCCATCGTTATTCCGACACATAACTGGTCAAGTCAAATTGTAATGGCCTATGTTATTGGTGGAATGTTCGAAAGTATGGGTAACAACGTAAAATACGTTAATGCTGACTCTCAAGCAGTGTACGAGTCAATTAGAATTGGTGATGTAACTTTATCTCACGAGGTATGGGAATCTGCTTTTGGTAAATCATTCACAACTGCTTTAGATAAAGGTGGTTTGTTAGATTGGGGAGATCATGAGGCAAGAACTCTAGAGGATATGGGTTATCCTAATTGGGTTGCTGAAAAAGGATTATGTCCTGGTTTACCAGATTGGACAGCATTAAAAAATCCAGATTGTGCAAAAAACTTTACAACACCTGACTCTCCAAATGGAAAAGGAAGAATGTTGGAAGGTCCACAAACATGGCATGGTGATTTAATTCCACAAAGAGTTGACGCTTTAGGTTTAGGTGATCTTTGGTGGGTTAAATTTGCTGGAAGTGCAGATGCTTTATGGGCAGAGTTAGCTGCAGCTGAAAAAGAAGGAAGAGGAACAATCATCTTTAACTGGACACCAAACTTTACTGATGGTGCTGGTTTTACATTTATCGACTTTCCTCCATACACAGCTGGTTGTAGACCAGAGGATGGTGGTGATGGAAAATGTGGTTCGCCAGATGGTTATTTGAAAAAAGCAGTTAATGCTGACTTTCCAAAAACTCATCCAAAAGCAGCAGCGGCATTTAAAAAACTTTCGTTCTCAACAAGTCAAATTGGTGCAATGGCAGCTTTAGTTGACGTTGACAAAATGACTCATGAGGATGCAGCTAAAAAATGGTTAGCAGACAATAAGAAAGTTTGGCAAGCTTTTACTAAATAAGGTTAAGAGCTATTAAATTTTTAAATCTCTCCCAACAACGTTGGGGGAGATTTTTTTTTAGATAAAATTTATGATTAAAATATTACTTTTTATATTTGTTAATTTCTTTTTTTTTAATGGAGTTTTAGCAAAAGATATAAATATTAATGAAGACATTAATCTTGAGTTCAAGTGTTCACTAGAAAAAAAAATCATTAAAAATTCTAAATATAATTATCAAACTTTTCTGGCAAAAGATTTAAAAGAAAAAGATTTAGACAAATTTAAAATTCAATCAAAAAAACCACAAACTCTTTTAATAACAGGATTAACATTATTTCTTTCTGAGTCTGCATCATTAAATGTAAAAGTTGTAAATAAAGATGTGGTTTTATTTAAATCTATCGATAAAGAAAAAAATTATTCTGAGTCAGGTATTATTACTAGGAAAACAGGGGAATTAATTCACGAAATTACCAAAAATATAAAAAGTGAAAATTCTGAAAAATATATTTCTATTTATTCTTGCACTGAAAATGACAAAAAAGTCTAATTTTTTTTTAAATGTTTTTGTGTAAACTATGATTATGAAAAAATTTTTTCTCACCATAATTTTAAGTTTCTTAATTTCATCGGTTGCTTTAGCTAGAAGCACCGGATGTAAGGAGGGTAATTGTGAAAATGGTTTTGGTAAGTGGGTTTACACTGACAAAACAACTTACGAAGGAGAGTGGGTAGGTACAAAAAAAAACGGCCAAGGTGTTGAGACTTGGCCCAATGGATATATTTACAAAGGTGAATTCAAGAATAGTGAATGGAGTGGAATTGGTATTTTAACTTTTCCCGATGGGTCTACCTATGAAGGTGAATGGGCCAAAGGATTTATGAATGGTAAAGGAACTTTTACTTGGGCTGATGGATCAGTGAAATCTGGAATTTGGAAAAATGGTAAATTACAAGAATAAATGTCAAAAGAGAGTAACTTAGATAAGATAAAAAATTTACCTGAATTCACTAAACAATTTGGTGGATTAGTAATTATTATTTTAATAGTCATATCATCTTTTTTTGTTTTAAATATTATGTTTGGTGGAGGTGATGAATTAGTAAGAAAAATGAAACTTGAGGAGGAAAGAATTGCTCAAGAGAAAAAACTAAGTGAGCTTATTTCAAAACTTCCTTCTGGCATATTAGTTACATTTGATGGCACTGATCATTTTAAATTAAGTGATGAAGTATATGAACAAGTTTGTAAGGCAACAAAGTTGATCCCGCAACGTGCAATAATGGGTGCAAATTTTTTAAATTTTAGAGCTCATGAAATTTATACAATTAACGGAAATAAAATTGATGAGACGTTTGTAAAATGGGATGACACAAAAAATAAGTGTTTTGCAGGTTTTACAGTAAGTGGAAACAATGTAGGAGTAAATGAGTCGATAACTGTTAGTGGTGAGGCCCTAAGTTTCTTAAGTACTGGAATTGATACTAGAGTTTATTTTATTAAAAATTTTTAAGGGGAAATGGTTACAATATTATGGATTTAATTTTACCTTATTTTCATATAACTTAATTGAGATTTATGGCTGAGACAGTAATCAAATGTGAAAATGTCTACAAAATTTTTGGATCAAATGCCAAAAAAATGCTTCAAGAGTCAAATGGAAATGTTGATGCCAAAACTTTTCAAGAAAATGGATGTATCGTTGGTGTAAACAATGCATCATTTGAAGTCTCAAAAGGTGAGATGTTAGTTGTGATGGGTTTATCTGGTTCAGGTAAATCAACATTATTAAGATGTATATCTAGATTAACAGATGCAACAGGTGGTAAAATTTTTATTGAAGGACAAGATCTACTACAACTAAACAACAAAGAGCTTATTGAGCTAAGAAGAAATAAAATGGGTATGGTTTTCCAAAGCTTTGCTTTACTTCCCCATAAAACAGTTGTGGAGAACATCGCTTTTCCACTTCAGATTAAAGGTATTAAAACTGAGGATAGCATCAGTAAAGCAATGGATATGGTCAAGCTAGTTGGACTTGATGGAAGAGAAAACTATTTTCCAAGAGAATTATCTGGAGGACAGCAACAACGAGTTGGTATCGCTAGATCTCTGGCAGTCGAACCAGATATTTGGTTTTTAGATGAACCATTTTCAGCTTTAGATCCTTTAATCAGAAAAGAAATGCAAGATGAATTTTTAAGACTTCAAGAAAAATTACAAAAAACAATTATGTTTATTACTCACGATTTTGATGAAGCTTTAAAACTTGCTGATCGTATCGCAATTATGAAAGATGGTATAATTGAGCAATTAGATACTCCCGCTAATATTGTTTTAAATCCAGCCACAGAGTACGTACGTAAGTTTACAGAAGAGGTCCCAAGAGAAAAAGTTTTATTAATTGAAGATGTAATGGATGCATCTAAAAATGATTTAGGTGATTTAAAAGTCTCAAAGGATGAAATAATCGAAAATGTTGCAGAAAAAATTCTTACTCAAGAAAAAGCCGTAGCTGTGATCGATAGTAAAAATGAAATTGTGGGCTCTATAAACCCAACTAAAATTATTAATACTGTTTTTGGAGGAAGAAAAAATAATAATTAATTATGGAATTTTTAAAAAAATACCCCAAAACATTTCAATGGTTATTTTTATTAATTGTATTTTTTGCTTTATGTTTTGCTATTGAAGTTCCAGAAACATATAAATTTATCCGTGGCCAAGCAGAATTTGTAAAAGATCCAAATCAGAGTAGTTATGTGTTTTTAGGGAAAGAGGTTAGATATTATGCCTTTGATGTTTTTTGGCGGTTACCTCCATTACTAGGCTGGCTACCTATTTGGATAAACGACTCTTTATTTTTCTTAATGAATGAATGGATGCCGATTGAGGTTTGGAATGAAGATACACAAGAGTTTAAAAGTCGTCCTATAGTTTTACAAATAAGTAGAAATTTAACAGCATTTATGACCTTCTTAATACAGTTAATAAGAGAGGTTTTATTAGGTGGTCTTGAAACTATAGTGGCATTTAGCAGTTGGGATTGGATCGATAAAAATCCTTGGGCTGAACTTCCAGGATTACCATGGACTATTGTAGCAGCAGGTGCAGCAATCCTTTCATATAAGGTGAGCGGGAAAGGTCTAGCATTGTTTGCTGGTTTAACGATGATTTATATTTCAATATTTGGTCAATGGAAACCATCTATGCAAACTCTTTCATTTATATTAGTGGCAGCGCCCTTGTCGTTTATTTTTGGGTTAGGCTTAGGAATAGCAGCATTTAAAAGTAAACGTGTCGAGAAAGCTCTTTATCCAATATTATTAGTGATGCAGACTATGCCACAATATGCGGTATTGGTTCCTGCTTTAGTTCTTTTTGGAGTTGGTGATCATGCTGCAGTTATAATAACTATGGTTGTCGCTATACCACCAATGATATTACTAACCATATTAGGCTTAAGAGCAGTACCTCCAGAAGTTATTGAAGCTGGTAGAATGAGCGGATGTAACAATTGGCAATTAATGTTTAAAGTTTTAATTCCAACTGCAAGAAGAGATATTTTAATTGGTGTCAACCAAGTCATTATGGTCTGTTTTTCCATGGCAGTAATCTCAGCTTTTATTGGTGCAAAAGGTTTAGGATTTAATCTGCTATTAGCACTAAATCAGTTAAATATAGGATTGGCACTAGAAGCAGGCTTATGTATTAGCTTAATTGCGATTTTATTAGATAAAATGTCATTAGCTTGGGCTAATAAACAAACAGATTATTTTGGTAATTTGACATTCTTTCAAAGAAATAAAAATATCTTATTTTTTGCAGCAACAGTAATTGTTGGAATAGTACTGGCTTATATTGGAACCTTTTTATTTAAAGGTAGTTTTAATTATCTATTTGAAGTTCCACATAATAAAGGAATATCAACAGCTGATTTTTGGAATAAAGGGGTTGATTGGATTTTTGATACTTTTTTTGTTTATATTAAAGCATTTAATACATGGCTCATTCAAGAGGTGCTTCAGCCGATGAGGGCTTTATATTTAAGGATGCCAGCTGTAGCAACTATAGTTTTAGTTGTTGGTGCGGGATATCTAATTGGTGGAATTCGTTCAGCTTTAGTCGTTTGCGGATTAACACTATTTATTGCTTTAAGTCCCTGGTGGGATAGGGCGTTAGTAACGACTTATATGGCAACATTTGGAGTAATTGTATCTTGCACTATTGGATTTACAGTTGGTACATTATGTTTTCAAAATAAAAACTCTGCTAAATTCATGTTAGGAGTATGTGATATTTTTCAAACATTCCCATCATTTGTTTATCTTATTCCAGTGATGATGTTATTTGGTATTACGGATACATCTGTTTTAATAGCTGTTATAGTTTATGCAACAATACCCGCTACTAGATACACTATTGAGGGATTGAGGAGTGTTCCTGCTGGTTTACACGATGCTGCAACCATGTCTGGTGTCAATAAATTTCAAAGATTAACAAAGATAGAATTTCCTTTAGCTTTTCCTCACATGATGCTTGGTATAAATCAAACAATTGTATTTGCTTTATTCATGGTAATTATTGGAGCTTTCATTGGTACTGAAGATTTAGGACAATATATATTAAAAGCACTATCAGATAAAAAAGGTGCTGGGATTGGGTTAACACTTGGTATTTGTGTAGCTTTTATAGCTCTTATATTTGATAATCTGATTAGATCTTGGGTTGAAAAAAGAAAAAAACACCTAGGTATTGATTAAAATTTAATTATTTATTCAAAAAGGTTTTTAAAGTATCATCCATTGCTTTTGCCCAAGGCGTGTGGTGAACCGGTGCAACAGATCCTGTTACCGGGGATGAGAAAGATTTATCTCTATAAGTTGATATGTCTTCAACTTTATGATGTTCCCATTCTTTAAAATGTTTTCTTATTAATTCAAAATCAATTTTAGGATAATCAGACATTTCATGTAGCTCCTTGGTATACTCTGTTTGAAAATCAATCATTTGATCAGGATTTTCAAGTTTTTCTTCCATTGCAACCCATTTGCTTATGTCATTTTCAATTTCTTTACTATCAGGCATTTTTATTTTACCCATAACTACATCACGAGCATACCAAGCTTGGCAATCGAACATATTAAATGTATGAAATTGATCCTGCATGCCAAGATACATAAGTTTATGATTATCTTGCCAGACTACACCTTTGTATAATTTTGGTGGATAGAGTCTATTTCTTGTCTTCAGTTGTAAGTTTTCCTCTAAGAACGGAAAATGGTGTAAGTATCCTGTACATAAAATTATAACGTCGGTTTCTTGTTCAGTACCATCTTTAAAGATAGCTTTCTTTCCATCTAGTCTATCTAGGTAATGGACTTCTTTCATGCCTTTTGGCCATTTGAATCCCATTGGGTTGTGTCTATATCCAATAGTTACACTTTTTGCTCCATACTTATTACATTGAAGCGCAATATCTTCAGCTGAATAACTACTGCCTAATACCACAATATTTTTACCTCTAAACTCTTCTGCATCTCTAAAGTCGTGGGAGTGCATAATTCTTCCTGGGAATGATTTCATTCCATCATATTCAGGAATAAATGGAACAGAAAAATGACCAGTTGAGACAATTACAAAATCGAAATTTTCTTTTAAAATTTTATCATTTACTTTGTCTTGATAGCTAATTTCAAATTTTTCATTTTTAAAGATTGTATTAATGACCCTTGTATTAAATTTAACTTTATTTTTTAAATTTCCACTTTTAGCTCTTCCAACAATATAGTCGTATAGTACCTCCCTTGGAGGAAATGACGGAATTGCTTTGCCAAAATGTTTATCAAAAGAATAGTCAGCAAACTCTAAACATTCCTTGGGTCCATTAGACCAAAGATATCTATACATACTATTTGGAACTGGATCTCCATACTGATCAGAACCTGTTCGCCAACTATAATTCCAGAGGCCACCCCAATCTTCTTGTTTTTCAAAACAAACCACTTCAGGAATTTTTTCACCTTTTTTTTCTGCTTGCTCAAATGCTCTTAACATTGATAAGCCACATGGACCTGCACCGATAATAGCTACTTTACTCATAAGATTTAATAAAAATTAAGTTTATTTTACTAACAAAATATTAAAATTTAAAATAAAATAATGACTTAATATGAAAATTGACATAGAAAATTTTCACGTATGTGTTGCATTTTAAATTTTCGTTTAATTAATATTTTTGAATTTAAATCAATATGAAAAAATTTTTAATAATTGGAGGAGGGGCCATGGGATCTGCTTTTACAATTCCCTGCCTGGAAAATAAGAATGATGTTGTAATTACTGAGCCTTATTCAAAAAAATTCATAAAAGAATTATCCTCAAAAAGAAAATACCATTCTGCATTAAAAATGAATTTGCCAAAAAAACTTAAATTTCGAAAATTTTCTGGTGATTTATTAAAAGAAAAATTTGATTTAATAGTAATTGCTTTAAGTTTACCTGGTATAGACTTTATTGGCAAGGAGTTGAAGAAAAATAAAATTAATACACCTTTGTTGGTTCTTACCAAAGGATTAAAATATATATCAAGGAGTAAGAAAATTTTTACTATTTCTGAAAAACTTCAAAAAGTTTCTGGGATAAAAAATATTTCAGTTTTAAAAGGTCCTTGCTTAGCAAAAGAATTGGCGAGAAAACATCAAACAAGTGTAATAATTGCAAATAAAAATATAAATTTTGCAAAAAAAATAGGAAAAAGAATTTCTACAAAATATTATTTAAATGAATTCTCAAGAGATATTATTGGTGTTGAGGTCTGCTCAGCAATTAAAAATATATATGCAATGATAATAGGTGCTGGTCAAAGTCTAAATACGTCATCAAGTTTATTTCAAAGATCAATTAATGAAATGAAATATTTAACAAAATATTTTAAGGGAAAAGAAACAAGTACACTCGGGCTTGCTGGTGTGGGTGATTTATATGTTAGCGCTGCGGGTGGTCGAAATAGTAAAATGGGCAGTTACTTAGGAAAAGGATATACATTTAAAAATGCAAAAAAAAGATTTATGCCTAATGACACTGTTGAAGGAGAACAGTTAGTTAGAGAAATTGCCCCATATGTTATGAGAAAAATTAATAAGAAAAAAATTCCTTTAATGATTAGTTTATTTAAAGCAATATTGAATAATAGAAAACTTACAGTCACTTAAAAAATATGAAATCTAATTGGAATTATCCAACTACAGTTTGGGTGGGCAAAGATAGAATTAAAGATTTAGTTGAAGCTTGCCATAATTTAAAGATTAACAATCCATTATTTGTTACTGATAAAGATTTAGCAAATCTTCCATTTATAAAGGAGGTAATTAGTGAAATTAAAAAAAAGTTTAAAAAATTGACATTATTTTCAAATTTTACAGGAAATCCATTTGGTGAGAATGTCGATGAGGGTGTGAAAGAATTTAAACAGAATGATTGTGACGGTGTAATTACGATTGGTGGAGGAAGTGCAATTGATGTTGGGAAAGCTATAGCTTTTATGTCAGGTCAAAGTAGACCTATTTGGGATTTTGAGGATGTTGGAGATTATTGGAAAAGAGCTAATGATAAAAATATTTTTCCAATAATTGCAATTCCGACTACTGCAGGAACAGGATCTGAAACTGGTCGAGCATCTGCAATCATTAATAAAAAAACGGGTGTTAAAAAAATTATATTTCATCCGAAAATTTTACCTTCAATTGTTATTCTTGACCCAAAATTGACTATTGAGCTTTCTCCAAGGTTAACTGCTGCAACAGGGATGGATGCCTTAGCTCACAATCTTGAGGCATTTTGTGCACCAAGCTTTCATCCTATGGCAGATGGTATTGCTTTGGAGGGAATGAAACTTATTAAAAATTCACTTGTTATTGCATACCAAGAAGGAAAAAATATTGAGGCTAGACAAAATCTTTTGGCAGCTTCGTCAATGGGTTCAACAGCTTTTCAAAAGGGATTAGGTGCAATTCATTCATTGAGCCATCCTGTTAATGCTCAATATAATATTCATCATGGATTGAGTAATGCAATTTTTATGCCGTATGTATTAACTTTTAATAAATCTATTATAGAAAAAAAAATTATCTCAATTTGTGATTATTTAGATTTAGATAAAAATTTTGAAAGTTTTTTATCGTGGATTTTGAATTTAAGAAAAGATTTAGCAATCCCCCATAAACTATCTGACATTATCGATTGTTCCAAACTAGATTTAAATAAATTATCTCTAATGGCTTTAAAAGATCCATCTACTAGTGGTAATCCAAAAAAAATTAATCAAGAGGATCTTAAACTGATGTATCAGCATAGCATTTCAGGAGAATTGTTTGAATGAAAAAAATATTAATTGTAGAGGGAAATTTAAGAGAAGAAAATGAGAGCTTTTCAGAAAATGGTATTCAAACACATACAGAAAGCTTAAAGGACAGCTTAAGCCATTTTACTGATGAACTTTCATTTGATGTTGTTAACCCCTCATCAGATCAAAATATTCAATTAATATCAGATCAACTCGAGCATTATGATGGTCTTATTTGGGGTGGAAGTAGTTTAAATATTTATAATGATACTCCAGAAATTAGAAGGCAAATTGAATTCATGAAAAATTGTCAAAATAAAGTAAGGAAAATTTTGGCAATTTGTTGGGGCATGCAAGTAGCAGTCACAGCAGCAGGTGGCCAAGTCAAAAAGGCTGATAATTCACATATTGGTATAGCAAATGAAATAGAGATAAACAAAAATGGAATAAAACATCCTCTTTATAAAAATAAAGATAAAAAATTTAATTCCCCAGCATTCAATTTTGATGAGGTGGTAAAAATACCTGATAAAGGAATTTGTTTAGCCTCGAATAAGATTAATAAAGTTCAAGGTTTATATTTTGAGGTTAATAAGACAAAAATTTGGGGGCTACAATACCATCCAGAAATAACTTATGAAAAAATGATTAATCTTATTGAGTTTAGAAAAGAAAGATTAATTGAAAGTAGAAAAGTATTTAAAGATGACACTGAAGTTCAAAAACACATTGCTTTTATAAAAAAAGAAATTTCAGTTTCAGATAAAGAAAAGAGAATGTTAGAGCTTAAAAATTGGCTTGACGAATTAAATTAAAATAACCCTTCGATTTCACCTTTTTTATTAAGTTTAATAGAGTCTGCTGCTGGTACCCTTGGTAATCCAGGCATTGTCATTATTGCTCCACAGACAACAACTATAAATTCAGCTCCTGAGGAAAGCCTTATTTCTCTAATTGGTAATGAGTGACCTGTAGGCGCACCTTTGAGATTAGGATCAGTTGAAAAACTATACTGAGTTTTAGCTACACAAATTGGCAATTCTCCATAACCTGCTTCTTCAAAACTTTTAAGTTGATCTCTAATTTTTGTATCAGCAATAACTTCATCGGCTCTGTAAATTTCTTTTGCTATTGTTTCAATTTTTTTAAACAATGGTGTCTTACTTTCGTATAAAAATTTAAATTTATTTTCATTTTTTTCACATAAATCAGCAACATGTGAAGCTAATTCTTTTGTACCTTCCCCTCCATTGGCCCAGTGAGTACAAATACTTGCCTTTATTCCTAATTTATTACAAAAATCAACTAAAGCTTTTACCTCATCGTCAGTATCTTTTATAAAATGATTTACAGCTATCGCTACAGGAAGACCAAATTTTTTTACATTTTCAACATGCCTTTCAAGGTTGACCAAACCTTTTTTTAGTGCTTCAACGTTTTCATTTTTAAGATCATCTTTGGCTAAACCACCATGCATTTTTAATGCTCTAATTGTAGCAACAATAACCACACAACTTGGTTTTAAATCAGATTTTCTACATTTAATATCTAGAAATTTTTCAGCACCAAGATCTGCACCAAACCCAGCTTCAGTTACCACATAGTCAGCTAATTTAAGTCCGGCTTTAGTTGCGATAACAGAATTACAACCATGTGCAATATTAGCAAAAGGCCCGCCATGAATTATTGCAGGATTATTTTCTAATGTTTGAGTTATGTTTGGTCTTATAGCTTCTTTCAACAAAACAGTCATAGGTCCCTGTGCTTTTAAATCTTTAGCATATATTGGTTTTTTCTCTCTTGTGTAAGCTACAGTTATATTTCCAATTCTATTTTCTAAATCTTCCAAATTATTAGCCAAGCAAAAGATAGCCATTATTTCTGAAGCAACTGTAATATCAAAACCATCTTCCCTTGGGAATCCATTAGCGACACCACCAAGATTAATATTAATTGATCTTAACGCTCTATCATTCATATCTAAAACTCTTTTCCAAACAATTCTTCTTACATCTATATTAAGTTTATTTCCCCAATAGATATGATTGTCTATCAATGCAGATAAAAGATTATGTGCAGATGTAATTGCATGAAAGTCACCTGTGAAATGAAGATTGATTTGTTCCATAGGAACAACTTGAGCATAGCCACCACCAGCAGCTCCACCTTTCATTCCAAAAGATGGACCTAAACTTGGTTCCCTCAAACAGACGATAGATTTTTTTCCAATTTTATTAAGACCATCATTTAGACCTACAGAGGTTGTGGTCTTTCCTTCTCCTGCTGGAGTAGGAGTTATGGCAGTCACTAAAATTAATTTTCCCTCTTTTTTACTCTTGAGACTATCAAGGTATTCTAAATTTATTTTTGCGATGTGACGCCCCATGGGGCTGAAGGCAGAACTTTCATCAGGAACATTTATTTTTGCTAAAATGTCTTTGATTGGTTGCATTTTAGCTTCTCTTGCAATTTGAATGTCTGATTTTATTTCACTCATAAAATTCTTTAAATATACAAAAACTGCTCGATTAGTATCTCTTTTTAAGAGCTTTGGAAATATCTAAAAATTATATATAAAAAAAATAGGAACTATTTATATTCATTATTATAAAATTTAATCATGCAAAAATATTCAGTATTTAGCCTAATCAAGAATGCTTTTTCTAATCATGAAAAATGGGATTTGGCATGGAAAGATCCTACACCTAAAAAAGAATACGATGTTGTAATTATTGGTGGGGGTGGCCATGGGTTAGCTACTGCCTACTATTTAGCTAAAGAACATCAAATAACTAATGTGGCTGTTATTGAAAAAGGATGGATTGGTGGAGGAAATATAGGAAGAAACACTACAATTATCAGATCAAATTTTATGTATGATGATAATGCTAGGTTTAATGAATTTGGAATGAACTTGTGGAGAAACATGAGTCAGGAATTAAATTTTAATGTCATGTTTTCACCAAGAGGAATAATTAATTTAGCTCATTCCGATGCGCAAATGAATGCTTATGCTCGTAGAGGAAACTCTATGAGATTAAATGGAATTGATGCTGTTTTACTAAATAGGGAAGAAGTAAAAAAGATAATACCTATGGCAGATTTTTCTGATGATGTTAGGTATCCAATTTTTGGAGGCTTAGCACAACCAAGTGCAGGTACAGCAAGACATGATGCAGTCGCATGGGGTTATGCTAGACAAGCTGACTCAATGGGTGTCGATATAATTCAAAATTGTGAAGTAACAGGATTTGATATTGAGGCAGGAAAAATAACAGGTTTGAGAACATCTAGAGGAGATATTAAATCAAAAAAAATTGGATTGTGTGTAGCCGGCAGCACAAATGTTTTAGCAGAAAAACTTAATATGACACTTCCTATAGAAACTCATTTATTACAAGCTTGTGTTTCTGAGCCAGTGAAACCAGTTTTAGATGGAGTGGTAACCTTTGGTGCTGGACATTTTTATATTAGTCAATCAGATAAAGGTGAGATGGTTATGGGTGGAGATCTTGATGGATATAATAGTTATGCACAAAAAGGCAATCTTCCAACGATACAACATGTCTTAACTGGAGGTGTTGCTTTATTTCCATTCTTAAGTCGATTGAAAATGTTAAGGACTTGGGGAGGGATTATGGATATGTCAATGGATGGCTCACCAATTATTGATAAAACTCATATTGATGGATTATATTTAAATTGTGGTTGGTGTTATGGAGGCTTCAAATCGGTTCCATCTTCTGGGTGGACATTTGCACATACAATCGCACAAGATAGAGTTCATGAATTAAATGAGGGATTTAGTCTAAATAGATTTTCTAAAGGTTACTTGTTAGATGAAAAGGGCCTTGGAACAAAAACTTGGATTTCATAAATGTTAAACATTAAGTGTCCTTACTGTGGGGACAGGTCTCAAAAAGAATTTGCCTACGGAGGTGATGGAACAATTACTAGACCAAAACTTAATCAAGAAATAAGTGATGAAGAATGGGATAATTTTGTTTATCTAAGAAAAAGTCCGAGAGGAAAACATATTGAATTGTGGCATCATATTGCTGGATGCAGACAATGGTTTAAAGTTGAGAGAGATACAACTACTCACGAAATTTTTAGAACTTTTAAACCAGAGGAATAATTTTGATGTCACAAAATTTTAGATTAAATACTGGTGGCTTAATCAATAGAGATAAACCTATTGAATTTAAATTTAATGGAAAAAAATATATTGGGTATGAGGGTGATACGCTGGCTTCAGCACTACTTGCCAATGGCATACATTTAATTGGAAGAAGTTTTAAATATCATCGTCCAAGAGGGTTTTTTGGTGCAGGAGTTGACGAACCAAATGCAAAAATGCAAGTTGAAATTAATGGTTGTTCAGAACCAAATATTAACGCAACTGAAATAGAACTAGTAAATGGTTTATCAGCATCTAGTCAAAATTGTTGGCCATCAGTAAATTTTGATATTGGTGCAATAAATAATTTCTTAAATCGTTTTTTTCCAGCTGGTTTTTATTACAAAACTTTCATGTGGCCTAAAAGTTTTTGGTATAGAGTTTATGAGCCTTTTATACGAAAAGCAGCAGGGTTAGGAATTGCTTCTCTAGCAAAAGATAAAGAGAGATATGAGCATAAATACGAATATTGTGATTTATTAGTTACTGGCTCTGGACCCGCTGGTTTAGCAAGTGCTTATGCAGCGGCCAAAAATGGAGCAAAAGTAATATTAGCAGAGGATAAACCTAGATATGGAGGGACGCTTTTAACAGATGACGTTACGATTGATAATTTATCTGGAAAAGATTGGTCAGAAAAAATTATATCTGAATTAAAAGAGATGCCTAATGTTATTGTTAAAAATAGATCTCAAGTTTTTGGATACTATGATCATAATATGATGGTGATGTTTGAAAGAACAGGAGATCATTTAGAAAAAAAACCTAAGTACACACCAAGACAAAGACTTTGGTATATAAGAGCAAAAGAAGTATTGCTATCAACAGGATCTATTGAAAGACCAATTGTTTTTGGAAATAATGATACACCTGGAGTTTTTCTCTCAGCTGCTGCAAAAGAATATATGAAAGTTTATGGTGTTCTAATTGGTAAAAAACCAATTATTTTCACTAATAACGATAGCGGCTATGAAACAGCTATTGAGTTTAAAAAGAATGGTGTTAATCCAATAGTTTTAGATACTAGAGAGGATCAAAACTCCGAGTTAATTAACGAAGCTAAAGATTTAGATATAAAGATAAAATTTTCTTATGCAGTGATAGTTGCTCATGGATATAAAAAAGTAAAATCGGCAACTATTGGTAAATTAAATAAAGAGAAGATAGATTTTGAAAATACAGAACAATTAGATTGTGACTCTATTTGTGTATCTGGATTTTGGACACCAACTGTTCATTTAGCATCTCAATCAGGCAATAAACTGAAATTTAACGATACAATAGATGCTTTTGTACCTGATAAATCAAAACAAAATGAACATTCTTTAGGCGCTGCTAATGGAACATTTACATTACAAGATACCTTAAAAAACAGTTTTAATACTGGGTCAGAAGTTTCTAAAAGCATAACTAAAAAAGATGAAAAAATACAAATTCCTAATACGAATGAACGAAAATATAGTGCTCATGATAAATTTTGGTGTTCTCCACTCCCTAAAGGTAAAAATTATAAACGATTTGTAGATTTCCAAAATGACGTAGCAGTTTCTGATATAGAGGTTGCTTTAAGAGAAGGTTATAGATCAATTGAACATGTAAAGAGATATACAACGTTGGGAATGGCAACAGACCAAGGAAGGACAAGTAATTTAAATGGATTACAATTAGTTGCAAATGTTGAAAAAAAAATTGTTCCTCAAGTAGGTCACACTACTTTTAGACCACCTTTTACACCAGTTACCATCGGTACAATAGTTGGAAGGGAGATAGGCAAAGAATATATGCCTACAAGAAAAACACCAATCCACCATTGGCATGAAAAAAATAATGCTGTCTGGGTAGATGCTGGTGCTTGGAAAAGACCAAGATACTACAAAAGAGGAAATGAAAATTTATTTGAGGCATCAAAAAGAGAAGCAAAAAACGTTAGAGATCACGTGGGCGTTTGTGATGTAACAACTTTAGGGAAAATTGATATTAAAGGTCCAGATGCTGCAGAGTTTTTAAATAGAGTTTATACTAATGCTTGGTTAAAACTTCCAGTAGGTAAAGCTCGATACGGAGTTATGCTTAGGGAAGATGGAATTGTCATGGATGATGGGACAACAACCAGAATTTCAGAAAATCATTATCATATGACAACCACTACTGCACAGGCAGCAAATGTGTTATCGCATTTGGAATATTACCTGCAAATTGTTTGGCCAGAATTAAATGTTAATGTCGTTTCAACAACCGAACAATGGGCTGGTGCGGCGATTGCAGGACCTAAATCAAGAGATTTGTTAGCAAAGCTTTTTCCTAAAATAGATGTTAGCAATGAGGCACTTCCTTTTATGGGATATGTAGAGGGAGATTTATTTGGCGTTAAAGCAAGAATTTTTAGAATTTCCTTTTCAGGTGAACTTGCTTACGAAATAAACGTTGAGTCTGATTTTGGATTATCTATGTGGGAAAAAATAATTGATATTGGTGAAGAATTTAATATCCAACCTTATGGTACAGAAGCATTGTCGACACTAAGAATAGAAATGGGCCATGTAGCTGGACCAGAACTAGATGGAAGAACTATTCCTCATGATGTTTCGTTAGAAGGTTTAGTATCAAAGAAAAAAGATTTTATTGGAAAGAGGTCTTTGGCCAAAGAGGCATTTAATAGAGCTGATAGACAAAAAATTGTTGGTTTAGTTCCATTGGACAGGAAATCGAGTATACCAGAGGGATCTCATTTAGTAGAAAATAAAAATGCAAAACTTCCAAATCCTAAACTTGGTCACGTTTCTTCATCTTGTTGGAGTGTTGAGAACAATAATCCTTTTTCTCTTGCAATATTAAAAGATGGAAAAAATATGATAGGAAAAAAGCTTTTCGCGGTCTCTCCACTTAAAAACACTTCTATTGAGGTTGAAGTTATGTCCTCACATTATGTAGACCATGAAGGAAAGAGAGTAAGATCGTGAAGCAAATTTCTTCTTTAAATAATGTGCATCAAAATGGAAAATTTGGTGATATTGAAAATAAAAATGAGAAAGACTTATTGAAGATTTCAGAATTGAAGAATGTTTTAATATTCCAAATAGTTCAATATAAAAATTCAAGTTCAGATATCTCAAATATAAAAATTGATAACCTAGAATTACCTTCTACTTTAAAATCCTCTTCAAATTCGAATACTAGAATTTTATGGATGGGACCAAAGAATTGGATAGTTGTATCTTCTAAAACAGATTTACTTTTTAAAGATGGAAAACAATTTGATGAAAGTAATTTTGCAATTACTGATTTATCGCATTCAAGAACAATAATTGAAATTCAAGGTGAACTTGTTAATGAAGTTTTAAAAAAGGGGTGTCCTATAAATATTGATAAATTTAACGAGGGTGATTGCACAAATTCAATTTATAACGGAATATCAATTACGATTGATTTTATTTCTAACAACCCAAGAAAAGTTAGAATTTTTGGATTAAGAAGCTTTGGAGAGTCTTTGCATCATTCAATAACAGATAGCTCATTAGAATTTGGTTATCAAAGTAATTAATTAATAATTTCGCGTTGCAATATAAACACCAACTGATGCTATTAAAAACCCAATAACATCTATATTCGTTAAAGTTTCATTTAAAAAAAGCCAAGCCATAATAGCTGAAGTTGCTGGTATTAGAAAAAAAACAGAAACTGTTTTACTAGCTGAATTTTTTTTAATTAAAAACATCAATATTGTAAATGCACCAAAGGAAACTAGAAAAATTTGATGACTCATTGCTATTATAAATGTTTTTGTAAAATAGATGTAGGGCTGTACAAAAAAAATAATTATCATTACATGAAATAAACAACCACCTACTGCTTGATAAAAATTACTAACAGATAATGGCAAGTTATTACTTAATTTTTTCTGCCAAATAGTAGAAAACGTTATAGATAACAATGCAATTAAAGTTGCAATCAAACCTAGTAGAGGAATACCTGAGCCAACATCTATTCCTAGTACTAAAGAAGCACCAACAAAACCCAATAAAACTCCTACCCATTGCTGTAATGTAACTTTCTCATTTAAAAGCGGACCGCTCAAAATATTTGTTAGAATTGGTTGAAGTGTTACGATTAGAGCAGCTAAACTTGTTGGCATCCCAATTGAAATCGAATAAAAAACCCCTCCTAAATATAACCCATGAAACAAGATACCGCTGAACATTGACTCAATCAGATATCTTTTTTTAATCAATATTGATTGTTTAAGGTAGATTGAAAACAAAAAAAAACCCACAGCAACAAAAAAAAATCTGAAGGCTAGAGCTGCGAAAGGATCACTATTGTCAATAATTGGTTTTGTCGTGATAAAGGCAGAAGACCAAAGCAAAACAAATATAAGTGGAAATATTCTGACCATTCCAGGTCTTATAAATTATTTAATCTACAATATTAAGTATTATTAATTTGTTTTGTTTTGTCTCTTTACACCATAATTCATAACTTTCACACATTCTCCACAAATGATCGAAAGCTCTTTGAGAAATTTCAAGAGGATAATGGCTCTTTGCATAATATAACTCAGGATATTGAATTAGCTGCTTAACTGATAAATCTTTTTGAATATGAAGTAATCTTAGAGTTTCTTCAGGCACCTTCTTTTTTGATATCTTTTCAATTAGTTCATCATGGAATTTTCCACTACTTATATCATTGTAGGTTGTTGTTCCAATAAAGTTTTCAATTGCGTTGATTGTTGTTAGCTCAGGATTTTTTTTCTTAATCTCGCAAACTTTTGAGTAAATTGCTTCTGCAACCAGTAACACATAAGGCTTTTCTTTAGATGGCATTATCTATTTTGATATTTCCTCATAGCAGCGTTAGCTAAAATCAAATTTGGGTCTAAAAATATTTTTGATGATTTAATTGTCTTAAATGGTTTATAGGCAAAAATAGCGATCGGGAGTTCTGTACAACCAAGAATAATTTTTTTACATTTTTTTTTGATCAAATAATTAATTGCTGGTTTAATAGCTTTGCTCGCTAATTTAACTTTTCCCATTTTTACAAGCCTGATAGCTTTGTTTACGGACTTACTTTGAATAGAATTATTTGGAAATACTAAATTATAATCTTTATCAAAAAACTTGTTATAAACACCTGTTTTTAAAGTTCCTTCTGTAGCAAGTAAACCAATAGAAGAATGTTTTTTACATTTTTTTTTAGCATGCACAAAAACTTCTTTGGGCATATTTACTATCGGTAAGTTAATTCGTTTTTTTAAGTCATCATACCAATAATGCGCTGTGTTACAGGGTATGACTATAAATTTACAATTACTCTTTTTTAAAAGATTACAACCATAAATTAAACTTTTTAAAACAGATAAATATTTTTGCTTAGTTCTTTTATTACTTATTTTGTTTGACAGCTTACCGGTATGGATACCAATAGACTCAGGTCTACCAGGAATATTTGATTTGTTATAAAGCATAAACAAAGGGTAATCTTGATCGATCTTACCTCTATATAAAATTGCAAGCTTATTACAAAAATCTAAACCTGCCTGGGTACCCATTCCACCTAAAATGCCAATCATAAATTATTTCTAAATTTTGTTTGTAGAATAGTTCATTGGCTATAAAAATAAATTAATTCTTAATTTAAAAAATTAATTAAATTTATAGCCAATTAATTTATGTGAAAATTATGCAGTTTTTAAGTTAACTGCTGAAGGACCTTTAGGACCATCTTCAACATCGAAAGTCAAAGCTTGACCCTCATCTAAACCGTTCATACCAGCATCTCTTACAGCTGAAACATGTACAAACACATCTTTTTCTTTATCGTCACGTTCAATAAAACCAAAACCTTTAGTTGGATTGAACCATTTTACTTTTCCTTGTAGACTCATATTTTTTCTTCTTACTTATTGTTATATTAATTTATTACTTATAATTAAGTAATGTTGGCTTTGTTTATAAATAAAAGGGTTTTGTCAACAAATTTAGTGCACAATTAGACTTTTTTTTATCATTCGTGGTCAATTAGCTTAGTTAAATATATAGAATTAACATCCTCTTTATAATGGGCAAAGGGTTTGCAAGGTGTAAAATCACATTTTTTAAATAATTTTCTCGCTGGATCAAAAAATTTTCCAGCACCAGTCTCTAAACTAATTCTTTCAATTTTTAATTTCTTAGCTTCATCAATGAGATGTTTGATGACTTTGATACCATTGCCTTGATTTCTAAAATCATCATGTATTCTAATTGATTTAAATTCACCATGATTTTTGTCTAAGAACTTTAATGCTCCACAACCAAATATTTTATCATTTTCCCAAAGGCTCCAGAATTTAATTGATGAAACTTTTAAACCTGGAATATCTAGCACATGAGCACTCCCCTCGGGTGATGCTGCTCTTAGTTCTATAAAATGTTTTGTCAGAAGTTTATTAACTTCTGGGTTATCAAAATTTCCCTCAATAGATTTAAGCATTTATATTAAAGTTGTTATGTGGCCCATTTTTCTTTTATCTTTTATCTCTTTTTTTTGATAATCAAAGAAAAATTCATTTTCATTTAATTTAAAGTTTTCTCTGTAGGGTCTTATTTGATTTCCTATCAGGTTCACCATTTTTGCATTAGATATTTTTTTGAGCGGAATTTTTTCTAACGAACAGACTGCTCTCACATGATTTTCAAATTGACTAATATTAAAAGCATTAATTGTTAGATGGCCAGAATTGTGAACTCGAGGAGCTATTTCATTAACATATAGATTTTCATTTCTATCAATAAAAAATTCAACACAAAGCGTTCCTATATATTTTAATTCTTCTGCGATCCGGATTGACCAATCTTTAGACTCATCAAATATTTTTTTAGTGATTTCAGCAGGTATTATTGAATGCTTTAATATTTGATCTTCATGAGTATTTTCTATCGGCTCATATATTTCATAACTATTGTTCCCAAATCTGGTAATAATGACAGATATCTCCTTTTTAAGTTTTACTAATTTTTCCAGTATATATCCTTTTGAAAAATCAATATTTAGGTTATTTAAGTCTTCAATTTTTTTAATTGGGTATTGGCCCTTACCATCATAACCCATTGTAGTTGTTTTTAAAATTCCAGGTAAGAAATCTCCTAATGGTTCCATATCAGATTTATTTTCTATTGATGCGTATCTAGTAGTTCTTATATTGAGTTTGTTTACAAAATCTTTTTCTGCAATTCGATGTTGAATTAATCTATTTACCGATGGCTTTGGTAAAACTGGTTTTACCTTATTCATTTCATTTAGAGTTTCATAAGGTATATTTTCGAACTCATAGGTAATTATATCAATTTCTTTTATGAACTCTTGCATTTTGGCTTTGTCATCATATTTACCATAAATAAACTTGTTGCAAAAATTTTGTGCTGGAGCATCTGCATCATCACAATAGATTATTGTATTGATATTCAACTTCTTAGCTGCAACAGCAAGTAAGCTTCCTAATTGACCACCACCAATTATACCCAAATTTTTTATTGACATCTTTTATTTTGGATTTTTTTTTACTGATCTAGTTTGTGATGAACGCCAATTATTTAATTTCTTTTTTACAGCTGGATTGCTGTTTGCAATTATAGCTGTAGCCAATAAAGCAGCATTGATGGCACCATCCTTTCCGATTGCAAGAGTTCCAACAGGTATCCCTTTCGGCATTTGTGCTATTGATAATAGACTATCAAGTCCTTTAAGCCTTTTACTTTCAACTGGAACACCTAAAACTGGAATTGAGGTTATAGCTGAAATCATACCAGGTAAATGTGCTGATCCACCAGCACCAGCAATGATTACTCCAATATTATTTCTTGATGCGCTCTGTGCAAATTCATACATTCTTTTTGGAGTACGATGGGCAGATATAATTTTAGTTTCAAATCGAACACCCATTTTTTTTAGTATATTTGCTGATAATTTCATAGTTTTGAAGTCCGATTGGCTTCCCATGACGATTGCAACTTTGAGATTTTTATTCTTTTTCATGATTTATTTGCAGAATATTTATTTCAAAATTAGATTAAAATTTCAATAAAATAAATAGTATTTAAAAAACAACTTGGTATGGTTAACCAAAATTAACCAAAATGAAATTTAAAATCGATAACCTTCAATATTGTAAATGGTCAAGAAAAGTTTTTGAGATTAATCGTGAGGCTGGTTTAGATGCAGTTCATGTTACAATAGTCTATCATGAAGACTTTGATGAACTTCAAAATGAAATTAAAAAGTGGCAAATTTTATTAAAAGAAAATTCAGATTTAATTTTTTTAGGTCAAAGTTTTAAAGATATTGAAAAAGCAAATAATGAGAATAAAACTGCAATTTTTTTTGGTTTTCAAAATTGCTCTCCAATAGAAGATGATATTAATTTAGTTGAAAAAGTTCATAGTCTTGGATGTAGATTTATGCAACTCACTTATAACAATCAATCATTGTTGGCGACGGGTTGTTATGAAAAAAATGATAGTGGGGTAACTAATTTCGGAAGGGAAGTTATCCGAGAAATGAATAGAGTTGGTATCGTAGTGGACATGTCCCATTCAGCCGAAAAAAGTACTTTTGATGCAATTGAATTTAGTGAAAAACCTATAGCGATCACTCATGCAAATCCATCTTTTTGGCACGCAGCAAAAAGAAACAAATCTTCTGAGTTATTAAAAATTTTAAGTGATAGTGGCGGAATATTAGGTTTGTCTTTATACCCACATCATCTTAAAGATAATACAAATTGTTCTCTAGAAAGCTTTTGTGAAATGGTGGCCAAAACAGCAGAAATAATGGATATTAATAATATTGGTATAGGATCAGATCTTTGTTTATATCAACCAGATGAAGTTGTTGAATGGATGAGAAATGGAACCTGGTCAAAAAATAAAAATTATGGAGAGGGCTCTAAAAATAAACCAGGGTTTCCTAAACAGCCTAATTGGTTTGAGGATGCAAGAGGTTTTAAAAACTTAGAAGTAGGTTTAAAAAAGGTTGGTTTTTCAGAGACTGAGACTAATGGAATACTAGGTAACAATTGGTATAACTTTTATAAAACTATCTAAATATGAATATAGAATTAAGAGATCCAAACATCATAATGAAGTTATCAAGACTTGGTTCCTTTCACCAATCAAGATTATCTTTTTTACGAAGTTTTTTAAGCGAATTTAAAGATTGGCAATATAATAGAGACTTGTTTGATTTAGACCAAGAAGGTTATGGCACAGCAGTATACTCCTTTAAAAAAAAAGACAGGGTTTATTCTTTAATCTGTTATGCGAACAAAATTAATGATGATGAAAGATCGGATAGAGTAATAGCAACTAAGTGGGATGCAGCTTTTACATTACATGATGGAGTACCTTTTAAAGAAGATATTGACAGATTAAGAAATGAAGTTCCAAAACAGGAAGTTGGTAGGTTGTCTTACAAAGAGCTAACATTATCTAGAGCAAATAAATCTGTTAGAGTGTTTGATCATGTTGTTGAAAGTTTAAGCAATGGAAACCAGCCTGATTTAGAGCTACTTGAAAAAGTTGGATATTTATACAGAACGACTGCAGTTTATGGATCAGGTAAGTTTGGTTTAGCAGATCGATTCAGAATTAAAAATAGAGAGGAAATTAATGGACCATTCAGATTAGAGATGATGTTAGTTTATTTAGTTAGACAATTTACGTTTGATCAAGTTAATCATGTTGCAAAAAATAAAAATCCTAATTCAGCTGTTAAACTAGATCCTAAAATTTGTAGAAATTTGGGTATAGGAAATTCTACTGGATTAGGAATGGCTCCATTTATTGTTAATCATCCAACTTTATTAAATAATTGGATACTTAGTAGAGAAATTGCACTTAAAAAAATAAGAGAAATTAAAATTGTTAAAACACAAGATAGAGATTTATTTAAAGATTGTGTGAAAAGTTCTCTTAAAAATATAACTAGCTGGAATACAGAAAGTGAATATCAACTCAAAAAAATTAAACTTTTGCTCAAAGATATTAAAAGATTCATCAATTTCTTAGAAAATGAATTTGATTTTCAAAAAGATTATCCTTTTAATAAAATTTATCTTTGGCTAGAGAAAGAAACTTGTGAAGAGTGCATTGAATACGTTGTCTCAATAATGATGGAGCCATTTGGTGATATAGTTCAGCCGTTGATTGCGCAAATGAGCTCTGAGGAAGAAAAATACTTTAATATTCCAACTGAACGTAATGTAGGAGATTTAAAAAAGATTTTAGAAAATAAATATTCGGATATTTTAAAAATTAATTTCAATATGGAAGAGAGCAATCAGAAATTTTGGTTTATTTCAAAAAATAAAGAAGAACCAAGATTAGCTAATCGTTTTGAGGAAAATGGTGCAGATTTAGAGCAACCCTTGGCAATAGCCAGAGATATAAAAAAACTATATGAAAGATTATTACCTTTAAAAAATAATCTAAAGATAAATCAATTTTTAATTGATAATTCTGATTTAAGACATGTTGTTAGAAGAGCCTTCATTATTGAAAAATTTCCATATTCAGAAATACAAGATAATACTATTGGAGAAAAATTAGTTCCAATTGATATGTTGAGATTAAAGTTATCTTTTTTTGGAGCTTTAAAATTTGATCCAAGATCTGATAAGTGGTTGAGAATATGTATGTTTCAAGGTGCGCCACTCCCAAATGAGTTAAAAGATTATGATGAGCAATGGGTTTATAAAACCCATTCTTAAATTATGAAATCCTTAAGTGAGATAGAAACTACAGCTAAGAGAGCAAGTCGAGGTGCTGGTTATTCATGGGGTATAGCAGAGGAAGTTGGTAAATCTATAAGATTATCTGAATTATTTGGTTTTCCAGCGATCAAGCATCTTAATCAATATTATCAAAATAAAAAAAAAGAAAATTTCGAAGAGATAAAACTAATCAATAAGATTAACAAATCAGATGGATCATCTTTTTGTCCAATTATGTTAGGTGTTAATTTTATTGACCAAGTAAAAAACATCGAGAATTTAAAAAAGTGTTCAGTTGAAAATCTTGCTTATCCATTGCTGCTTTTATCTTTTTTAAGTAGAGCTTCAGAAATAATTGGAAAAAAATTATTAATTTCATTTGATGATTGTAAATTTTTATTGAATTTTAATGTGAGTATCTCTTCTAATATATGGGATAAAGAAATGCCAAAGTTAGCAAAAAAAGTAGAAATAAGTTTTTTAAACAATGAAGATAACTTTTCAGATCAAGATTGGAAAAATCTCTACAAACTTGCAGAAGATACATTTGTAGAGGAAACTGATAGTTTAAAAGAGGGTGCAGCGGGAGCTGGTTTGACTGATAATGACTGAGGATAAAGAAATAGAAAAAAATCTAAAGGATTTAGATGATATTTGTGATGAATGTAAAGAACAGCATGAAAGTGTTACTCAAAACTTGATTCTAACTGGTTTTAAAATTTGTAAGTCTTGCAGAGTTTCTAAGACAATTTTTCCAATCTAAATATGATTGATCGGTAAGGCGTTCATTCGACTTATCACAAATGAAATAGATAAAAAGACAATAATCAAAAATGACATAAAGACTATTCCAAATGATTTTAAATTTGATTTAAGATTAAGAATTTGTCGCGTCGAAATAATTAATCCAGCAAAAATCCAAAATTGCGTAAGAAAAATTATAGGTATCATTAATTCTGGTGTCACAGCAAAAAATCTTAACAGACCAGGTGCGTGAGCGAAACCAACTGCAGTCAATACTTTTTTAAATGGAACTTTACTATTTTTATCAGGAAATAGTTTTACCCCAATAACAAAGATTAGTACTGCCCAAACAAACCAAGTTAATATTGCAGTCACTCCTGACATCGCCACAGCTGTTTTAAAAACTGTGTTTGCAGCAACTGCCCCAGCTATTCCATCTAAAATCATAATAATGCCTGCAAAATAAACTGAGGCTTCACCAAAATTTTTACTATCGGAATAAAGTGTTTTATCTAGTTTAATAGATTTTAAAATAATACTTAGAAATTCACCAAACATTTATTTTTTTTTATTTTTTTGCTCTTTGTAAGATACGATTAATGGGAATATTATTAAAGCAATAGCTATAATAATGCAAATTACTATTAAGAAACCTTTTGTCATTTAAGATGATGGGGGAGTAAACTCCCCCAAAATCAGATTAACCTTTTGAAACTTCTCTTGTATTAGCGTTGAAAGATTCTTTAAATGGAATATCTACTATTACTGCATCTACAGGCTTACCTGGAGTATCAGAGTATTTTTCAGGTAAATGTACTTTATATTTAGTTCCAACCTTACCTTTTGGAAATCCATTTGCATTTAATGTCCCATCAAAAGGAACATATCCCATTGCAATGTTTGTTTTCTTTTCAGGATGCCACCATGGTGAAGTAATAAAACCAACTGGATCTCCACCACTCTCATTTGATATTAACCAAAAATCTGGTGCATAATCATCAATAGGTTTTCCACCCAACTCCAATCCAACTAATTGAAGTGCGTATGGTTTTTTACCATCCTTAAGTTCTTTACCCATTTTTTCTAGAGCCGCTTTACCAACATAATCAGAAGTTTTGTTCCATTCACCTTTTCCTGATAAAGAAACCTGGTAGCCTAAGTTACATTGATAAGGATTATGTTGTTGATCCATATCTTGACCCCAAGATAAAATACCAGCTTGAATTCTTCTGTGGTGAGCAGGTGCAATAACCATTAGCTGGTGTTTTTTTCCAACCTCAAGCACAGCATTCCACATGTCATCAGCATATAAAGTTGCATCTCTTAAATAAATCTCATAACCAGCTTCTCCAGAAAAGCCCGATTGAGAAATCACACAACTTCGCCCAGCAACTTTAACTTCAGCTAAACCATAAAACGGCATATTTTCTAAATCAACTTGATCACCTAACAAATCTTTCATTAGAGCTTTTGATTTTGGACCTTGTATTTGAACAGGACAAGCATCAATTTCTTCAATGGTGCAATTAAATCTTCCATCCGCATTAACACCTTGTAAGTATAAACCAATATCAGAGTCTGATAATGAAAACCAAAACTCATCCTTTGAAATTCTTAAAAGAATTGGATCATTTAAAACTCCACCATAAGCATTACATAAAATTACGTATCTCGCTCTCATCGGTGAAATTTTTGTTGCATCTCTTGTAATTACATAATCAACAAATTTTTCTGCATCCGGACCCTTGACTTGAATTTGTCTTTCAACTGCAACATTCCACATAGTTACATGATTAACAATTGCATCATATTCAACCATTGCACCACCATCTTCTGGTTTTACATAACCTCTTGGATGATAAATACGATTGTAAACTGTCGCTCTCCAACAACCTGCTTGCATAGATAAATGCCAATAAGGTGATTTTCTTACTCTTGTTGAAATTAACATTTCAACTTTTGTTGGTCCACTTTGCCTTAAGTTATATGGTACTTTTCGATCTGATTGATCTACAGAAGTAACATGCTTTAAATTAGTATAGTCAAACTCTTTAGACATAACTATTCTCCTTCAACCACTTGTTAGTTTCCTTCAAGCCGCCGAATGTATAAATGTGGAAAAAATCAGTATGCGATTTAATTTTCCCAATTAAATCATTTGGGTCTTTAGGTTTAAATAAATCTAACGCCTTACTAAAATTAGATTTAAGAAAATTTAAGGAATTTTTTGCACCAACTATATTAGCAAACTTTATTAAGCTAGATATTTTTAGAGGCCCAGTAATTCCCACATGCACTGGTACGCTTTGTTTAGAAATAAAGTCTATAATTGGCTGAGGATCTAGTAACCATTGAGTTACAATATAATCAGCGTAAGGCTTTTTATCTTTCATAGCTTTTTCTAAATCTGAATCGGATATATCAGGACTCCCCTCTGGGTGTCCAGCAATTCCTATCGTCATCTTCTCAAAATAACCAGTCTCCAAAAGTTGAAAAGAGCTATCGAATTTTCCCATAGGCTCTCTGCCTCCCCCTATAACTAAAACTTGTTTGACACCACCATCTTTACATCTCGAAACATAATCTTTTAGTTGTTTTTCATCCTGCATAGACCTTGCAGGAAAATGTGGGACTGGATTGAAACCTTTCTTCACCAACTCAACTGCTTGTTGAGCTGTTTCTTTATAATCTCCCCCAGGTAGCATGGTGATATAAATATCTTTTACAGCAGGGACAGTATCCAGATCTGTCTGAGGTCCAATTTCTAAAGAAAAATTCATCTAATAATGATTATATTTTTTGAAAATGCTGTCAAAGAAATTAATCGTGTAATATAATCTTTATTTAATGCCTTATAATCAAAATAAATGAATTCATGAAAATTATATTAATAATGGGTCTACCAGGGTCTGGAAAAACAACTTTGGCTAATGAACTTGCACCATTATTAAATGCAAAAAGGCTTAATGCAGATGAGGTAAGAAGAGAAGCAAGTGATTGGGATTTTTCTGAAGAGGGAAGAAAAAGACAGGCAAAAAGGATGGCTGATTTTGCTTTAAAACTTCGAGAAGACGACAATTATGTTGTTGCAGATTTTATTTGTCCAACTCCTGAAGCTAGAAGCTTATTTCCCTCAGATTACGTTATTTGGGTTGATACAATAAAAGAAGGTAGGTTTGATGATACTAATAAGATGTTTGTCAAACCAGATAAGTATAACTTTCATGTTATTACACAAGATGCTAAAAATTGGGCACCAAAAATATATAAAGATATAAAAAAAATGACATATCAGTGGGATAATAAAAAGCCGACAGCACAAATGTTAGGAAGATGGCAACCATTCCACGATGGTCATTACACTTTATTTAAAGAAATTATCAAAAAAACTGGACAAGTTTGTATTCAAATAAGAGATGTACAAGGAGTAGATGATAATCCTTTCGATTTTGACACTGTAAAAAAAAATATAGAAGATAGACTTAACCCAGAGTTTGAAGGTCGTTTTAAAATTATGTTAGTCCCTAATATTACAAATATTTGTTATGGTAGAGGGGTTGGTTACAAAATTGAAGAGATAGTGTTGTCAGAGGAAATACAAAAAATATCGGCAACGAAGATAAGAGCCAAGATGAGAGAAGAAGGCAAACTCAAATAGAATTTTTGATGAATATATTAGTGAAGAACTTATCCAACGGCATATCTATAGTTCAAATTAATGATCCTAAAACATATAATTCATTATCTTTTAAAAATTTAAATGATCTAATTAAAGTTCTCAAAAAACTTGATCAAGATAAAAAAACAAAAGTAATCATTATAGAAGGTGCTGGAAAAGGTTTTAGTGCAGGTCATAACCTTAAAGAAGTAAAAAGTTTAAAGGTAAGAAACAAATATCAAAAGTTATTTAATCTGTGTTCTAAGTTAATGCTTCAAATAGTAGAGGGTAATAAACCTGTTATCGCCAAAGTGCATGGAGCAGCCTATGCTGCTGGTTGTCAGTTAGTTGCTAGTTGTGATCTAGCCTATAGTACTAAAGATGCATTATTTGCAACTCCTGGAGTAAATATTGGATTATTTTGTAGTACGCCAATGGTTGCTGTAAGTAGAAAAATTAATAAAAAATCAATGATGAAAATGTTACTTACAGGCGAGCCAATCAAAGCAAATTTTGCAAAAGAAATTGGTTTAATAAATGATTGTTTCTCAAAATTTAAATTAAATAATGAGGTTTTAAAAATTGCAAAAAAGATTGCATCTAAATCAAATCTAACAATTAAAATTGGTAAACGAACATTTTATAAACAATTAGAGATGCCTCTTAGAAAAGCGTACGCTCATACCAGCAAAATGATGACGGTAAATATGATGGCTTTGGATGCCAAAGAGGGGATTTCAGCTTTTTTAGAAAAAAGAAAACCTAAATGGAAAAATAAATAATGAAAAAAAATATTTTACTTATTTTTTTTTTAATAATTGGAATAATTATTATTTATAACTTTAGAGGCCATAATCAAAATAAAGCAATTGAAGCATGTATTGCTGGGAGTAAAAAGTTAGATACCCCTATGACAGTTGAAGAAGCTAAAGAGTTCTGTAAGCAAAAAATCCAAAATAAACAATGAATGATATAAAAGAAATCCTTTCAAAATATAAAAAGATCGCAATGGTTGGAGTGAGCAATGATCCTACAAAAGCATCAACTATTGTCATGAAATATATGCAGAAATATGGTTTTAAAGTTTACCCTGTAAATCCTAAAGCTGAAGGTCAAAAAATTTTAGGAGAAGACGTGTGTGGTAAAATTACCGATATTAAAGATAAAGTTGATATAGTAAATGTATTTAGACCTTCAAAAGAAGCTTTAGATATTGCAAAAGATGCAGTTAATATTAAAGCAAAAGTTTTGTGGTTACAGCTTGGAATTAAAAATGAACAAGCGAAAAAATTAGTTATTAAAAACAAAATTGAATATATCGAGGACCGATGTACCAAAATGGAATATCAAAAACATTTCTTAAAAATACGTCAAGCCTTTCCTGTTCTACAAGACTAAAATCAATAATTTTTAGAAAATGATAAAAAAAATTCAAATAATATCAAATGCTCTTTTTATTTTTTTTATTTTTATATCAATAGCAAAGGCAGAATTACTAAAACCCAATAGTGACATCAAACCTGGTAGAGTTATAGAAATTCAATTATCAGGACTTCAAAATAATGACCTTATTTATAAGGATAGCGGCATAGAGCAGACTTGGAACTTTGCCCATCCTAACAATAAAAAAGTTACTGGTCCTTTAGATAAATTCAAAAGAATGATTAAAGGAGACTCTTATCAAATGATGATCAATCACTTAAGTCACACCATAACAAAGCTAGGAAGTGGTGAAAATTGGGCTCAATTTGAAGTGATCCTTTTAGATAAAGATAAAATTTATCATAAGTTTAACTGGCAAGTTGAAAAGTATGAAACAGATGGTCCACTAAAAGATTGCTGGTTAACAACCATGGTTTCCAGCCCAATTCCATTAGGGAGCTCCATATGATTAAAAATGACAATTTTGTTTCGTTATGAATAAAAATTTAGTAGGAATCGCTTAATGAAATCAAAAACTAAAGTGGTTGTAGTTGGTGGTGGTGTCGTTGGAGTAAGTGCTCTTTATCATTTAGCAAAAAAAGGCTGGTCTGATGTTGTTTTAGTTGAGAGAAAAGAACTTACATCTGGATCAACTTGGCATGCAGCAGGATTACTCCCGCTGTTTAATATGAGTTACTCAGTTGGTCAATTGCATAAGTATGCAGTAAATCTTTATAAAACATTAGAGGAAGAGACTGGAAAAAATGTTGGCTTTAGTGTTGTTTCAAATATTCGTTTAGCAAGTACAAAAGATAGAATGGATGAATATCATCAGTATGCTGGTGTTGCCAAAACAATTGGTGTTGATGTAAAATTTTTAACACCACAACAAGTAAAAGAAATTTGGCCTTTATGTCATACCGATGATTTAATCGGAGCTATTCAACATCCTGAGGATGGATACATTCAGCCAGCTGATCTAACGCAAGCTTTAGCTGCAGGTGCAAGAAATAGAGGAGCGGAGATTTATAGAAATACTGCTGTTACAGCCATCCGACAAACAAAAAGTGGTTGGGTAGTTGAAACTGATAAAGGTTCAATTGAATGTGAGCATGTTATTTCTTGCTCAGGAAATTTTGCACGTCAAACAGGTGAAATGGTTGGATTAGATATTCCAGTAATACCTGTGGAACATCAATATATCGTGACAGAACCTCATCCAGAAATTCAAAAAAGAAAAAAAGCAGGATTACCTGAGATGGGTGTCTTAAGAGATAGTGATAGCAGATGGTATATGAGAGAAGAAGCAGGAGGATTAATTTTAGGTCCTTATGAAGATGGTGCTCCAGCTTGTTATGTTGAAGGACCATCAAAAGATTCTGAATACGAATTATTTCAAGAAGATTTAGATCGACTGGCACCTCATATTGAAGGTGCTATTCACAGAGTTCCTGCTTTTGGTGAGGTGGGAGTTAAAAAAGTTTACAATGGAGCAATTTGTTATACGCCTGATGGCAATCCAATAGTTGGTCCAGCTTGGGGATTGAAAAATTTTTGGATTAATGAGGGGCATAGTTTTGGTATTACAGCTGCTGGTGGTGCAGGTTGGCAACTAGCGGAGTGGATTGTTGATGGAGAACCAACAATTGATATGCTTGGTGTTGAACCTAGACGTTACGGAAATTACGCAACCAAATCTTATTTAAAAGCAAAAAACGAAGAAGCTTATAGCCATGTTTTTATTGTTCATTATCCTGATGAGGAAAGACCAGCTGCAAGACCATTAAGAACGTCTCCATGTTATGAGAGAATGAAAGATTTAGGCGCAGTGTTTGGTCAAAAATTTGGTTGGGAGAGACCCAATTTTTTTGCAACAGATGGTATGGAACAAAAAGATGATTGGTCATTTAGAAGATCAAAATGGTTTGATGCAATTAAAAAAGAGTGTCAAAATGTAAAAGAAAATGTTGGTCTATTAGATATGACGGCATTTGCAAAATGTCGAATTAAAGGTCCTAAAGCTGAGGAATTTTTAGATTATTTAGTTGCAAATAAACTTCCAAAAAAAATTGGCAGAATCAATCTATGTCATGCACTAAATACCAAAGGTGGAGTTCATTCAGAATTTACGATCATGAAAGAGGCCGAAAACAGCTATTACCTTGTTTCAGCAGGTGCAAATTTAAGATTAGATCACGATTGGATTCAAAAATGGATGCCAACTGATGGATCAGTGATATTTGAAGATTTAACTAATAGTACAGGGGTACTTGTTGTAGCTGGACCAAAAGCAAGACAATTAATGCAAAAAGTTTCCACAGATGATTTTTCTAATGAAAACTTTAAATGGTTAACAGCTAAAAATGTTAATGTTGGTTATGCCCCAGTCAATGCGATGCGGGTAAACTTTGTTGGAGAATTAGGTTGGGAATTACATCATCCAATTGAATACCAAAATCATATTTTTGATAAATTAATGGAAGCTGGAAAAGATTTAGGACTGAAACCTTTTGGGATCAGAGCAATGAATAGTTTGAGAATTGAAAAATCTTATAAATTAGTCGGAACAGAATTATCGATTGAATATTCTCCATATGAGTCAGGCTTAGATAGGTTTGTCCATCCCAACAAAGGAAATTTCATAGGTCTCGAAGCATTAAATAAGTGGAGAGAAAAAGGTTTTGATAATAAATTAGTTACTCTCGAAGTTCATAATACAACTGACTCAGATGTATTAGGAAATAATCCAATCTATAAAGATGACAAAGTTGTTGGAAGAGCTACAGGTGGTGAATATGGATTTAGATTAGATAAGTCAATTGCATTAGCAATGGTAAAACCAGACTTGGCTAACGTAGGGGAGAAACTTAAGGTTGATATTTTAGGCAAGATGTATGAAGCTACAATATTAGATGAAAGTCCTTATGACGCTGAAAATAAATTATTGAGAGCTTAATGAAAATTTTAGTCGCAGTAAAAAGAGTAATTGATTACAACGTTCAAATTAGAGTTAAGGAAGACAACACAGGTGTTGTAACTGACAATGTTAAAATGTCTACTAATCCACCTGATGATAATGCGATCGAAGAAGCAGTTAAAATTAAAGAAGCCGGTAAAGCTACAGAGGTTGTTGCAGTAAGTATTGGTGAAGACAAAGCTCAAGAAACAGTTCGTAAAGCTTTAGCAGTTGGGGCAGATAGAGGAATACTTGTTAAGACTGAAGGTATAATTGAACCGCTCGCTGTTTCAAAATTGTTACAAAAAATTGTTGAAAAAGAAACACCAGATTTAGTTTTTATGGGTAAACAAGCAATCGATGACGATTGTAATCAAACAGGTCAAATGTTAAGCGCACTTTTAAATTGGCCCCAAGCAACTTTTGCATCTAAAATTGAAATTAAAGATGGTAAATTAGAAGTTACTAGAGAAATAGATGAAGGTTTAGAAACGATAGAAATTAATGTTCCAGCAATAGTAACTTGTGACTTGAGATTAAACGAACCAAGGTATGCCTCATTACCAAATATAATGAAGGCAAAGAAAAAGCCTATAGAACAATTAAATGCGTCAGATTTAGGGGTAGATATAACTCCTAGAATCGAGCAAGTTAAAGTTGAGGAGCCACCAAAGAGAAAAGCTGGAATAAAAGTTTCAAGTGTTGCTGAGTTGGTTCAAAAATTAAAAAATGAAGCTAAGGTAATATAATGTCGGTTTTATTAGTTGCAGAACATAATAACAAAGAGTTAAAGCCATTCACACTAAATGCAAGTACAGCAGCTTCTCAAATTGATAGTGATGTACATGCAGTGATTATTGGACATAATTGTGATGAAGCTGCAAAAGCTCTTTCAGAATTACCATTAATCAAAAAAGTTATTCAAGTTGAAGCTGCTCACTATGAAAATTTTGTTGCTGAAAATTTTGCGCCAGTAATTGTAAAATTAGCTGAAAATTATTCACATATTATCAGTTCAGCAAATACTTTTGGCAAAAATTTAATGCCAAGAATTGCTGCTGCTTTAGATACATCGCAAATAAGTGATATTATCAAAGTTATTGCGCCTGATACCTTTTTAAGACCAATTTATGCAGGAAACGCTTTTGCAACTGTTAAAAGCAAGGATGCAAAAAAATGTGTAACCATTAGACCTACATCTTTTGATCCATGTGAAAGCTCAGGTGGATCAGCTCCTATAGAAAAAGCAGATCCTGGTGAAGAATTTGCAAAAACAAAATTTATCAAAAGAGAAGAAGTCAAATCAGACAGACCTGAACTTGGTACAGCAAGAGTTGTTGTTTCAGGTGGAAGAGGAATGCAGAGTGGTGATAACTTTAAATTAATTACTTCTTTAGCTGATAAATTAAATGCAGCTATCGGAGCCTCAAGAGCCGCAGTTGATGCAGGATATATAAGTAATGATCATCAGGTTGGTCAAACCGGAAAAGTTGTTGTTCCTGATTTGTATATCGCTGTTGGTATCTCAGGTGCTATTCAACATTTGGCTGGTATGAAGGAAAGTAAAGTGATCGTGGCGATCAATAAAGATGGTGAAGCGCCAATTTTTAGTGTCGCAGATTATGGACTTGAAGCTGATCTTTTTGAAGCAGTTCCTCAGTTCTTAGAGGAATTGAACAAATTAAACACTATACAAAAATAATATAATCTGTAAAAAATTGAGTATGTCCAGAGAGACAATGGAATATGATGTAGTTATTGTAGGTGGGGGTCCATCAGGACTAGCCACAGCTATTAGATTAAAACAACTTAATTCAGAATTAAATATTTGTTTGTTAGAGAAAGCATCTGAAATAGGTGCACATATATTAAGCGGGAATGTTTTTGAAACAAGAGCTTTAGATGAGTTAATCCCTGGTTGGAAAGAACTAGATACACCTATCAAAACTAAAGTTACTAAAGAAAAATTTTTATTTTTAGGAAAAAATAAATCATTAAGCTGGCCAACATGGTTGCTTCCAGCAGTTCAAAAAAATCATAAAAATTATATAATTAGTCTTGCAAACTTATGTCGATGGCTTGCAGAACAAGCCGAAGCACTAGGTGTTGAAATTTTTCCAGGATTTCCGGCAAGTGAAATATTATATAACGATGACGGCTCTGTTAAAGGAGTTGCAACTCAAGATATGGGTTTAGATAAAGAAGGAATTAAAAAAGATAGTTATGAGCCTGGTATTGATCTTATTGGTAAAGTAACTGTTTTCGCAGAGGGCTGTAGAGGTCATTTGGGTAAACAATTAATTAACAAGTTTGAATTAGATAAAGGCAAAGATCCTCAACAATATGGAATTGGTTTTAAAGAAATTTGGGAAATAGATGAAAAAAATCATGAAGAAGGGATGGTCATGCATACAGCTGGTTGGCCATTAGATAAAAACACTTATGGTGGAAGTTTTATATATCACGCTGAGAACAAGCAAGTTTTCTTAGGTTATGTCATTGGATTAGATTATAAAAATCCTCACTTATCTCCTTTTGATGAATTTCAAAGATTTAAAACTCATCCAGCAATTAGAAAAATTATTGAAGGTGGAAAAAGAATTTCTTATGGAGCGCGAGCTTTAATTGAAGGTGGTTTTCAAAGTTTACCGAAAATGTTTATGCCTGGTGCATTACTTGTTGGATGTGATGCGGGTACGCTTAATATGCCCAAGATAAAAGGTTCGCATACAGCCATGAAAAGTGGAATGATAGCTGCTGAAACTATTGATGATCATTTTAAATTGAAAAAAGATTTGTCGATCTTTGAGGAAAAGTTCAAAAATAGCTGGATTTATGACGAACTTTATAAGGCTAGAAATGTCAAACCAAGTTTTAGCTGGGGTCTCATTTTGGGTATTATTTTTACAGGAATAGATCAAATTTTATTTAGAGGTAGAATGCCTTTTACTTTAAAACATAAACATGCTGATCACGAAACACTTAAGCCAGCAAATGAAATGCCTAAAATTGAATACCCAAAACCTGATAATATCATCACTTTTGATAAAACAAGCTCGGTCTATTTAACTGGAACAAATCACGCTGATAATCAACCGGTGCATTTGAAATTGAAAGATCCAAATTTGCCAATTAATTATACTCTAGAAAAATTTGACGAACCTGCTCAAAGATATTGTCCAGCTGGAGTTTATGAAGTTCAAAATGAAAACAATGTCCAAAAGTTTGTGATTAATTCTCAAAATTGTATTCATTGTAAAACTTGTGATATTAAAGAGCCATCACAAAATATTACTTGGGTTACTCCAGAAGGTGGTGGTGGACCTAAGTATGGTAATATGTAATTAAGATAGATCTATTGCAAATTTCTTTAAAGTTTCGATTGGTAAAATTTTAAGTGTGTTTTCATGAGTGCTCTTTAAAAATATTGGACAACCTTTACCAGCTTCTACTGCACGAGCATACCAAGTGGCACAAACACACCATCCATCACCATCTTTTAAGCCGGGAAATCCAAATTCAGGGTGTGGGGTAATTAAATCATTCCCAGCTTCTTTACACCACTCTAAAAATTCCGTTGTAACTTTTGCACAAACTGTGTGTAAACCATGATCATTTTCATCAGTATTACAACAGCCATCTCGATACCAACCTGTTAAAGGATCTAGAGAACATTCCTCTAACTTTTCACCAAGAACATTTTTTTGAATTTTATCCATAGAAAACATTAAATGTTTTTTTATCAATATCTAAATTAAATGAAAAAGATCTTCTCTCACCCTCTCTTTTAAAAGGATAAGCAGTATGCATTAAATAATTTGGAAATATAATCATATCACCAACTTTAGGATTGTGATTATGTAAACTATTACTTAAAAAAGATTTTGAACCATGTATAAAATCTATAGTTCCATTCGTTTTAAGTCTTTTTGTCCCTTTAGTAATATTTTTTGGTATCTTTAAATAGCCAACTCCTGAGATGTTACCATTATGAAAATGAACTGGGTTATATTCATTCTTATATTGTCTTACCACCCAAAAACTTTTTAGATTCATTTTTTTTACGTTCTTGTTGGTACATTGCTTGATATATTTTTTCACATTTAATTTAATAAACTTTAAAATATGTTTATTTACAAATTTATTTGATAATCTTATCTCTTGTTTTACTTGACCGACAAGTTCTTTAGAATAATCACTTTTTTTTGATCTAGATTTATTATTTATAATCAAATCCACTTCTTTATTTATTTTATTTATTATTTTTTTTGGAATTTTAGTTATAGCAATCTTAGGACCAAAAGGATTAAATACTTTCATGATTATATTAAATTTTAGTTGGATTGGGTTGACCCTTATAAACTTTTTCAGGGTCAAATTTTTTTTCTTTTTCGGTAAATTTCATTTCTACTTCTCGTCCATTTTCAATAGGTCCAAGTGGGATAGATCTATAAAAACAAGATCGATAACCAACATGACAGCTAGCGCCATCACCAATATCAACAGTTAACCAAACAGAATCTTGGTCATCGTCAATTTTAATTTCAGTTACTTTTTGAACAAAACCACTTGTTTTACCTTTATGCCAGATAGCTTTTCTTGATCTGCTGTAATAATGAGCCTCTTTTGTTTCGATAGTTTTTTTTAACGCTTCAACATTCATATAACCATGCATTAAAATTTCTTTTGTTTGAGAACACATTGTGATAACAGGGATTAATCCATCATTATCAAATTTAGGAGAAAGTAGATTCCCCTCTTCAATTTCAAGCACATTTTCTCTTTTTTTGAACATATTCGGTGATTATGTAGCACATATCTCGATATATTAAATATTTTAAAAATACGCATTTATAGGTATAAAACCCACCATGAAATTAGTTAAAGATATAGATAATAATCAAAATTCTAAAAAGATTTCTGATAAGGAAGCTGAAGAAGCTTTTAAAACTATTTTAGCTTGGATGGGTGAAGATCCAAGTAGAGAAGGATTATTGGAAACACCAAAAAGAGTGGTTAAAGCATTCAAGGAGTATTTCAAAGGTTACAAAGAAGATCCTATCCAAGTTTTAGATAAAACTTTTGGTGATGTTGATGGTTACGATGACATGGTTATTCAAAAGAATATTTCTGTTCAAAGTCATTGTGAGCATCACATGGCACCTATTATAGGTAAAGCTCATGTAGCTTACATTCCCAATGAAAGAGTTGTTGGGTTAAGTAAATTGGCAAGAGTTGTTGAAGTTTTCTCAAAAAGACTACAAACTCAGGAAAGATTAACTATGCAAATTGCGAATACACTAATGGGGGCACTGGATGCCAAAGGAGTAGCAGTGACAATAGACTCAACTCATCAGTGTATGACGATGAGAGGAATTAAAAAAGAACAAGCAACAACAGTTACAAATTATTATTTAGGTCAATTCAAAGAAGATCTAAGTTATCAAAATAGATATTTAAGGTTAATTAGCAATTCAAAAGATTAAAAGTGTCAGATCAATTTAAAGCATTAGTTTTAAATCAAGAAGGTGACAACTTTACAAGAGAAGTAAAATCAGTAGATAAAAGTTTTTTAAAACATGGTGATGTCACTATCAAAGTAGATTATTCAGATCTAAATTTTAAAGATGGAATGATTTTAAAAAATGGTGGAAGATTAGTAAAAGAATTTCCTCACATCCCTGGAATTGATTTTTCAGGAACTGTTGTTGACAGTGAAAATTCAAAGTTTAAGTCAGGTGATCAAGTAATTTTGACTGGGTTTAGAGTTGGAGAAATCTTTTATGGTGGTTACTCGCAAATGGCAAAAGTCAATGGTGATTTTTTAGTTAAGAAACCGGATGACTTAACTAATAAACAAGCAATGATTTTAGGAACTGCAGGCTTCACTTCTTTGATGGCTGCATTTGCAATTAAAGCAAGAGAAGAAATATTACTTGGTGCAAAAGTAAATGATGTTTTAGTTACTGGAGCATCAGGAGGAGTAGGAAGTATTGCGGTAATGATACTAAATAAAATGGGATACAATGTAACAGCTGTATCAGGCAAAGACTCAAAAGCAGATTATCTTAAATCGTTAGGTGCTAAAAATGTTATAAATCGTAGTGAATTTGATAAAGATCCTAAGCTTATAGATAAAGGTTTATGGGATGGAGTAGTTGATACAGTCGGTGGAAAAATTTTAGCAAATGCAATTGTTCAAACTAATTCAAATGGAATAATAGCAGTCTGTGGTAATGCAAGTACTAATGAGCTTAACACTAATGTTATTCCATTTATGTTACGAGGAATAAAACTTTGGGGAATGGACTCTGCTAATTGCAGTATCAAAAGAAGAGAATTTATTTGGGGTGAAGCAGCAAAACTAATTGACTTTAATTTAATAGAAAAATCAGTTCAAACAGTTAGCTTAGAGGAGTTAATTGAAACTTATCCTAAAATATTAAAGGGTGAAATTTCTGGGAGAGTTTTGGTTGATTTAAATAAATAATGGATTGGGACAAACTTAAGATTTTTCATGCAGTAGCGGAGGCAGGAAGTTTTACTAATGCCACTGTTAATTTAAACCTTAGTCAATCTGCAATTAGTAGACAAATTCAATCTTTAGAACAAGATCTAAAAGTTCAGTTATTTGAAAGACATGCAAGAGGGCTGACACTTACAGAAAATGGAGAATATGTTTTTAAGACTGCTCATGAAGTTATTAGCAAATTAAAAGAAGTTGAAACCTCTCTAGGAGATCAAAAAAATAAACCTACTGGCAAATTAACAATTACAACAGTTAGAAGTTTCGGCACACATTGGTTAACACCAAGAATTGAAGAATTTATGCGTTTAAACCCGGAGGTAGAAATAGAGCTTATTTTTGAGGACAAAGAGCTAGATTTAAGCACTAGACAAGCTGATATTGGTATTTTTATGAGAAGACCAAAACAACTTAATTATATTCAAAAAAAATTAATTGATCTTAAGTACTTTATATATGGCTCAAATAAATACTTAGAGAAACATGGTATGCCTAAAACTATAGCTGATTTAAATAAGCATAAATTTATATCTTTTGGCAAAGGAGCTCCATCACCAGTTTATAATCCAGATTGGGCGCTTAAATTAGGAATGCATGATGGAAAAAAACGAAAGACTATTATGAAGGTTAATAGCGTAATGGGACTGCTTTTAGCAGTAGAAGCTGGTGTTGGTCTAGCTGCATTACCAGAATATCTTGTCAGTAATTCAAGAAATATAATCAAAGTTCTTCCAAAATCAGAGGGACCAATCACGGAAGCACACTTTGTGTATCCTCAATCTCTAAAAAACACGGCTAGAGTAACAGCTTTTAGAAATTTCTTATTTAGCAAAATAGGTGACTGGAAATCCCAATAGACTGCGACACTATTGCGATTGATAATCATTCTCAATGAGAATAGTTCTCATTCTCATTAAATCATGCGGAAGAACTGGGAATAACGGAGAATAAATGAGGAAGATATCAATTATAACGTTAGTCTTTTCAATAATTGCATCATCATTAGCAATTGCTGACGAGGTTAATGTTTTCAATGCAAGACATTATAAAGCAGACTCTGAGCTTTATTCTAAGTTTACAAATATGACTGGGATTAAAGTTAATTTGATAAACGGAAAATCAGGTGCTTTAGAAAAAAGAATCATTAGCGAAGGTGCAGACTCTTCTGCTGATTTATATATCACTGCAGATGCAGGAAGATGTGGTGCAATGGATGCAAAAGGTGCACTTCAAAGTGGTTTAACATCTACAGCAATTAAAGATGCTGTTCCAAAAAGCTTTAGAACAAACAAGTGGGTTGGAATCGCCAAAAGAGCAAGAATAATTTATTACTCACCAGAAAGAGTAACTGGTGCTGAATTATCTGGAATGACTTATGAGGGTTTAGCTGATCCAAAGTGGAAAGGTAGATTAGTAATAAGAAAATCTAGCAACATTTATAATAAATCTCTTGTAGCGTCTTTGATTAAAAATAATGGAAAAGCTGCAACAGCAGCATGGGCTGAGGGAGTTGTGGCTAATATGGCAAGAACACCAACAGGTAATGATAGAGCACAAATTATGGCAGTTGCAGCGGGCGAAGCTGATATTGCGGTAGCTAATACTTACTACTTAGCTCTTATGTTATCTGGTAAAAAAGGTGCAGAGCAAAAGGAAGCTGCAAAAAAAGTTAAAGCTTTCTTTCCAAATCAAAATGATAGAGGAACACACATGAATGTAAGTTGTGCTGCTTTAGTAAAAGGTGCACCTAACAAAGCTAACGCTGTTAAACTAGTAGAGTTTTTATTAACTCCAGAGTCTCAAGAGCATTTTACAAATAATACTTTTGAGTTCCCAATGATTGATGGTGTTTCACCAAGTCCATTAGTAGTCAATAATTTAGGATTAGATTTCAAACAAGATATGAAAACTAAATTAGCTTCTTATGGAAAAAATCAAGCTGCTGCAGTTGAAGTAATGACAGCTGCTGGATGGAAATAGCAAATGGAAGAAAAAAAGAAATTTATTTCTGAAGTTGATTTAAATAAGTCTTCCAAAGCATGTTCCCCATGCAGTTTGGAGTGTGAAAAAATCAACAAAAGAGTAAATAACAGAAAGCTTTCAGAAATTAAAACTGAGGAGGTTCCGCGTATCCTAAAAGTATTTGATTTTTGATTTTCTGGGTGTTCAAGCGCCTTAATTAAGTTGTCTCCTTATTAAGGCCTTGAACATAATACTTTCATGTTTATAAGGCGGATTATAAATTATGAGAATAAATTTTTGGTATATATCTTCTTTTGTAATTTCATTATTTGTAATTATTCCAATTTTGACTGTCTTTTCCAGTTTTTTTGACAATACCTCCAATTACTATCAAGTATTAAAAGATACTTTTTTATTGGAGTATATTTTCAATTCCCTAATCTTATTGGTGAGTGTTTTAATTTTAACTTTTATTATAGGGACAGGATCAGCTTACTTGGTTTCATTTTTTAATTTTCCGTTTAGTAATTTTTTTAAATGGGCACTAATTCTATCTTTTGCTGTACCCCCTTATATCTATGCGTATTCCTTAACAGCTTTTTTTGAAAATTATGGAACTGCCTATACTATTTTAAAAAATTTATTTGGTGAAAGTAATTACAACCAAAGCATTCCTAAATTTGATGGTTTATTAGGTGTGGTATTATCAATTTCTTTTTCACTTTATGCTTACGTTTATATTCTAGCTAGAGCGTCATTTTTATATCAATCACAAAACATAATTGATTTGGGAAAAAACCTCGGGTTTACAAAGTTTAAGGCATTTTATTCAATTATTCTCCCAGCAGCACGACCTGCTATAGTTGCTGGGTTATCGCTGGTGGCTATGGAAACACTTGCTGAATTTGGTGCAGTAGATTTCTTCTCAATAAATACGTTAACAACAGGTATTTATAATTCATGGATTGCTTTTGATGATTTAGCATTTGCAAATCAATTATCGTTCTTTTTATTGTTATTTATTTTTGCACTTTTTATCTTAGAAAATTTATCGAGAAAAAATGCCAAATATCACTTCAATACCAAGGCAGGATTTAAACAAAAACAAAAAATACAACTTTCAGGTAAAAAAGCTTTTTTAGCTTTTTCTTTTTGTTTTTTAGTATTCTTTTTAAGCTTTTTATTTCCGCTTAGTCAGATGATGTATTGGACAATTATATTTCCAGAAAATTTGTTTGATTTAAAAATCTTAGATTTATTAATGAATACTCTTTATCTAGTAATTTTATCAAGTCTGTTGTTGATAATATTTGGTTTAGTTTCCAATTATGGAAATAGAGTAAATAAAAACAAAACATTAAATATTTTATCCACATTATCTATTTCAGGTTATGCAATTCCTGGAGTAATTTTAGCTGTTGCGTTCATAACCTTTATTGCATGGTTTGATGATAGTGTGATTAAAAATTTGGGTTTTGTTTCTATTAAAAAAGTTTTTATAGGATCAATCCTTGGATTAGTGCTTGTATACTTTATTAGATTTTATTCACTTGCATACAATGGAATTAAATCAGGCTATGAGAAAATTAATATTTCAGTTGATGAAAGTTCATATTTACTTGGTTACTCAAAAAGAAAAACGTTTATGAATATTCATATTCCTTTTTTGAGAAATTCTTTATTGTTTGTTGGAATATTAGTCTCTTTAGAGATAATAAGAGAACTACCAATTACTCTCATTTTAAGACCTTTTAATTTTGAAACTTTTGCAACAACAGCTTATATCTCTGCATCAGAGGATTTACTTGAGGCTGCTGCGGTACCTTCATTATTTTTGATTTTGATTGCAACTTTCTTCATAATTGTTACATCTAAATATATTTTAAGAGATAATAATGACTAAAAATTTTTTTGAAGTTAACAACGTTGATTTTAATGTAGGTAATATAACTAAAGTTAAAAACGTTTCTTTTGCAATTGAAAATCAAGGTGACGTAATATGTCTTTTAGGTCCTTCAGGAATTGGCAAAACCACAATCTTAAGAACAATTGCGGGCCTTGAAAAATTAAAAAAAGGATCAATTATATTAAATGGAAAAACTTTATCTTCTGAAAATATTAACTTAGAGCCAGAAGAAAGAAATGTTTCACTTGCTTTTCAAGATAATAGCCTATTCCCACATTACACTATTGAAAAAAATATTTCGCTTGGTTCTGAAAGAAATAAGGAAAAAAAAGAGAAAAAAATTAGTTTAAAGGAAATAGTAGATTTATTAGACATATTTCACATTCTGAATAAATACCCGCATGAAATAAGTGCCGGTGAAGCACAAAGAGCCTCATTAGCAAGATCATTAATAATGCAGCCAGACTTGTTGTTACTTGATGAGCCATTATCAAATGTAGATCAAAGTTTTAAAGAAGAAATCCAAGTAAGATTAAAAAAAATTTTAAATAAATTAAAGATCACAACAATCATTGTTACACATGACTCTTATGAGGCATTTTATTTAGGATCTAAATGCGGAATAATATTAAATCAAGAACTGAAACAATTTGATGATCCTTACAAGGTATATCATTTGCCAAATTCTATTGAAGTAGTCAATTTTTTAAATAGAGGAATTTTAGTTCCAGCAAAGGTGACTGGAAAAAATACTTTAGAAAACTGGGATTTAGGTACTATTGAAGGGAATTTTATAAAAGAGTATCCAGAAGGTGCTAATGTGCAACTATTACTTCAGCCAGAAGATTTAGAGCATGATGATACAAGTAATTTAAAACTTGAGGTAGTTGATCGAAAATTTAGAGGCACTAATTTTATTTATACTCTTAGAGCTCCAAGTAATACTTTAATTCCAGTATTTGTTCACTCACACCATATACACCAACATGAAGTGGATGAAAAATTTGGTATCAAAAGACCAATTCATATTGATCATATAGTTTGCTTCTAATAAAAACCTTTTAGAAAATGAAAAGTAACTTTAAAGTTTTTTTAAAGGGAATCATTGATGTAAGCCCACTTATGATACCAGTGGTCCCATTTGGTTTAATATTCGGCGTATTGGCTATTGATATTGGATTTACTCCGATTGAAACAATGGCAATGTCTTTAATAATTTTTGGTGGTGCTTCGCAAATAGTATTATTGCAATTATTTTCAGGAGGAGCTTCATCTTTAGTAATAATAAGTTCTGTTGGGGCTGTTAATTCAAGACATCTACTTTATGGTGCAGTCGTATCTGAACATCTATCAGATTTAAAATTAATTTGGAAAATTATTATTTCATACTTTTTAATCGATCAAGCATTTGCAATTTCAAATGAATATTTAAAAAAGAATAAAGATAATAATAGATATTTTCATTTAGTAGGTGGGGGAGCTACTTGTTGGGTGATATGGCAATCAACAACATTTTTAGGAATTATACTTGGAGCAGCTATTCCAGAAAAACTTGGACTAAGTTTTGCAGTTCCTTTAACTTTCTTAGCTTTATTAGTTAATGACTTTAGAAAATTGGTAAATGTGATTGTAATAATTATTTCAGGATTGGTTGCTACGTTGGGATATAATTATATTCCTTTTAAAGCATACGTCATAGTTGCAGCTTTGGCAGGATTATTTACAGCAATGATTTTAACAATGAAAAATAAAAAAGCATGAGTAACTGGGCATTAATTTTATATTGTGGATTGATCACTTATCTAACAAGATTTTCCATGATAGCTTTAATTAAAAAGGAAATGTTCAATGATAGAATTAGAGAGATATTATCATTTGTGCCATCTGCAATATTTCCTGCGATAATTTTTCCAGCAATTTTTATTAATGACAAAGGCTTGTTTGAAATAGATGATAATCCAAAGATATTAGCAGCAATAATTGCAATGGTTATTGGTATTTTCTCAAGGAGTATAATTGCGACAATATTTTCAGGTTTAGCTTCTTATTGGTTTTTAATATTTGTTGTATAAACAATCATGAAAAAAATTTTAACTTTTTGTTTTCTTTTATTTGCATTCAATGTCAATGCGATGGAAAAGGAAACAACTTTTAAAAAAGAATTATTTGATAAGGCACAATCTGAGGGTAAGGTTGTAGTAGTGAGCTCTTGGATTAAGTATTGTATGTCCTGTGCTAGTCAAATGAAAGTTTTGCAAAAAGCAAAAAATGATTTTAAAAATATTGAATATTTTGCATTTGATGTCACCAACAAAGAAATTGCTAATTTTTTTAATGTACAATATCAAACTACACTTTTAATTTTTAAAGATAATAAAGAAGTTTATCGAAGTCTTGGAGAGACTACTAAAGAACTAATCTATAAAGCTTTAGAGTCCTCGATTTAATTTAAACACCTAAATTAATATTTTTAGATACATTGAAATCAATCTGAGCAGGTTTTTTTAAATTAAGATTGTTCATGATCTCAATATATTCATCAACACTACTTACTTGTAATCTTGGGTTTTGTTTTTTTTCTTTACCAATCGTGCTTACTTTTTCACCTTTATAATCATGAGCAGGGTACAAAAGAGTTTCCTCAGGTAATTTTAAAAGTTTATTAAAAATTGAATTATAAGCATCTTTCGAACTACCATTTTGAAAGTCTGTTCGACCAGTTCCGTTAATTAGTAGTGTGTCACCTGAAAAAAGATAATTATCCATTAAAAAGCTATAACTATCTGAAGTATGTCCAGGAGTATACATCGCTCTAATTTTAAGATTATCTAGACTAATATATTCATCATCTTTAACTTTTATTTCAACAGCATCTGCAGGAGTATGGGCGCCCATAATAGTAGAACATTTAGTAATATCTTTAAGCTTAGATGCCCCTGTTACATGATCTGCATGTATGTGGGTATCAATTACTTTTACTAATTTTAAATCTAACTCCTTTAGTAAATTTATGTATTCGCCAACATTTTCTAACACAGGATCAATAATTAACGCCTCTCTTCCTTTTCCAGACGAGACTAAATAGGTATATGTAGAAGAGTTTTTGTCGAATAATTGTTTGAAAATCATTTAATTATAATAACACATAAGTACAAATTGACCCATTGTAAAAATAATACGAGGAATTATTTCTAAACACATTATGAAAATATTAAAATTTTTAATTATCTTTTTATTTACTTACACATTTGCCTATGCTGATAAAAATATGAAAATCGGCTCTAAAGGTAAAGAAAGTGAAGTCTCACGTGTAGTTAAAGTTGTGATGTATGACAACTATTATGAACCAAGTTCATTTCAAATTAAAGCTGGTGAAACAATTAAATTTGAAGTGGAAAATGCTGGTATGCTTGTCCATGAATTTAATATTGCAAATAAAATGATGCATATGAAACATCAACCAGAAATGATTAAAATGGTTGAGAACGAAATACTTTTGGCTGATTCTATTGACAAAGAAAAGATGAAAAAAATGGCAAAAATGGATAAAGCCATGGCCCACTCACATAGTAATAGTGTTTTGCTTGAGCCAAAACAAAAGGGAGAAATCATCTGGAAATTTGATAATGCAGTTAACATTGAGGTAGCTTGCAATGTTCCTGGTCATTATCAAGTTGGAATGATTGCTAAAGTTGATATAAATTAATCAATGGACACAACAGCCAAGGCCAATTTTCATTGGTCGTGCAGACATACTTGGAAAAGAAGTGCTAAAAACACTGCTTGGTGTTTATTAGGTTGTGCCATCGGAGATTTAGGTACAATTTTATTTTTTCAGCTTACAAAAATTCCATTTCCTGTTTTAGGGATTATGATTTTAGCCATCATTAATGGTTTGATTACAAGTATCATTTTAGAAACAATTATTTTAATGAAACAAAGTTTTGATTTTTCTAAGGCATTTAAAACTGCAATTGGAATGAGCTTTATATCAATGATTAGCATGGAAGTTGCTATGAACTTAACTGATTACTTTTTAACTGGTGGTGCAATATTAACATGGTGGGTTGTGCCGATTATGCTTTTAGCAGGTTTTGTAACACCATGGCCATATAATTATTGGAGACTTAAAAAATTTGGTGTTGCTTGCCATTAATCAAAAATTTTAAATTAAGTTGATTAAATGCAAAAATCTTCGATATCTTATATTTTAAAATTATCTTTCCCTATTTTCTTTGCAAATTTAGCAATTCCTTTAGTTGGTATTATTGATACAGCCTTGATGGGAAATCTTGGAAACCTTTCTTATTTAACAGCAACATCGGTCGCTGCAAATTTGTTCTCTATGATATTTTGGAGTTTTGGTTTTTTAAGAATGGGAACTGTAGGTATGGTTTCTCAAGCCTTGGGGCGAAATAGTTACCAAGAAATTTTAAATATAATTTTAAGAAATTTATTGTTTGTATTGATAGTTTCAGCCTTAATTTTTTTATCTCAAATATTAATTCTTAATTTAAGCTTAGAAATATTTGATTTATCTGAGTTAACTAAAGAATTTTATATTCAATATTTCAAAATTAGAATTTATTCAGCCCCTGGGGAACTAACTTTATATATTCTCACAGGTTTTTTTGTTGGTTTACAGAAAACTAAAATTTCTAGCTTAATAATAGGTTTTTTTTCTATTCTAAATATATTTTTAAGTATCGTTTTAGTTACAAAATTTGATTTAAATATAAAAGGAGTGGCTTATGGCACTTTTTTTTCAGCATTAATTACGTCTATAATATTTTTGATTTATACTTTTAATTATTTAAAAGAATTTTTTAATATCAAGATTGATGTAGTGAGTCTTTTTGATTTAAAAAAGATGAAAGATATTTTTAATATTAATTTTGATATCTTTATTAGGACCATTTTATTAACATTTTCTTTTTTATGGTTCACTTATTTAGGAACACAAATAGGAGAGGATTATGTTGCGGTTAATGCTATCTTAATAAATTTAGTTTTCTTGTCAGCATTTATATTAGATGCTTATGCATTTTCTACCGAAGGATTAGTTGGGTACTCTCTGGGAAAAAAAAATTTAATACTTTTTAAAACAATTATTAAAAATTCTTTTATATTAAGTTCTTTAACAGGTCTTTTGATCTCAATTATTTATTTTTTTATAAATGAAAATGTAATTTATTTAATGTCAGATATAGAAAATATCAGAAAGTTAAGTTCATCTTATGTAATTTGGTTAATCTTGTTGCCCTTTATTGCATCTTTCTGTTATCAGTTTGATGGTATTTTTATTGGATCTTCTCAAACAAAAGAGCTGAGAAATGCTATGATTTTTTCTGTATTTTGCTATTTATTAATTTCATTAATTTTAACAAAGTATTTGTCTAATACAGGAATTTGGATTTCACTCTGTTTCTTTATGATTTTAAGAGGATTATCATTATTTTATTATTTGGATAAAATTTATCAAAGATTTAAAGCTTAATTTAAGATTTAAAAAATTATGGTAAAAAAAAATATTAAAAATTGGGATAATAAAACTTGGCTTTCTTCAAAAAGATATATTCAGACTTTTAATAATTTTTTATTAAGACAAATTGAGTTAAACAGAAATTCTCAAATTTTAGATATTGGATGTGGAAGAGGAAAAATATTAGGCTCTTTATCTTTAATATTGAGATTAAAAAATAAGCCAACAGGTATAGATATAGAGAGACATAAAGATAAAGATAAAAAAATAATTTTTAAAAAAATTGATGCAATTAAATATTTTAAAAAAAATAAAAAAAAATTTGATTTAATTTTAATTAAGCAAACAATTCATTTATTAAAATTTAAAGAAATTAAACAATTACTATTCTTATGTAATGAAGCCCTTAATCCTAAGGGAAAAATAATCATATTTTCATTAAATACAAATCAAAATGAAATCCCAACTTTTTCATTAATGAAAAAAAAATTAAAAAATTCATTAAATAGGGATAAGCAAATAATTCAATTCATATTAAATTTAGATTTCAAAATCCTAATAAAAAAATTTGTTTTCAAAGTAAAAATAACAAGGAAAAAATATATTCAAATGATCAGGAACAGGTATATTTCAACACTGCTAAATTTTAAATCAAAAGAAATCAATGAAGGGATTAATGAAATTAGCACTAAATATAGGAAAAATCTAAGGTTTAATGACAAACTTATTTGTCTGATTTTAAAAAAGTAAATCCAACTTACTTAAGGGGTCGCCCCTTTGCTCTCCAGCCAAAAGAGCTCCCTTAAGTCGCCTTGATGGCATTTAAGTCCGAATGGACTTTAAGTTTTTTGTTTTCGTTTTTATGAAATATAAAGCTACCCAGCTAAGTGTCAGGTGGCATTTGATTCATTAAAACTACCTCCTTAATTAGAAGTTAAATTTCAGCAAGGTTGTATTCAAGATATTTATTTACAAATTAATTAAATATATTTCTTGAATACAACCTAACTATTTATTAGTCTTCCCACATCTTAAAAAAACTTCACTTAAAAATAGAAAATTAAAAATTGCATTGAGTTTTAATATCTATATTGTTTCATTATGAAATATGTAAAAGGATTAATTAACTTACTTGTAAGCTTAATTGTTTCTACGATAATTATTTACGCTATCAATATTGCAGCAGGTTTTGCTGGAGCTGACTACACATTTAGTCATGGGGAAACATTTGTGATTTGGATATTAATGGCAATATTAGTTAACAATTGCTTTAATAAATAATCTATATATTAAATTTTCTTTTCAAATGTTTGAGTTTTCCCTCAGTGCTATCATAATCTATATAGCAACCTTGTAAAAATCGATTACCTTCATTAGCATTATATTCGGTTCTGCCGTGAAGAAGTCTATAGTTATCCATCATCAATAGATCACCAGGTTTTAATTTAAATTCAATTCTGAATTTTTCTGAGTTGTACATTTCTGATATTTTGTTTCTAGCTGTATAATATAATTCTAATTTTTCCTTATCCATTAAGGGCACAAAATCTAATCGAGGACTAAATCTGACTTGTTTAAGTCTTTTGTTTTCATCAAGTTGGATCATTTCTGCCCAGTCTTCTAAAACAACATTATCATCAACAAATTGAAATCTAACTTTTATTTCGGTTAAAATTTGGAAAAAAGTTGGATGCTCTTTTTTTAATTCTTCCGTTACAGCAAGACCATCAACTAATGTTGATAAGCCACCACCAACTTCATTTTCGATGCAATGCAGCAATTGTATACAGGGCACTGGTTTTCTATAAGGATTGTCAGTATGTGGTGCTAAAGGTAATGAAGTATAGGCAAGATCATTTGGATTTGGTTTTGATTTAACATTAAAAAACTCGCCAAAGTTAGTTCGTCTAATACTTCCAATTAAATTAGCAAAATTGACAATAAAGTTATCTTGGGTAGGAACATTTTCAAATATAACAAATCCATATTTATAAAAGTCTAGTAAAGACTCATACATTATTTTTTCCTCAAAAAAGTTTTTATTAAACTTATAAATATTGTTATTTTGAAAGTCTGATTTCCATGAAATTTTATTGATAAAGTATAATTCATTATCTTTCTCAAATTCTTTAAGTATATTTTCGATAACTAGTTTTGCGTATGCACCATCTTTAAAACTCACCTCAAGGAATTTATCTGAAATATTCACTTTTGAAATTTCTGAGCTATTTTTAAGCATTGTTGGATCAAATAATCTTTGTTGAGTTTTTTGATCTAAAAAGTTCTCGCTATTCACCCGTTCTCTTAGCCAAAAAGGGTGAATTTCTTTTTTTGCACCCTGTTTTTCAAAAAACACTTTGTTATCAGTTAATTCTATTTTCATACAATAATAAGAGAATTATTTAAAATTTTACTTTAATCAATATAAATTAAATAGTAATAGTCCCATGTGTCTAAATTAAATTCATCAGATTTTAAAAGGTATTCTAAGTTTGTTGATGGCTTAGCTAGAAAACTTACTAAGTTTTATTATTCTAAGCTCAATAGAACTTTTAAAGTCTCTAACAAATTAAGAGGCAAGGGTTTCGATCCTGTTACAACCTCAGATAAAGCTTTTGAAAAATTTATCAGGAAAGAGATAGGAAAAAAGTTTCCTAATCACCAAGTCATAGGCGAGGAGTTTGGCAAAAAGAAAACCAAAAGTGATTTTACCTGGGTAATTGATCCAATAGATGGAACCAGATCTTATGTAATTGGTAATCCTACTTGGAGTAACTTAATTTCTTTGAATTATAAAGGGAACCCTGTAATTGGACTGGCAAACTATCCTGTTCTTAAAAAATATTATTATAACGCGTCAGATAAAGTTGCATATGTTGTGGATCAAAGAAAAAAAAGAAAAATAAAAGTTAATAAAAAAATCTTATTCAAAAATATAAAGATGTCAGCAGCTTTTCATGGCATGTTATCTTTAAATAAACAAAAAAAAATCCCCAAAATTTTAAAACTAATGCAATTTCCTTGTGCAGATGCTCTTAGCTACTCACATCTTGCAGAAGGGAAAGTAGATGTAGTTATTCAATGTGGAAATAAAATTTGGGATATTCATCCTTTAATACCAATTATAAAAGCAGCCGGTGGAGTTGTTAGTACATGGAAAAATACAGATGCGGTTAAAGGTGGAAATATTGTTGCTTCAGTTAATAACAATATTCACAATAAAATTTTAAAAATGCTTAGACCAATAACTAAGTAGTTTTACCAAGAGTATTCAAAAGAATTACACCAATAATAATTAGAGCTATCCCAATAATACCATAGAGATTTGGTATTTGATTATATTTAAACACGCCAAATAAAGTTACTGCAGTAATTGTTAGTCCTCCGTACGTAGCATAGGTGAAACCTACAGGAATAATATTCATTGCTTTTGATAAACAAAAAATACAAGCAACTATTGATATTGCACAAAAAATTGTTGGGCCAAAATTGGTAAATCCGTTAGTAGATTTTAAAAAACCGTTTGAAGTAATGCCTAAGATAATTGCAAGTAGAAGAAATATATATCCAGATAAATTTGTCATAAATTTAATTTGTTTTACCAAGAAGATTAACTATTAACACTCCTGAAATAATTAAAGTTAAACCAACAATAGTGAAAACGTCTGGCATTTGATTAAATTTATATACCCCAACAATTGTTGTGGCGATAATACATAGACCTGCAAATGAGGCGTAAGTAATACCTACAGGAATAGTTTTCATAACAATTGATAATGTAAACATACAAGCAACTATTGTTATTGCTGTTAATAAGCTTGGTAATAATAATGTAAAACCATTAGCTCCTTTAGCAAAACCATTTGCTGCAGTCCCCAAAATTACTGCAAGTATAAGAACTATGTAGGCAATTATATTACTCACAATATAAAGAGTATTATTATTTGGTAATTTTATCTACAAATTTTTCTACTATTGGAGCTACAATTGTTGTGGCAACTAATGCAACAGGTAAGCTTACTGACCAAGCTTTAAAAAATCTCTTATAATAAAGTTCATCATAACCTGTATTGATATATGTAATTATAAGTGTCATGATCAAGCTCATGCCAAGACCCATAAAAAATATGAATATTAATTTTGAATATTTTTTTGGAAACATAGAAAATTATAAATCAAAAATTAAGAAATAAAAATAAATTACCCATAAAAAACAAGCTGCCATGGTTACAAAAATTATTGTTACTCCAGTAGCTGTCTCATTTTTATATTTTTTATTTACCTCTTTTCGCCATTTTTTTGGATAAAGTGGGATAGTCAACGCGTAAATGATTAAAAAAATATCAAGTGCAGTTATAATTATACTAAGAAAAAGTAATTGACTCACTTATTTTGGCATTGGAGTGGCACCAGTCTCTAAACTTATAATTTTTCCATCTTTATATTTATAAACTGCCATTACTGCCTCAACATTCCCATCATTAAATGTAACTATTGAATGGTGAACTCCAATTTCATCATTTTCGTAGACCACTCTAGCTTTATCTTGGTTTATATCACCGCTCATTGCCCACTTTATAACATCTGCTTTTCCTATGGTTTTTCCTGATTTGTGCATTGTGAATTTAAAGTCATCATGCAAAAGTTCATTCATAATTGACTCATCTTTTTTATCAATTGCATTGGTATATTTCTCTAACATCGACATTTTGTACTCCTTTGTTGTTAAATATAAATTTTGTCACTAAAACCATAGATCATCACAGCACTAAGTATAGTCAACACTAATGGAGCATAAATTCCTTCATCCGACGTTTTGTCTGTGTGTCCGAGTTTATTAATTTTTGTGTTATAAAAGCCAACAATAAATGCAGATAAGTTTTGTAAAAAGATTAAGTTAAAGAATGCCCAAGTTGTCTCCAAACCATTAGGTCTTACAAAACCAACATAAATAGCCATAACTACGGAACCAAGAAATATTGATCCAAAAAATCTAACCATTCCTGCACCAGTATCGTCGATACCATATTTATCCAAAAAGGACTTTGTCTGGAAAACGCATCTAAATCCATAATAAGCAAATCCTATAAAATGGATTATAAAAACTGCTAAATAAAATATTCCATTAAATTTTTCTAACATTATTTAGTCTCCTTCACTAAATATTGGTCTTATCTCGTCCTTTATAGTTCCTTCTATGGCGACTTCTTTTAATTGATCTAAAAGTTTTATATATTCAGGATCTGCCGACATGTTAGCGTCAGCTTCGTTATCACCTTCAAACATAGTTCCAATTAAAGTTTCTCTTATTGTTCTTGGATCTCCACCCATTTGAAAAGAAAAATAGACATCATGTTTAGGATAATGTTTTTTTCTGACTGCCGCTAAACCTTTTCCTATTTCCATTGCTTTTCCAAGGCCGTCATCTTTTACTCTCATTGTTCTAGTATAAATTACCTTCATTGTTTCTCCTCATTTGGTAAAAATTTAGGCATTTTTATTTAGCATTAAAATCTATAACATCATCTGTACACTCAACAAATTTATGAGGTTCATAGAAGTCGTTCATAGACTCTAATTGTTTATTAATTGCATCTGGATCAGTACCTTTCCACCAACAATACATTGTTAGATTGTCTCCAGGTGTATTCCAACTCATTTGACACTTTGCATTATCACTTGTCATTGCTTTAGTCATATCTTCCATAGACATTGAACCAGTAACTTCTATCATTTTAGCTTTTGCCTCTTTTGATTTAAAAGTGTGCGTGACTATATAGTTTTTCATTTTTCTCCTTTGTGTTTAGCTTTTAAATAAAGCAAGTGCTTCATTTAAAAGTTTTTCAGACTTAGCATGATCACCATTATTATGGGCATCCATACCTTGATCTTTAAGTTCTTGAGCTTTTTTAATCTTATCATCAATATTTTTAGCTAACATCGGACATGAACCTGCGTATGCTGAGCTCATAAATAAGATCAAACAAAGCGTTAACATTATTTTTTTCATTTATACTCCTTATAAATTTACTTCAGATAGTTCATATAATTTAGCACTCTCTACACATTCTGCGTAAATAGCCTTTGCAGTAGGATTATTCCCAGTTACAAATTCTTTCATTCCAGCTTCATTATGAACATTAACTTTAAATAACATCCCACTTTTATCTGGAATCATGGCTCCAACAGTTTTTTCTGGATAGGCAACACTTTTTCTAACACCCATCCCTTCATCTGATTGCATCCAACCCATGAAAGTTTCTAATTTACCCTCTTTAAGCTTAAGAAGTACTAACATTTCTTTTTCCATTTTTTTCTCCTTTTTTATTAATATAAAGTTTGAACTACTTTTTTTACTCGTTCAGCTCCATTCGGAACTAAAGCTTCAACAAAAGTATGACATTTTTCAGTTTTAGCTTGGTCGTACTTGGAGCCATAATGTTTATCAACTGCTTTATTTACTCCTTCATCCCATTCTTTTTCTGGAATACCAATTTCAAGAGCATACGCTTTTAAAACTTTTACTGTTGAAATAGATTTTTCTTTCATGCCATATTCAAATTTTTCACCAGATGGTAAGAAGTAATTTGCCATATAAATTCCAATACAATCCCAGGCTTTAGATTTATCATCCTTACTCATACCTGCATGTGCAGAAGTAAAAATTAATAAGGATATTATTACTGCTATATATTTATTCATGACCCCTCGATGTTAATTAATGTTATCCTAAAAATGTAACTGTTTTGTTACATGGCTGATATGCGATATTATAACCAGCTGGGTATTGGAAGGTTTTTTTCCTTTAAAAAAGATTTATTAAACATCTTTGAGTTGTATTTATCAGACTTATCACAAAGAATAGTTACAATAGTTTTTCCTGGGCCAAGTTCTTTTCCAAGTCTAATTGCACCTGCAATATTTACACCACAACTGGTTCCTAAACTTAAACCCTCATTTTGAATTAAATCATAAAGTATTGGTAAAGACTCTTCATCACTAATTGAATACGCACCATCAATTTTTGCTTCAGCAAAATTTTTAGTTACTCGACTTGAACCAATTCCCTCAGTAATTGATCCTCCTTCAGCTTTTAATTCACCATTCGTAATATAATTATAAAGAGCAGAACCTTTTGGATCAGATAAATAAATTTTGATATCTTTATTTTTTTCTTTTAAAAATTTACTTACACCACCTATAGTTCCACCTGTCCCAGAAGCACAAACAAAACCATCAACCTTACCATCAGTTTGTTCCCAGATTTCTGGTCCTGTGGTTTCATAGTGACCTTTTGCATTTGCAGTGTTATCAAATTGATTTGCCCAAACTACGCCATTATCATTTGTACTTTTTAATTCTTCAGCAAGACGACCTGCAACTTTTACATAATTGCCATCATCTTTATATGGTTTGGGTGGTACCAACCTAAGATCTGCACCAATGTTTTTTAAAGTATCTTTTTTTTCTTGTGTTTGATTATCATTCATTACAATAATTGTTTTATAACCTAAAGAATTTCCTAAAAGACATAAACCAATACCAGTATTGCCAGCAGTGCCTTCAACTACAATTCCCCCCTCTGAAATTAATTTCTTTTCCTGTGCATCTTTAATTAAAGCAAGAGCAGCTCTATCTTTTACCGATCCACCGGGATTAAGATATTCCGCTTTACCAAAAATATGACATCCTGTGATTTCAGAAGCTGCTTTTAATTTAATTAAAGGAGTATTTCCAATCGATTCAAGAAAGTTATTTTTAATTTGTGTCATTATCTTTATCTTTATCAGTAACCGCATAAGGTTGAAATCCTTTTGTGGCATCTCCAACTCTTGTGGCTGGAATTCCAACCATGATGGATTTCTCAGGAACATTTTTTGTAACCACTGCATTAGCACCTATTAAAGAATTTTTTCCAATAACAACTGGTCCTAAAATTTGAGCACCAGATCCAACTACGACGTTGTCTTCTAATGTTGGGTGTCTCTTAACATTTCTTTGATCATTTGCATTAATACTAGGAGCAATTCCACCAAGTGTAACGTTGTGATAGATCGTGACGTTATCTCCTATCTCGGAGGTTTCACCAATTACAACTCCCATGCCATGATCAATAAATAAATTTTTTCCTATTTTTGCTTTTGGATGAATCTCTATACCAGTTAAGAATCTTGAAAATTGAGAAATGATTCTTGCAACTAAATCAAATTTGGCGATTGCAAAAAAGTTTGCAATTTTATGAAAAAAAATAGCTTTTACTCCGGGGTAGGTAAGAATCAAACTCACCTTTGATTTTGCCGCAGGGTCTCTGTCTATTATAGATTGTAAAAAATCATTCATTATTCTTTGCCAACTTGATTTAAAAAATTAATGCTTATATAGTTGTTTTGTTAAGTATTTAAAGGAGAAATTATGTATAAAAACACGAACTGCTTTCATTTAGCAATACCATGCGGTGATTTAGAGACAGCAAAAAAATTTTACAGCGAAACATTAGGCTGCAGATTAGATAATTCTGCTCAAGAGTGGGCTGATGTTGATTTTTGGGGAAATGAATTAACACTTCATGCAAGTGAACATAAATTAGATAATGAAAGACACGATGTCGATATGGGTAATGTTTCCGTACCTCACTTTGGTGTTCATTTATCTAGAAAAGATTTCGATACGTTAAAACAAAGATTAAAAGATAAAGGTGCAAAGTACTATGATGAGCCTTACTTAAGATTTAAAGGCACAAAGTATGAGCAAGAAACATTTTTTGTTAAAGACCCCAACGAAAATATTCTAGAAATTAAAACACTAACAGCAAATCCTGAATAATTTTTATTAAGTTATTTTCAGGCGTGTTTTAATGAGCAATAGAAGAAATCTATTAAAAATTATTGGTGTATCCTGTTTATCATGGATTTTGTATCCATATAAATTTGTACTTTCAGAAACTAAAAAAATAATCAATCAGAACCTTACTAGTAAACAAAAAGAAATTATGTTTAACGAAGGTACCGAAAGACCATTTACTAGTAAATTATTACAAGAAAAAAGAAAAGGCTTTTATCATTGTGCAAATTGTGGAAACAAATTATTTTCTTCAGAGGCTAAATTTGATAGTGGTACAGGCTGGCCATCATTTAGTGAAGCTTTACCAGGTGCCTTTAAAACGAAGATAGATTATTCATTTGGCATGAAAAGAATCGAATATCATTGTGCTAAGTGTGGTGTCCATCATGGACACGTTTTTGATGATGGTCCAAGCTCAACTGGTAAAAGATTTTGTAATAATGGGCTATGTTTGTTGTTTATCCCTGAAACTTGATAATCATTTTTATTTTCTAAAGATTTAAAGTAAGTTCAAAAAATTCAAATATATAATTTATGGAATTTACTGTATTAGGTTTTTTAACAGGATTAAGTTTAATATTAGCAGTCGGTGCCCAAAATATTTTTGTCATTGAACAAGGTTTAAAAAAACAACATGTTTTTTTGGTTTGCGTAATTTGTGCTATAGCTGATTTTATTTTAATATTTTTAGGAATATTTCTTTTTCATTATTTTATTCAATATTTTACTCCAGCAATTGAATTAGTATTTGATATTTTATTAATTATTTTTCTAATTCACTTTATTTATTCAAAAATAAAATCTTTTAATACCCAAGTAACGATAGATCAAAATTCTAATTTAAATGAAAAAAAAGATGTAATACTTAAAACTTTGGGATTTACCTTTTTAAATCCACACGTTTATTCAGATACTGTATTTTTTTTAGGGAATTTTTCTAAAAGTTTTCTACTTGTAGAGAAATATCTATTTGGTATTGGCGCAACAATTGCCTCTTTTTTATTTTTCTTCTCAATTGGATATTTATCACAATATTTTTCTAAGTATTTGAATGATAAAAAAATATGGAAATATATAAACATTTTTATTATTTTGTTTATGTTTTTAATAACAGTTTATGTACTCGGAGATGTATTAAAATTTTACACAAAATCATGAAAATATTAAAATTTTTATTAGTGTTCTTTTTTTTTACTTTTCACGCGCACGCAAAAGAATTACCTAAAATCGATGCAAAATTCTATTTAGGAATGTACAAATCTTTTGATAAATTAACTTCTGTAGCAACTTCAAAATTTCATCCTGATTATCCTTATAATACTTCGACTGACACTGAAAAAGAAAATCTAGGTTTTTTTTCAGGTTATAATTTTTATCTTGATAATTTATTATTAGGTATAGAAACAAGTTTTCAAGAAAATATTGGAAAAGATAATAATCCAGGTCCTTATTTAACTGGGGCTGTTACATACGAGAAATTAAAAGAGATAAAATTTAATATTGGATACAATTTTAAAGATTTCGTTTTTTTTACTTATTTAGGGATTGGAGATGTTCACCCATCATGGACAAGTTATCAAAATGATCCAACTTATGTTCGTGATTATTGGTCAAGGGGATTTGGAATTGATTATAAATTAAACGAAAATTATTTTATTGGCTTAAATTTTGATGAAACAACTTTTGATCTTAACTACTTAACCAGTTTTTATGCAGAGGAAGTTCATAAACAATCTATAAGAGTGAGATTTGGTTATTTATTTTAACTTGAATAGCCGTATTTTTTGAGCCTTACATCTCCAGTTCTGGCGTGAGCTTCCATTCCTTCGTATCTAGATATTCTCGCAGCAGCAGCACCAACTAGTTCAGTAGATTCTTTTGTCATTCTTTGAAAACTTAAAGTTTTAATAAATTTACCAACAAATAAACCACCAGTATATCTACCAGCTCCTTTAGTTGGTAAAATATGATTTGTACCTGAACATTTATCTCCATAGGCAACTGTAGTTTCTTCACCGACAAATAATGATCCATAATTAGTTAATCGTTCGTGAAACCACTTTAGATTTTCTGTTTGAACTTCTAAATGTTCTGGAGCGTATTCATCACTAATTTTTACGATCTCTTCATCAGTGTCACAAAGAATAACTTCACCATAATCTCTCCAAGCTGCTTCTGCACTAGTTCTTGGAACCTCCGGTAACTCTGCAATTAATTCTGGAACTCTCTTCATAACTTTCTCAGCTAATTCTTTACTAGTTGTATAAAGCCAACATGGAGAATTATAACCATGTTCTGCTTGGCCTACTAAATCAACAGCAACTATTTCTGGATCAGCTTTTGCATCAGCAATTATTCCAATCTCAGTTGGACCTGCAAATAAATCAATACCTACCTTGCCATATAAAATTCTTTTTGCTTCAGCCACAAACTGGTTTCCTGGACCAACAATTATGTCTGCTGGGGGATTTTTAAATAATCCATTAGTCATTGCAGCAATCGCAGGTACACCACCTAAGTTTAAAATTACATCTGCCCCACAAAGATCAGCAGTGTAGACAATAGTAGGGTGGGCACCAACACCTTCTTTTGGTGGACTACACGCTATAATATTTTTAACACCAGCAACTTTGGCTGTCGTCACACTCATTACTGCAGAAGCGATATGAGCATATCTTCCTCCAGGTATGTAACAACCTGCTGTATTAACTGGAACTAATTTTTGACCCGCATACAAACCATCAGATAATTCCACCTCAAAGTCTTGTCCGTAATTTTTAAGTTGAGCTTCAGCAAATTTTCTTACTCGATCAAAGGAAAACTGTATATCGTCTTTAGTTTTTTGATCTAAAGTTTTTTTAATTTCTTCAATTCTTTCTTTTGAAACAATGATTTCACCATCATATTTGTCGAACTTTTTGGTTAAATCAATACAACCTTGCTCTTTTGTACTTTCAATATCTTTTAATAAATCTTGAACAATCCCCGTTGTTTTATTGTCATCTGTTGATGATGTTTTTGGTGATTTTTTTAGATATTTTATGGTCATTAATATTTTTGAATTAAAATGTTTTAATCAATACTGATAATTTTTTATTATTATCTTATTTCTACTGGTGCACCTAAAACGTTATCATTGCCATATTGAGATTTTGCCATATTCATTGCTGCATGAACATCTGGTGCTTGAATTTCTATATCCACAATTCTCCCTCCAGCAATTCTAACTCTTATCTTAAATCTTTTCATATAAATATAATAGCAAATTTTAAAAAATTAGTAATATAAATTTTGATTAATTTTGGTATCCAGTATCCTCTACCTGTACATGAAACTAATATATTTTATTTACGTTTTTTTTTGAATATATTAAATGAACTAAATATATCTTTCATATCTGATTTCATTTCAGAGCCTAATTTTTTAAATTCATCACCAAAATCTTGAGCAAAAGTAAACTCAGATAATTTAGCTCCTCCCAAAATAATAAATTGTTCAGAAGTTGGGTAATTATAAAAAGATATCCCTTTGAATTGTAATTCTGATTTATCTTGAGAAATATTTTTAATTTCCTTAAAAGTTCTTTTATAATAAGGATTTCCTTTAGCTTTTTGATCTCTATAAATTTTGATATGAAAATACTCAGGCTTTAAATATTTATTTTTACCATCAATATTATCATCAAACGGCAATTCAAAACCATCTCGGTTCAATTCAAAATTAATTAAATTTGGTATTCTTCTCATATATTTTGCTGGATAAGGTCGATGACCCATTTTTCCCCATTGACTCTCAAGTTTTTCCCTTGAATTTAGATTTTTGAATAAGGTTTTTGTACTGGGATATTCTGCTTCAAAAAAAATTCTTAAATGCTGTTTTTTTAAATGAAACCGCTCAAGGATATACTCATCGCACATGTTATCACCAATATTAACTTGTCTTACTCTAATTTTAAATAATTGATTTTTTTTGTTAGATTTTATTTCAAGACAACGATGAGTTGTCCAAAGTTCATCATAATTAATCATTAAATAAATTTTGTAATGATTATAACATTTTCTTTTAGATTAATAAGATTAATTTCATCTATTAATTAATCTAAAGCAACAACGGCTGCTGCAATGGAGGCTAATCTTGCAGGAGCTTCGTCAGAACGGCTGGTTATTACTACTGGAACTTTACCGCCAACAACCACACCAGCAGCACATGCTCCACAAAAATATATAAGCATTTTTACTAAGCCATTTCCCGTTTCAACACTTGGGACTAGTAATACATCAGCCATACCAGCTACACTATTTTCTATTCCTTTGATAGCCGCAGATTTTTTTGAAATACTGTTATCAAATGCCAGTGGACCAAAAACATCTGCATTCAAATTTTCTTTTTTTGCAATTTTAGTTAATTCCTCAGCTTCTTTAGAACTTGGCACACTATCTAAAACTTCCTCAGTAGCAGATAATATTGCTACCTTAGGTCTTTCAATACCAATTCTATTGGAAAAATTTATAACATTTTTGAGAATATGTAGTTTTGTTTTTACATTAGGTAAAACATTTAATGCTCCGTCCGTAATTATTAAAGGTTTATCCTCTTTTCCTAAAGTCATATGCCAAATATGGCTTAATCTAGTTTTTCCAAGTAAATTGTATTCTCTTTTCAAAACTTCTTTCATTAAAACGTCAGTATGAATATGTCCTTTAACAATAATTCTAATTTTTTGTTCGCTTGCTAGTTTTGCAGCAATCGTCGCTGTATTATTTTCAACAGGTTCATGAATTATCTCATAATTTGAAATATCCCATTTCAGATCCTGGGCGCATTTATTTATTTCTTTTTCATCACCAATAAAAATTGGTTCAATTAAATTTTCTTTAACAGCATCTTGTACGGACTGCATAGGTAAAGGTTTTCCAGCATTAACAATACCTGCCTTAACACCTTTCTTTTTATGAGCAACATTAAGTAAGTTATCAGGACAAATAATTTCTTTATTGGAAAGCATATTAATTTTTTAAATCTACTAAATCTTTTTGAATAATTTTTGACAATTTAATTTCTTTTTTTAAATTCATTCTAAACCTTTTATCTTTATTTTGACCCGGATACATTATTTCTTTTACTCCTTTTATCTTAGGCAATCTTTTAATTGTTTTAATATTATTCTTAATTCTTGAAGTATAATTTCTGACAAATAAGTTTGTTTTAAATGTGATAAACAAATGTCCAATATTTTGTGGACCTGAAAAATCATCAAAAGGATCCTTAACTTTACCTGCATGATTTCCACCAGTTAAAACACCACTCAAAATATCTACCATCCACGCCAAACCAGAACCTCTAAAACCTGCTATCGGTAATTGAACTCCATAAAGGGCTTTTTTTGCATCTGTCGTTGGTTTGCCAAATTTATCTAATGCAACACCTTTTGGAATTTTTTGATTATTTCTAGCTGCAAATCTAATTTTGCCTCTATTAATTTTTGCAATAGCTGTATCTAATATAAAAGGTACCCTTGCTCCGGTTGGAGAACCAAAACATATAGGATTTGTTCCAAACAAACTTTTCTTAGCACCATAAGGAGCGATTGCAGGTGGAGCATTAGTATAAATCATAGTGATTAAATTTTTTTTAACTGCCTGCTCAGCGTAGTAACCAGATAATCCATAGTGACCACTATTTTTTACTGCTACTAAACCAATACCTGTTTTTTTGGCACATTCGATTGCTTTTCTAATCGCAAGATCTGCTGCAACGAAGCCAATACTATTATCAGCATCAATGTGAGCAATCGATTGAGATATCTTTTTTACTTTTATTTTAGGTTTTGGATTGATGACTTTTTTAGATATTCTTTCACAATACATTCTTAATCTGGAAAGACCATGACCATAAGCACCAACTAACTCGGCATTAATCAAAGCATTTGCTGAAATAACAGCATGAGGATTACTTAATCCGTGATTTTTAAAAATTTTGATAACTTCTTTTTTAAGATTTTCTGTTTTCAAATTAGCCTTTTCCACGCCATGGAATTGTTTTGTCTATTATTTTTCTTAAAGTGACATCAAATAATAAACCTAGCATTCCCATGATAAATATAGTGATCCAAATAACTTCGTATTGGAAATATTTTTTAGCAACGTTTTCAACGAATCCTATACCTGTTGTTCCAGCTAAAAACTCAGCTGCAACTAAAGTTCCCCAACACATACCCACGGCAACTCTTATTCCAGTAAGTATCTCAGGTAAAGAATTAGGAAAAATTACATATCTCAATATTTGTTTTTTGGATGCACCAAGTGAGTGAGCTGCATGGATTTTTGACAACTGGGTGCCAGAGGCACCAGCTCTTGCAGAAATAATCATGATTGATAACGAGACCATAAATAACAAGAAAACTTTTCCAGTATTATCAATTCCCAAAACTGAAATAATTAAAGGAGCCCAAGCCAGAGGGGGAACAGGTCTATAAAGCTCAATTAACGGATCGAAGAAACCTTTGGCAAATCTATTTAATCCCATAAATAATCCAAGTGGCACACCAATCAATATTCCAAACACTAATCCTAAAAATACCCTTAAAAAAGAATCCCAAATATGACCATAAGGCACGGGTACTTTAAATAACTTAAAGTCTCCTGTTACTAATTTTAAAACTTGGCCTTTAAAATTTTGTTTAACAATTCCATCTTGAGTGTGAACTGGGTATTCACCAGGTAGAATATCAGCAATCCAATCTGGTAAAATAAAACCAATCATTTTACTAACATCAACCAGTTCTATCCAGAGAAGAGGAATTTCTTTGTAACCTACACTCGGTTTAAGCATAAGTATGAACTTATCTAATGTATCTGACGGCTTAGGTAGCCATCTACCAGATCCTTGTTCCGAACAGCTTGGCCCACTTGCAACAATGGTCCCTGCCGGGAATAAAAATATATCTACAAATCTCAATCCCCCTTGAGCTTCTTTTTGGGCAACATCAAAATTGATGATTGCATTTTGCATTTCATTTAAGGCATTGGGTGGATATATACTTGCAAATTCTATTCGTCGTGCAATTTTAACAATATCTTTAGCATAAGTTGAAGCTACTTCTTGAGTATCATCTAAATTTTTTCGATAAGCTTTGATCTCATCTTTGAGCTCTTTTATTTTATTTTTAAACTGTGGATTATGGTTTCTTAACTTAAAGAATTCATCACTAATAATTTGTAATTCTTTTGCGGCAGCATCAAATTTTAAACCTCTTTTAGTCTCCGGAACTAAAGGTACTTCGATCGTATTTTCTATGGACCCTGTTCCAGATTGAACTTTTATAATTCCCCAATCTCCTTGCTCACTTACTGCTTTAAGTCTTTCATTGGCTTCTTGTTCTGTTTCAAAAGGATATTCAGGTTTTCTAAAATTTTCAGTTAATAAGTTAATTTTACCAGTAATGTCATCTATTTTAAATTTCGTTTCATTTTCAATTAAATCTTCATTAGTCAATAAAGGAATTAGTTGAATAGTTTTATTGATAAACTCAGTGAGCTCTGTTTTTTGTTGCAAATTTAGATCTTCAGAAAATTTGATTTCATTTAAAGTTGCTTTGAGATTCTTATTTTCTTTCTTAATTTGTGCAGTACTTTTAAATTCACGTTCCTCTATTGGAAATTGATATTTTAAACCTAATAAAGAGTCATTAACTTTTGCTACTTGGCAAAGTTCATTAGCCGATTTTGGGTAAAAACCTTTTGCAATATCCCATGAATAGTAAAGCCATACCAATAATAGAAAGCTACTTCCGACTATAATCCAGTGAGTACCACCTCGTGCTCTTTCAGGATTTCCAAAAACAGCATCAACCTTTTCAGTTTTGATTAATCTTCTTCCATAGAGAATACAGCCTATAACTGCAAAAAAAATTAAAAAGGTGACGATTTGAGTTAACATTTAATTATCTTTCCCCATAATTTCTTCTTCCATATTCCAAATCATTTCTAATATTTCTTCACGTTTTGCAGAAAAATCTTTGTTTTTTTTAATCTCTCTTAGATCCTCTTTCAGTCCCATTGAAGCAAATGGAAGATTGTATTCTTTATGAATTCGCCCAGGTCGAGGTGCCATTACATATAATCTTTCACCAAGTAACAAAGCTTCTTCAACTGAGTGGGTAATTAAAATAATTGTTTTCCCTGTCTCTTTCCAAATTTTCAAAACAAGAGACTGCATTTTTTCTCTTGTTAATGCATCAAGGGCTCCTAAAGGTTCATCCATTAAAATTAGATCGGGATCATTAATTAAACATCTTGCAAGAGCAACTCTTTGCTGCATACCCCCAGAAAGTTGATAGGTTGGGGTGTTACCAAAACCTTTTAAGCCAACTATTTCTAACCATTCATCAACTTTTTTTTGAGTTTCAATTGGATCTTTTTTTTTCATTCTTAATCCAAAGTTGACATTTTCAGCAACTGTTAACCATTCAAACAATGCACCTTGCTGAAAAACCATACCTCTCTCTACACCGGGTCCATCAATCTCTTTACTATTTAAAGTAATACTTCCAGAAGTTGGTCGAATAAATCCCGCTGTAATATTTAATAAAGTTGTTTTTCCACAACCTGATGGTCCAAGAACTGTTAACAGTTCTCCTTTTTTAAGAGTAAAATTTAAATCTTTTAAAGCGTGTACTGTTTCTCCTTTTGGAGTTTTAAAAATCATGTTAAGATTTTGAGAAACTAGATCACTCATTTGTTCACTTTATATTAGAATTTACATAAAAAAAATAGGCACCAATTTAATAAAAAATTGGCGCCTATTTAAATTTTAATTACCTTTAGATTATAAAGGTAAGAAACTTGTATCTACGTTTCCTCTTGGTGTTCCCATTCCTTTTAGGAATGCATCAAGATTTCCACTTTCCATAGAACTTTTTGTTTCCTCTGGAGTTAGAAATTTGAAACCACTTAAAGTTTCTTTCATGTCAGGAATTTTCATTTCTGAAGCTTTTGACATTGCATTCATATCGCTTTTTCCAGCTCTATATCTTGCATTCGCTTCATGAGTTACTTCGATGAAAGTTCTTAACATTCCTGGATTTTCCTTCATAAACTTTGTAGTTACAGAAGTAATATCAATCCCTAGGATACCTGCATCTCTAGCTTCTTGAACTGTTAGTAATCTAGATCCAACTGCAACAGCAGCTTTAATAGAATTACCACCAAATAAACATGCCATTACAACATCACCACTTACTAAAGCAGCAGCACCTTCTTCAGGGTCCATTTGTATGATATCCATTTTTTTTCTATCTGCTCCAACAACTTTCATACTCTCATCAAAAACATATTCCGCCATTGTTCCAAGTGGAACAGCAACTTTTTTACCTTCTAATTCAGTTGCATTAGCTTTTGTAATTCCAGATGCATTAGATGTAACACAAGTTGTTCCTCCCATTCCGTATTCCATTGCAATATCAACTAATTTGATAGGTGCTTTAGATTTTACAGCGTTAATGAACGGAACTAAACCTTGAGAATAAGAAATATCAATATCTCCTGCTAACATCGCATCAGTCATAGCACCACCATTAGTAAAGTTAGTCCACTTTACTGGAACCCCTAGAGCTTTTGCGAAGTTTTTCTTCATCATGTCTTCTAGGTTTGGACTTGGCCACTCTAAGAAGTAAGCAACTCTAACTTCATTTGCCGCTGAATTAGCAACAGATATTGAGAGATTAAGAGCTACAAAACATCCAAGAATAAAACTTATTATTTTTTTCATTTATGCCTCTTCCTTGTTTATTTATATGTTTCAATTTTAAGATTAATTTCACCTATATGTAAAACAAAAAAATGATCATTATAGTTACACAACTTTAAGTTGTGACATTATTTTGGTGGTTAATTTAAGTTAATTAGTCTAAGGATTCATTTATTAAGTATTTTAAAATTTAATTATGAGCTCAGAAAAAAGAACATCAGTACCTAATTCACTTAATGAACATTGGATGCCATTTACATCTAATAAGGATTTTAAAGAAAATCCAAAATTAATTGTTGAGGCTAAAGGTGTTTATTTAAAAAATCATCATGGCAAAACACAAATTGATGCAAGCTCTGGATTATTTTGTAACCCTTTAGGACATGGGAGAAAAGAAATCATTGAGGCAATAACTAATCAACTAAATACTCTTGATTATTGTCAGCCGTTTCAACAAGGTTTTGGTGGTTCATTTGAATTGGCAACAAGAATTTCAAAACATACACCAGGAAATTTAAACAAAATTTTTTATACGATATGTGGATCGACTGCAGTAGAAACTGCAATTAAGATTAGTATAGCTTACCATAAAGCAAGAGGCGAGGGGCAAAGATTTAGATTTGTTGGAAGAGAACGTGCTTATCATGGAATGAATATCGGAGCCACATCAGTAGGTGGTATGATCAATAACGTTAAAGCGTATGCAAGTGTATTGATGCCAGGTGTTGTTCATATGAGACACACACATTTAGATGAACATAAATTTATTTCAGGTCAACCTGAAACAGGAGCCGAGATTGCAAATGATCTAGAGAGAATTTGTACTAATTTTGGTTCTGAAAATATTGCAGCTTGTATTGTAGAACCTATTGCAGGTTCAACAGGAACATTAGTGCCACCAGTTGGATATTTACAAAGACTAAGAGAACTTTGTGACAAACATAAAATACTTTTAATTTTTGATGAAGTTATTACGGGTTGGGGAAGAACTGGTTCAGCTTTTGGAGCTCAAGAGTTTGGTGTAACACCTGACATAATGACAATGGCAAAAGCAACAACCAATGGAATAGTTCCTTTTGGTGTAGTTGCATGTAAAGAGGAAATTTATGATGCAGTGATGGATAATTCTCCAAAAGGTGCAATAGAATTATTTCATGGTTATACATATTCAGGAATTCCTGTATCGGTGGCTGCAGCATTAGCTGTTCAAGACATTTTCGAAAAAGAAGATATTTTTAATAGAGCAAAAGAACTTGCTCCTTATTTCCAAGAAGGTTTATTTTCTCTTAGAGATATTGATGTTGTAGATAACATAAGGGGTTATGGAATGATGGGTGGAATAGATATTAAAACTGATGGCAGACCTGGTAAAGCAGGATTAGCTACTTTCAAACATTGTTACGATGCAGGAGTAAATTTCAAAGCGACTGGTGATTGTTTAATTATTGCACCAATGTTTATTTGTGAAAAAAAACATATTGATGAAATCATAGAAAAACTAAGAACTGGAATTACTAATTACGCAAAGAGTAAAAAGAATTAAATTTCGTTAATGAGAATTGGCGTACCTAAAGAAATAAAACCTCAAGAAAATAGAATTGGCCTGACACCGGATAGTGTAAAAACTCTCGTTTCAGAGGGTCATGAAGTTTTAGTTGAAAATAATGGAGGTTTTGAAGCAGGTTTCGATAATGATCAGTACAAAGATGCAGGGGCCAAAATTATAGAAAAAGCTACTGATATTTTTAATGACGCTGAAATAATTGTTAAAGTTAAAGAGCCTCAAAAAGTTGAGGTTGAAATGATTAGGGAAAATCAAATTGTTTATACCTATTTACATTTGGCTGCTGCAAAAGAATTAACTGAGGGTTTGGTAAAATCAAAAAGTATTAATATTGCTTACGAAACCATCACTGATGATAATGGACGACTTCCTTTGTTAGCACCTATGAGTGCTGTAGCTGGACGTATGTCGGTTCAAGCAGGAGCACATTGTTTAGAAAAAAATCAAAAAGGCAGAGGAGTTTTATTAGGAGGAGCTCCAGGCGGTGAGCCCGCTAATGTTTTAATTTTAGGTGGAGGGGTTGTAGGTGAAAATGCTGCAACAATAGCAACTGGTATGAAGGCAAAAGTTCATGTTGTTGATAAATCAGAAGCAAGATTAAAACAATTAGTTGATATATTTGGAGATAAAATTATTCCGGAACAAAGTGACAAAATAGATTTAAAAAAGTTAGTAGCTGAGGCGGATTTAATAGTGGGAGGAGTTTTAATCCCTGGCGCAGAGGCACCAAAATTAGTTACTAAAGATATGCTCAAATTAATGAAAAGAGGTTCTGTAATTGTTGATGTTGCAATCGATCAAGGCGGGTGTGTGGAAACAAGCAAACCAACAACTTTTAATGATCCAACTTTTATAGTTGATAATGTTGTTCATTATTGTGTAGCAAACATGCCGGGTGGAGTTCCAAGAACTTCCACTATCGCATTGAATAAAGCGACACTTCCTTATTTAGTTAAATTAGCTAACAAAGGTTATCAAAAAGCTCTTGGAGAGGACAAAAACTTTCTAGCGGGACTAAACGTTCACAAAGGTCATGTGACTTATAAAGCGGTTGCAGATGTTTTTGGACATGAATATGTTAATCCAGGAGATGCAATCAATAACTAATTAGATGGAAAAAAAACTTCCAAGTAGCACAAAAGTTGTTGTGATAGGAGGTGGAGTAGTAGGTTGCTCTGTTGCTTATCATTTAGCTAAATTTGGCTGGAAAGACACAATTCTTTTAGAAAGAGATCAATTAACGTCAGGCACAACTTGGCATGCAGCAGGCTTAGTAAGTCAGCTAGGTCCAACTGCAGCAGTTACAAAAATTAGAAAATATACTTTAGATTTATATAAAGAACTTGAAAAAAAAGTTGATCATTCTGCAGGGTTAAGATTAAACGGGGCCCTTTCAATTGCTCAACATAAAGGAAGATGGCAAGAACTTCAAAGACAAGCAACGACAGCGCAACTTTATGATGTTGACGTAAGAATTTTAGATAAAGATCAAATTAAAAAAAACTACGATATAATCAATACAGATGAAGTTATAGGAGGAATTTTAATGCCAGGCGATGGTGCTGCAGATCCTTCAGGTGTTACTCATATGTTGGCTAAAGCAGCAAAATTAGAAGGTGCCCAAATTTTTGAGAAATCACCAGTTGAGGAAATTTTAACGAAAGATGGAAAAATTTCTGGAGTTAAAGTTAAAGGTCAAAAAATTGAATGTGAATATATTGTTTTAGCCTCAGGCATGTGGTCAAGGCAAATAGGAGAAAAAGCTGGTGTTAGTATTCCATTATACCCAGCAGAACATTTCTATATAATCACTGAACCAATTGAAAATTTATCAAAAACTTTACCAGTGGTAAGAGATTTTGATAATCGAACATATATAAAAGAAGATGCAGGAAAAATACTCGTTGGAATTTTTGAGGGAAATTCAATTCCTGCTTGGAATAAAACTAATAAAGTTCCAGAAGATTTTTCTTTTGGTGAGTTTCAAGAAAATTTTGAACATTTTGAACCTTATTTAGCCTCAGCAATTAAAAGATTTCCAATTTTAGAAACTGCTGGAATAAGAAAATTTTTTTCAGGCCCGGAGTCTTTTACTCCTGATACCAACACATTATTAGGAGAAGTTCCTGAAATTAAAAATTTTTTTGTATGTTGTGGGTTAAATAGTATTGGAATTGGTAGTGGTGGTGGTGTTGGTAAAGTTACAGCAGAGTGGTTAATGACTGGTCATATTAATGAAGATATTTTTAGTTATGATATAAAAAGATTTCAAAAGTTTCATTCAGAATTAGGTTTTATCAAAAAAAGGATTACAGAATCATTAGGAGATTTGTATGGAATGCATTGGCCCTTTAAACAACACAAAACTTCTCGAGATATAAAAAAACTTCCACATCATGATAATTTGAAAAGTTTTGGAGCCTGTTTCGGTGTATCTGGTGGATATGAAAGACCCATGTGGTTTGCACTAGATGGTGAAAAGGCAGAGTATGAATATAGTTATAACTATCAAAGTTGGTATCCCTCAGCTGAGTATGAAACAAGTAATACAATAAATAATGTTGGTTTATTTGATCTAACTCCTTTTTCAAAGTTTGAAATTAAATCTGATAAAGCCCATCAAGAATTACAAAGAATTTGTACTGCGAATATTAAGAAAGATGTTGGTAAATGTACCTATACTCACATGTTAAATTCTGATGGCGGTATTGAAACTGATTTAACTGTGGTAGCATTAAATGAAAACCATTTTAGAATAATTAGTTCTGCCGCAACAAGAGAAAGAGACAAGCATCACATTAAGAAATATTTAAATAAAGATATTGAATTGAAAGATGTAACTGATGACTATTGTGTTTTTGGTCTATTTGGGCCCAAGAGCAGAAGTCTTATAAGTTCATTAAGTAAAGATAGTTTTGATAATGAGAATTTCAAATTTGGAACTGCAAAATTTATTTCAATTGAAGATATTAAAATTTGGACACAAAGATTGTCTTATGTTGGTGAATTAGGTTATGAACTTTACGTTGAAGCTAATGATGCAAAAAAAATTTATGAATTAATTATAGAAAAAGGTAAAAATTTTAATCTTTCAAATTGTGGTATGCACGCAATGGATATTATGCGAATGGAGAGTGGCTTTTTACATTGGGGACACGATATTTCCCCAGAGGAAAATCAATATCAGGCGGGTTTATCGTTTACAATCAGTAATAAAAAAAATGTAGACTTTATTGGTAAGTCAGCTCTTGAAAAGATTGATAAAGAAAAGATTAAAACTAGATTTGCTATGTTTACATTAAAAGATAGTAAACCTGGAGAACCATTATTACTTCACGATGAGCCTATTTATTTAGAAGATAAGATAATAGGTAGATCAACTTCAGGGAATTACTCTTTTAACTTTAAGAAAAATCTGACTTTTGGTTACATCAAAAATGATTTTTCCAATGAAAAATTGAGAGATAGTAAATTATTTATCGAGGTTGAGAAAAGGAAATACGAAATTGAATTGATTAATAAACCAATAAAACAGACCAATTTTAAGACAAGTTAAACTTTATTTTTTAAAAGAAAAACAAATATAAAACCAGTGATGTACATAATCAAAGCATATGCAGCTGTTGGAGTTATGTAGACTATATCTGTACCGAATATTTGTGTAGAAACAAATATTGCTAAAGTACCATTTTGTAATCCACATTCTAAAGCAATACATTTTTGTTGTTTTATTCCTGAGGCAAAAGTTTTACCAAGGTAATAAGCCACAATCATCATTGTTATATTTAGAATAAAAGTAATGAAACCTGCTTGCATTAGAAAATCTATAAAACTTTCTCTTTCTTCATAAAACGCAGCTATAAAAAAAATAACAAATAATATTATGTTAAGTTTTTCAAATATTTGAATTTTCGAATTTACAAAATTTTCAGCAAATTTTCTTATAATCATCCCTAAGATTACCGGAACAGTTACAACCAAAAACATTTTTAGCGCTATACCAATCATTGAAATATTTTGAGAAATATTTGTAATTCCAAATAAATCAGCAGATGTAAAAATTATAAGAGGAACAGTAATAATAGAAATTAAACTGATTACAGCTGTTAAAGAAATAGATAAAGCAACATCTCCGTTAGCAAATTTTGTTAATATATTAGATGTTACTCCGCCTGGTGCAGCAGCGATAATCATAACTCCAATTGCTATTTCAGGTGGTACTTTTAAAATAATAATTAATAAGTAAGCAACTAATGGAAGAATAATTAATTGAGAAAAAAAACCTATAAAAAAATCCTTTGGAGTTTTTAATATTCTCGTAAAATCGTCAATCTTTAATCCCAAACCTAAACCCAACATTATTAATGCAAGTATGATAGGTGCTATTTTTGTTACTATCTCCATGACCCCAAAGTTATTGGACGATAAGTTATAAAAGATTTAGGAAATTACAAGAAGATTTAAAACTTTGCGTATAAATTTAGCTTTAAACTTAAAAGCCTCAGCTTGATAAGGTAAAATTTTCTTAAAATTAAATGTGGATAAAACGTATTGTTTTTTTTCATTAATTTTTATCAAATCATTTTTAATCAAATATTTGCATTTTCTTATTACTGTAGCTCTTGGTATTAATGTCATGTCAGAAATTGACATTGCACTTATACCTGAAGTTGAGCCAACATTATCAATCAGTAATTTACTCGCAGCACCATAATCTAATGGTAATTTTTTTGTCTCTGTATTTTTTAAATTTTTGGTTACATTCAATGATTGATTCATACAAACAGTCCCCCAGACATGAAATGTACTTAGATCTGGCATGAATTTGTGATATCCAATTACTAATGGTATTTGCATTCGATAATACCATCGCCAACATAGTGTAAATTTTTTTTTGATTAAACTTTCAATTAACTTCACATCGACTTTTTTTGAAAAGTGCTTTTCTCTATTTAAAGCTTCAGCTACTAATAAGATATATTTTGATGAAAGTTTGATTTGATTATGTGGTTTAACAAAAGTAAATGCTTTACTGTCAATAACAATTTTTTTTTTATCTCTTTTAATAACACCCTCTTTTTCAAGTTCTAAAACTTTTCTTCTTATCGTTTCTTTTGGTAGATCTAATTTCTCACATAATTCAGTAATACTAAACTTATCTATTTGAACATATGATTTAGAATAATATTCTTCATACGATTGCTGAATATTCATTTGATCATAAAATTGAAGTGTTTTTTCTATAAGTGAAATTATAATCATGTATTTGTAGTGATCATTAAAAGCCCAGTACACATTGTTCATCCAATTCCACTGATGTGATATCCATTCATTAGCTAATTCAGAGTAGTTATTCATTATACTTTCATAAACCTGATCGTCGGTTAAGGTTTTACTGAAATCGATTTGTTCTAAACTCATAAATTTGAATTTGAGAATATTGACCCAAATTGAACACATGTCAATCTAATTGTGACCCAAATTGAACTTCAGGAAAATTGTTTGACAGATATTTTAATGTACTAATTCTCTAATGAACAATAAAGGCTTTGCAGAGACACATACTAGCATCGAGACCCCAAATGATGTTGGTGTTGCTGAAAAGCCTTTAAAAACATTAAAGAAGAGAGTTGATATAAATATTCTAAAATCAAAGCTAGAGGAAACAGAAGCAAAGGAACTGAAAAAAAATATTTTCATTTTATCGTTGCTGATAATTGGCGTGGGAGCCTTTGGAATTTATCTTTCTTTCTAACAAATTTGCAAAAATCAATTTTACGTGATTAAATAATAGTATGAAAAATTCAGGTATCAACGTTAAAGAAAAGCTTATAGCTAGATACCTTGAAAAAGATCCACCATCAATTCAATCAAAAAGCAGCAACATAAACGTTCTTTTAAATAGAATTGCAGTTAATAAAAAAAATGAAAGCAGAAAAAAATTGTATTTTTCAGCAGCGGCTTCAACAGGGTTGATTTTATTTGGTCTAATCATTTTCTAAGAAAATATTAGTTAATTTTCTCTAAATTTATAACTTTTACTTAATTAATAAATATTGAATCAAATTATTAAACTATTATAAATCTCATCAAAAGGCGGGGTAGCTCAGTTGGTTAGAGCGCGGGACTCATAAGCCCGAGGTCAGTGGTTCGATCCCACTTCCCGCTACCATATTAACTTTATATGAAAACTTTCGATTTAACTGTCATAATCACTTCATTTCATAGTAGGGATAAAATTTTCAGTTGTATAGAGTCAATTGAAAAAAGTATTAAAATCATCGTTATTGAAAATTCAAATGATGAAAAATTAAAGGAGGAAATTCACTCTAAATATAAAAATGTGGAATGTATTTTGTCAAAAGAAAATTTAGGGTATGGAGCAGGAAATAATCTAGGTCTATCAAGGGTTGAAACTAGTTATGCTTTAATAGTAAATCCTGATGTAACTTTAAATAATGATGCAGTGAATAAATTTTTTTTAAGCATCAATAATTTAGGGGATTTTGGAATTATTGCCCCTATATCTCAAAATGAAAAATACAATAATTTTAATATTAATGAGGATAAAGAAATTAAAGAGGTAGATAATGTCAAAGGTTTTGCGATGTTTTTGAATATGAAAAATCTTAAGCAAATTAATTTTTTTGATGATAATTTTTTCCTTTATTTTGAAGAAATAGATTTGTGTAGAAGATTAAAAAAGAATAATTCAAAAATATTTATAGATCCCACAATCAAAGTAAGCCATTTAGGTGGCACATCACATAATTCAGAAATTGAGAAACCCATGGAGCTTTCTAGAAATTGGCACTGGATGTGGTCAACATTTTATTTTCATAAAAAACATTATGGATACTTAACTGCAATGATTAAAATTCTACCGAAATTATCTTCATCTTTGATAAAATTCATAATTTTTTTAATAACATTCCAAAAGTATAAAAGTGAAATTTATAAACACAGATTATCAGGTATTATTAATTCTGTTTTATTAAAAAAATCATGGTATAGACCTAAGCTTTAAATGTATAATAATTTAGATTTTTAATGACGACTAAATACAATATTCTAATTACTGGTGTAGCAGGTTTTTTAGGTTCACATTTGTCAGAAAAATTATTAGATCTTGGACATAAAGTTATTGGTGTAGATAATATGATTGGTGGTTATGAAGACAATATACATAAAGATATAGAGTTTCATAATTTGGATTGCAGCGACTTTTCGAAAGTAAAAAAAATAATGAAAAATATTGATGTTGTTTATCATTGTGCAGCAACAGCTCATGAGGGTTTGTCCGTATTTTCACCTTATGAGATCACAAAAAATAATTACCTTGCTTCAGTTTCAATTTTTTCTGCAGCGGTTAATGAAAAAGTAAAAAGAATAATTTTTTGTTCTTCCATGGCAAGATACGGAGAACAACAAACACCCTTTACAGAAGATATGAGTCCTAAACCTGTTGACCCCTATGGTATTTCTAAAGTGGCAGCTGAGGATGTATTAAAGAATCTTTGTGATTTAAACAATATAGAGTGGGTAATTGCTGTTCCCCATAATATCATTGGGCCCAAACAAATTTATACTGATCCATATAGAAATGTGGTCTCAATATTTTTAAATAGAATGCTACAAGGAAAGCCCCCAATAGTTTATGGTGATGGTGAGCAAAAACGATGCTTTTCATATATTGATGATTGTTTAAGTTGCTTAATTCCCATGTTAGATCAAAAAAATTTAAACAAACAAGTAATCAACATCGGACCCGATGAAGAATTTGTGACTGTTAATAAAGTAGTTGAAATTTGTTCTAACATAACTGGTTCAAACTTAGAGGCGGTTTATAAAGAGGACAGGCCAAGAGAGGTTAAGCATGCCACCTGTTCTGCAGATAAAGCAAGAAAATTATTAAATTATGAGACAAAAGTAAGTTTGAGTGATGGTGTTAAAAAAACTTACGATTATATAAAAAAAAGAGGACCCAAAGATTTCAATTATCGTTTAACTATTGAGATTGATAATAATTTAACTCCAGATACGTGGAAAAATAAAGAAATTTAATATTTCTCTTTGAATTCTTCTACACTTATTACTCTTAAAAACTTTTTGTAATTTGCATAGTAATCTTTAAATTTTAGATTTCTCGGTGGTTTTTTAATTTCTAAGATCGAGGTATTTTTCTTTTTTTTAATTATTCCTATACCTTGATCCATTTCACATGTAAAAATTTCTAAATCTTCTCTTTGTCTCAAGTCAACTATTGCTTTCCAAACATCACCATTCCATATCATTCTATATCTAGGAACAGCTTGTTTACTTAGACTATCGGGCATACAATCGTGAACCAAAACAATACCATTTTCTTTTAAACAATTTACTGAATTTAAAATATCTTTTTTTACTTGATCATAAGTATGAAGGCCATCAATGAAAACTATGTCAAATTTATTTTTATTTTCCTTAAAAAATTCATCACTTGTTTTTCTCACATTCCCACCACTACTTGGATCTACACCAACTTTATTTTGTATCTTAATTTTTGAAAACAACTGATCTTGATCACATCCTATTTCCAAGTAATCAGAATATCCATATTTATTAATCAAATATTCAATAAGATCCCAACGAAAATAATTTTGAGGAAAATTGTAATAGAGTTTACCTTTAAAATTTTCGACGAAAAGGTTGTAATAGATTTTGTTAAATATTTTAGAAATTTTATTTAATCTTTCCATTTTTAATGACCCGGAAAATCAATTAAGTTTTCAACTTTATAACCTTTTTTTAATAATTTGTCCGTACCATTGAGATCAAATAAATTTATAACAAAAATAAAAGCAGCAACTTTTCCTTTTGAAACTTCAACTAACTTAGCTGCTGCCTCAGCAGTACCACCAGTTGCAATTAAATCATCAATAATTAAAACCTCATCATTTTCATCAATAGAATCTTTGTGCACCTCTATTGTTGCAGTACCATATTCGAGTTCAAAATCTATTGAGTGAACGTCAGCTGGTAATTTATTTTTCTTTCTAAGCATCACAAATGGTTTTTTTAATATGTATGAAACAGCAGAAGCAAAGACAAAGCCTCTTGACTCAATAGCTGCAATTTTATCAAATTTTACTTTTTTACTCCTTTCAACTATCTGATTTATTGTTTCAGAAAATGCTTTTTCATTTTTAATTAATGTTGTTATATCTCGAAATAATATCCCCTTTTTTGGATAATCTGGAATAGATCTAATAAAATCTTTTAAATTCATAAGGTTAAATTATATATTAATAATTAATTAAAATATTTTAAGATGACAATAAATAAATTAGCAATCATTGGTGGAAGCGGTTTATATGATGTTGAGGAATTTGAAAATCGAGAGTTAGTTGATTTACAAACTCCCTGGGGAAAACCCTCAGATCAAATTTTAAAGACAAAATATAAAAATAAAGAGGTTTATTTTTTACCAAGACATGGAAGGGGGCATTTTATTTCCCCTTCAAAAATAAATTTTAGAGCTAATATTGATGCGTTAAAACAATTAGGTGTTTCTGACATTGTTTCTGTATCAGCTGTCGGATCTTTAAAAGAAGATTTACCGCCAGGTAAATTTGTAATTGTTGATCAATTTATAGATAGAACTTTCGCAAGAAATAAAACTTTTTTTGACGACGAAATCGTTGCACATGTTTCTATGGCTCATCCAACATCAAATGGTCTGATGAATGCGTGTGAAGAAGCTATTAAGAAAGAAAAAATAGAATATCAAAGAGGTGGAACTTATGTAGTAATGGAAGGGCCGCAATTTTCAACTTTAGCTGAATCAAATCTTTATAGATCATGGAAAGCTGATGTAATTGGTATGACTAATATGCCAGAAGCCAAATTAGCTAGAGAATCAGAAATTAGGTATGCATCGGTTTCAATGGTAACTGATTATGATTGTTGGCATCCAGATCATGAAAATGTAGATGTGCAACAAGTAATAAAAGTTCTTTTAGGAAATGCAGCTAAAGCAAAAAATATGATTAAAAATTTGATAGAAAATTTTGAAAATCATATTGATCCTAAAGATCCAACAAACAATTGCTTGGATGTTGCTATTATTACTGCACCAGAAAAAAGAACAAAAAAAACTATAGATAAACTTAAAACAGTTGCGGGTAGAGTTCTAAATAAATGAGAATAGAAGGAAAAGATTATCGTACTATTTGGTTTGAGGATAATTTTGTAAAAATTATTGATCAAACAAAACTACCACATCAATTTATCATAAAGGATCTAAAGACAGTTAAAGATGCAATTAATGCTATAAAAATAATGGAAGTAAGAGGGGCACCCTTGATAGGTGCTACAGCAGCTTATGGATTAGTTTTGGCAATTATTGAAAATAATGATCAGTCATTTTTGAAAAAATCTGCAGATGAATTAATAAGTTCAAGACCAACAGCAATAAATTTAAAATGGGCTGTTGATAGAATGATGAATAAATTATTGGGTTTAAATAGTGATAAAATTTTAGAAATAGCTCTTAATGAAGCAAAAGATATATGCGAAGAAGATATAAAATTTTGCGAAAATATAGGATTAAATGGTCTTAAAATAATAGAGGAAATTTATAATAAAAAAAAAGATACAGTTAATATCTTAACTCATTGTAATGCAGGTTGGCTTGCAACAATAAATTGGGGGACCGCAACTTCTCCAATCTATCATGCGCATAAAAAAGGAATTCCTGTTCATGTATGGGCAGATGAAACTAGACCAAGAAATCAAGGAGCAAATCTTACTTCCTATGAACTAAATGAAGAAGGAATTAAGAACACAATCATTGCAGATAACACAGGTGGAATTTTGATGCAGAGAGGAGAGGTTGATATGTGTATTGTTGGAACAGACAGAACTTTAGCCAATGGAGATGTTTGTAATAAAGTTGGAACTTATCTAAAAGCCCTAGCAGCTCATGATAATAAGATTCCTTTTTATGTTGCACTACCAAGTTCAACAATTGACTGGAATATAAAAGATCATAAAGATATTCCAATTGAGGAGAGAAATTCGGAGGAATTATCTCATGTGGAAGGTTTAGATGAAAAAGGAAATGTAAAGAAAATACAAATTTATCCAAAAAAAAGTAAAGCTATGAATTTGGCTTTTGATGTAACTCCAGCAAAATATGTTACAGGATTAATTACCGAAAAAGGCATATGTGAAGCATCAGAAAGAGGATTAAAAGAATTATTTAAATGAAGAATTTAGACCAAAGAAATCAAATTATTGAGCATTCTCTAAAATTGAACTCTACAAATCTTTCACCGCTACGATCAGGAAATATATCTTTGAGAGCAGAACAAGATAATATTCAAGGTTATTTAATTACTCCATCAGGAAAAAAATATGAAACATTAAAGCCAGAAGATATTGTTTTTATGGGTTTAAATGAAGAGGCGGTAGATAAAGACTCAGTGAACAAACCATCCTCCGAATGGAGATTTCATAGAGATATTTATGTAAATAAAAAAGATGCCCAAGCAATTGTTCATGCACATTCTCCACACGCAACAGCTGTATCTTCACACGGAAAATCCATACCTCCGTTTCATTACATGATTGCTCTTGCGGGAGGAGAAGACATTAAATGTGCTGAATACGCTACTTTTGGGACAAAAGAACTTTCACAAAATGTAATTAAAGCTTTAGAAAACAGAAGTGCCTGTTTGATGTCTAATCACGGTCAGGTTGCTTTTGGAAAAAATCTAGACCAAGCATTTGAACTAGCACAAGAGATAGAAAATATTTGTCATCAATACACTATTGCACTAAAGTTAGGTGAGCCAAAAATTCTTTCATTAGAGGAAATGAAAAAAGTTTTGGAAAAAGCTAAAGATTATAAAAAAGGGTAATATGATAAAAGTTGGGGAGCACATTATTTTAGATATTATTGGTACCGATAAAGAATATGATCCATCGGTTTATGAAAGAGTTATCAAAGAGATTTCTAAAGCAGCTAAAGTTACAATCTTAAATATATCAAAATATAAGTTTGAACCGCAGGGCTTTACAATTCTTGCATTGTTAGCTGAAAGTCATATCAGTTTTCATACATTTCCTGAAAAAGGAATTATAAGTTTTGACTTCTTTACTTGTGGAAAAATCAATCCCTCTGTAGCAATTGATATTGTTAAAAAAGAATTTAAGCACAAAAGAATTGTAAAAAAAGAATTTAACAGAGATACAAGATCTCTTTATCACGATATTTACAGCTCCCCAGGTTTACAAAAATCATATGTAGTAAATGAAGTTTTAGAAGATTTTAAATCAAAAGTGGGTCAACATATCGAGATTTTAGAGTTAGAGCAATTTGGTAAATCATTGTTTATTGATGGTGAAATTCAAGTAGCTGAGTCTGATGAGCATTTGTATAGCTCAACATTTGTGGGTGCGGGTTTAAAGTTAAATAAAAATAATGAAAGAGCTGCAATCATTGGTGGTGGCGATGGGGGTGTTGCCAGAGAATGCATATCCAAAAAATTTAATTTTATTGATTGGTATGAGCTTGATCCTGAGGTAGTTGAAGTTTGTAATAAACATTTAGGCGACATTGGAAAAAGAGCTACAGAGAAAAATTCAGTTAAATGTGTTTGGGGAGATGCGTTTCATAGTATTAAATCAGTAAAAGATGATACATACGATCATATCTTTGTAGATTTAAATGATGATCAGTTTTGTATAGATTTGGCTGCAAAAAATATGGACTCATTAGTAAGAATATTAAAACCAAAGGGTGTGATCACAGCACAAGTTGGCAGCCAAGATAAAAAACCTCTTCAAGTTGAAAATTGGATGAATGTTTTTCATCATCATTTTGGAAATACCAAATTATCTAGGGTTTATGTACCAAGTTTTGATTGTTCTTGGAATTTCTCGTCTTCAATAAATCATTAGTTTTTTCTTTTTAAAGTCTCTGATTTGTGAAATAATATTTTTTTATTAAAGGAGAGAATGATGAATATATTTAAAAAAATTATTTTTTCAGTTTTGTTTTCATTGTTAATTATTGGAAACGTTAATGCTGATAAAATTAAAATTGGAACAGAAGGCGCTTATCCTCCATGGAATTCTAAAGATGCATCAGGTAAATTAATCGGATTTGAAGTCGAATTAGCTTACACACTTTGCAGATATATTGGACAACAATGTGAGATAGTTGAACAAGATTGGGATGGAATGATACCAGCTTTAATTATGAGAAAATTTGATGCAATTATGGCAGGTATGTCTATCACTGCTGAAAGACAGAAAGCTATTAGTTTTTCTCAAGGTTATGCGGATGAAGTTGCATCTTTAGCAGTTATGAAAGGTTCTGACCTTGAAGGTATGGATACTCCAGAGGGGATCAATCTTACTTTAGGTGGTTCAGGTGTTAAAAAAACTTTAAAAACTCTAACCGGTGCACTTGCTGGTAAAACTGTTTGTACACAAACTGCAACCATTCACCAAAACTTTTTAGAATCTGGTGATGTTGGAAAAATAAATCTAAGAACTTACAAAACTCAAGATGAAGTTAACTTAGACTTAGCATCAGGAAGATGTGATGTTGCATTAGCAGCTGCAGTTGCTTTTACAGATTATGCTGAAAAATCTGGTAAACCAGTTGTTCTTGTAGGTCCAACTTTTTCAGGTGGAGCATTTGGTAATGGTGTTGGAGTTGGAATCAGAAAAGACGACACTGAATTATTAAAAGCATTTAACAAAGCAATCGAGAAGGCTAGAAAAAACGGAGACATTAGTAGAATAGCTACTAAATGGTTTGGTTTTGATGCCTCTATGTAATTAATTTTAGATTTGGCGACTATAATGTATAGTCGCCAATCTATATGGAACTTCTAGCATTCGGAGATACGGGTTGGGGTGATGAATTATTTTACGCAACCCTGATGACAATAGCTGTTTCAATAACAGCAATGTTTATAGGTTTTCTTTTTGCGTTAATCTTTACCCCATTAAAATTATCTAAAAATAAGTTTTTAAATTTCATAGCCAATTCTTACACAACTATAATAAGAGGTGTTCCAGAATTATTAGTAATTTATCTTTTCTTTTTTGGTGGAACTGGTGCAGTTATGTTTGTTGCATCAATATTTGGTTATAATGGGTATATTGAAATAAATGCATTTATCACAGGTGCATTTGCAATTGGAATAATTTCTGGTGCCTATTCAACTGAAGTTTTTAGGGGAGCAATTCAATCAATTGACAAAGGTCAGTTCGAAGCTGCCAATGTTTTAGGTTTAAATAAATTTGGAAAATTTTTTAAAATTATTTTACCTCAAACATTAAGATTAGCTATTCCAAATCTAAGTAATGTTTGGCAAATAACTCTTAAAGACACTTCTCTTATTTCAGTTACAGGTTTAGTTGAAATCATGAGACAATCTTATATTGCTGCTGGATCAACGAGAGATCCATTATTCTTTTATTCATTTGCTGCAGTTTTGTATTTACTGCTTACTTTTGTGAGTATGAAATTAATTAACAGATTAGAAGTTAAATATAGTAGGGGGTACTAATGGATCTTGAATTAATGATTAATAGTTTCCCAAAGTTACTAAATGCTGCTGTAATAACTTTAAAACTTCTTTCAGTTTCTTTAATAATTGGATTATTCATTGGCTTATTTTTTGCAATTCTAAGATTAAATAAAAATATATTTATCAATAGATTTGCTTATGGATACTCTTATGTTTTTAGAGGTACACCACTTTTAGTACAGATATTCATTATTTATTTTGGATTAGGTCAGATTGAATATTTAAGATCGACAGTTTTATGGGTAATTTTAAAAGAACCATATTGGTGTGCAATAATTGCTTTTGCTCTAAACACGGGTGCTTACACTTCAGAGATATTAAGATCAGCATTTCAAACCATTAAACTTGGAATAATAGAGGCAGGTAAAAGTTTGGGTATCTCAAATAAAGTAATCTTTTATAAAATTCAAATTCCAATTGCTATAAGACAATCTTTACCAGCTTATGGAAATGAAATTATCCTAATGATGAAAGGAACTTCTTTAGCAAGTACTGTCACTATAATGGATCTTACAGGTGTTGCAAAATATATAATTTCAACAACTTTTAAACCAATTGAGGTATTTATTGTTGCTGGTGGTATTTATTTATTTATGACCTTTATAATTCATAATGTGATTAAGTTTTTAGAAAAGAAGTACAACTTTAATTAAAGCACAACTAAATCAATTTTTTGTTTACCAAGTCTTTCGTTACCTTGTTCAGTGACTAAATAAGTTTCACCTAAGTTCATTGCTAATTGATTCTCTGAGTCCATTAATATCATATGCATAAAAAAAACATTTCCAGTCTCAATCACGTATGGGTTCCCTGTGTACAACATTGGCCAATCCATCCAATTTGGAGCGAAAGTAGTACCTAAAGAATAGCCACATGCATTCATTCTTGCTTTATTAAAACCAAGATCATCAAAAGTTTTTGCGTGAATATCAAAAACCTCTCCAATTTTATTTCCAGGTTTTAATTTATTTTCGCAATTCTTTAACGCTTCAACGCACGCCTCATGCATTTTATGATGTTTAGGATCTGCTTTACCTATAGGAATTGTTCTAAACATTGCTGAATGGTAATGTCTATAAGTACCAGCCCATTCTATAGTTAATTGATCTTGATCATTTAAAGTTTTTTTTTCTGATTGATAACGGCAAAGAAGAGCATTTTTTCCTGAACCAATAATAAATTCATTTGCAGGATAATCTCCGCCTCCTTCAAATATAACTTTATTCATTTCAGCTAAAATCTTAGACTCATTTACACCCGCTTTGGCATATTTCCAAATTTCATCCAAAGCTTGATCAGCTAGTTCTGCAGCTTTTTTTACATAAACAATTTCCTCTTTGGATTTAATTACTCTTAACTTTGTTATTAAGTCCGATTTATCTTCAACAGAACAATAATTTTCTAAAGACTTATTAAGCTTCAATGTATTTTTTCCGGTCAATCCATAAGCATCATATTCAACTCCTAATTTTTTTCCTTTGAGATTTAGCTCATCCAAAATAACTTTAAGATCATCGGTTGGGTTTGATCCATCTTTATCAACCCAAATTCTTATATCTTCAATATTGGATGTATTTTGTGCCTGTCTTAAATCTGGAGCTCTAGTCAGTAATATTGTGTTTCCTCTTTTATCTAAAATTAATGTTTGAAAAAAAACATATCCAAATGTGTCATAACCAGTTAACCAATACATAGACTCTTGTCTAAACATTAATAAAGCATCAATATTTTGATCTTTCATGGAGTCTAAAACTTTGGATTTTCTAACTCTAAATTCCTCTTTTGAAAAATGAAGTCCCATTAATGATTTAATAACTGGTGTATTCTTTTATTTCTTTGATAGTTGATCCAGTGTGATTGTTAATCTCTAATTTAATTTTTGCCCGATCATCATTTAGAAAATGAACATCTCTTGAAAGCTTAATAAATTTTTCACCGAAATCCTTTTCTTTCTCACATTGTCTTTTATCATCCTCGATAACCCAAAGTTTTGAGTTAATTACTTTAAGAGATTGGTAAAGGTTATTCAGCTTTTCATCAGATTTGATATTTTCATCTAACTGATTTTTAAGAATAGAGTGTTCGTTATTAATGAATTTTAATTTTTCAGCATCTTTTATCTTTTCTTTTTTAATCTCTAAAATTGAAATTTTATCTAAAAGTTCTCCAACTGAAACTTCCACTATAATTTTATTCATAAAATTTAATACTATGTTATCTTGTTATAAATATGTCTAATATACTAATTATCAAACACGGATCTTTAGGAGATATATCTCAAGCTAGTGGTGCTATTCAAGACATATCTGAAAATCATAAAAATGATCAAATTCATCTTCTTACTACAAAACCATTTATTGATTTATTCAAAAAAAATCCATTTATTCATAATGTTATTTTAGACAAAAGACTACCTAGGTTTAATTTAATATATTTATATTTTTTAATGCGTGAAATAAAAAAACATAACTTTTCTAAAGTTTTTGACTTGCAAAATTCATCTAGAACTAATTTTTATAAGAATATTCTTTTTCCAAAAGCAGGTAAGGAAATATGGTCGAGCTCAACAACGACTTTACCAGCAGGAAAAAATAAAAGTGAATTTGACAAAAATTCTGTTCTCGAAAGATTTGAATATCAATTGAAAGACTCAGGATTAAGTACATTGAATACACTAAGGCCAGATTTTAATTGGGCAGCTACAGACATAAGTGAAATTAAAAACTTTTATAAAATAACAAAATATATTTTATTATTTCCTTTCTGTTCACCTCATTTAACGATTAAAAAATGGCCTTATTACAACAAGCTTATTGATTTAATATCGAACAAATATGGTGAAGAATATAAAGTTATTACAGCTCCTGGACCAACTGAAATCAGTGAAGCAAAAAATATTAATGCGTTAGCTTTACTGGATAATGGAAGAGCGCTAGATATTTCCCAACTTACTGCCTTGATAAAAGATAGTTCATTTGTTGTAGCAAATGATACTGGTCCTGCGCACATAGCTGCTCATGTAGGAGCCAAAGGTCTTACATTATTTGGCAAACATACAACAGCACACAAAGTGAGTATTGAAAGAGAAAATTTTAAACCAATTGAAGTTACAGATCTAAAAAACTTAAGTGCTGAAAAAGTCTTTGAAAGATTATCTAATTCTTTAACCTAGTTTTTTCAATAATTCTTAAAATCACTGGCACGACAAAGAGTATAAATAACAATCTTATAATATGATGGAAAGCAACAAAATCTGGCTCAAGGTCAAAAGCAATTGCTATTACTGCAACCTCATAAATTCCTCCAGGGCAAAAGGATAGGATTAGTGATAAAATGTTATTATCTACAAAAAATGTTGCAACGTATGCTGCAATCAGACCCAGTAAAACTAAAAGTATGGTTGCAACTAATCCATGAAAAGAGTTATTAGCCACTTCTTTAAATGTTTTATTTGCAAACCGACATCCAACAGAAGCTCCCAAAATTAATAAACAAAAATTTATTGATGCATCAGGTAATTTGTATGACGCGATGTCAGATATTTGTAAAACTCCACTTGCAACTAGTGTTCCAGATAAGAGTGCAGCTGGAACTTTAAATTTATCAAAAAAAAATATGAACACTAATGAAACAATAATTAATATAATTAATTCCCAATGGTTTTGAGACATGTAATCAAATTTTTCTAATTCTAAAGCTTCAGCTGGGTAAAGACTAACTATTATAAAAGGGAACAAAGTTATTATAATTATTAATCGAATTAAATGAGCTGTAGCTACTTGAGATAAATCTGATTTTTCATACTCTGCTAAAATCATTAATGGTCCTAATGCACCTGGGGCTGCAGAAAATATAGATGTTTTTTCTTTGTAATCAGAAAATTTTTGTAAATATTTAGAAACAATTAGAATGCTAATAACAATATAAAAAAACATTATAATTGTGGTCCAAATCCAATTAACCATCTGATTAAGTAAATTTTGATCAATATAGTTTCCAATATGTAATCCTAAAATTATTAAGATTGAGCTAAGGGCTAATCTTGGCATTATTACTTGAAAACCTTTTAGGGCAATCAAAGAGGTTGCTATCATTGGACCAATCATCCACGCAAGTGGGACCTTAAAAAAGTCAGCGGCAATCGCACTAGGAATAGAGATCACAATAACTAATAAAAATTTTTTTGATAATAATTGCCCTAAACTTTCTCGGTTAAAGGGAATCACGTTCTGCATGTGCTCTATCTTTGGTTGTTGACTAGATTACTAAAAGTATGTTTAATCTATGTAATTAACTATAACAATGAGAGGAAATAATGAAACTAATTAAATCTTTTTTTTCAGTTTTATTCTCTGCCGCTCTTTTATTATCAACAACAACAGTCAACTCAATTGCAATTGAAAAGTTACACTTTGTAATTGGCGGTGGTGCTGGTGGTGGTTGGGATGGAACTGCTAGAGGTACTGGAGAAGCTTTGACAAAAGCTGGATTTTTAAAAAGCGCATCATTTGAAAATATGTCAGGTGGTGGTGGTGGAAAAGCTCTTGCTTACATGATTAATACTAAGCCGGAAAATACAATCTTAGTTCAATCAACACCGCTAGTTTTAAGATCAATTACAAGACACAAAGGTTATGTCAGTGGAAGTGGAACTTTATCTTATAAAGATGTTGTGCCAATAGCTGGAGTAATTGGTGACTATGGTGCAATTGCAGTTGCAAAAGACTCACCTTTCAAAAACTTTAAAGATGTTGTTGATGCATATAAAGCAAACCCTAGTTCAATAAAAATGGCTGGTGGTTCTGTTAGAGGAAGTATGGACCATTTAATTGGTGCTTTAGCATTTCAAGCTGCTGGTGCAGATCCGAATGCTGTAGCTTATATTCCTTATGATGCAGGTGGGAAAGCATTAGCTGGACTTTTATCTGGAGAAACTCAAATTATATCTACAGGTTTGGGTGAATTAATGGGAGCAAGAGACCAGGTAAGAATTATTGGTATTACTGCACCTGATAGAGTTGGTGATGCACCTGATGCACCTACACTTAAAGAGCAAGGATATGATGTACAATTCGTCAACTGGAGAGGATTTTTTGGTCCTCCAGGCATGAGTAGCAAAGATAAAAAAGCTATTGCTAAAATGTTAGGCGATGTACAAAAAACTCCTGAATGGGAAGCAGTAAGAGCAAGAAATGCTTGGGTAAATATTTATAACCCAGACAAAAAGTTTGTTAAGTTTTTAAAAACTCAAACAAAAGAAATGACAGCTCTTATGAAGAAACTAGGAGTTATTTAATCCTCTGGATTAATTAATTTAAAGAGCAGTGAATATAAATACGACAAAGATTATATCACTGCTCTTTTTTATTTTCTCAGCATTTTATTTATATACAGCTTATCAAATACAAGTTTTTGCTTTCGATGAAAATGCACCATTTAATGCAAGAACATTTCCAATTTATTTAGGATATGCTGGTTTATTTTTTTCTGGTTTAAAATTAATTTTACCAGATCCAGATACCATAAAAGTTGAACATAGAACATTAGAATACAAAAAAACGGCATTACTAATTGTTATTGCAATTATCTACGGGGCAACAATTTTAAAAGTGGGTTACTTTTTAACTACATCTTTGTTTTTATTTACTTCCTATTACTTTTTAGGTGAGAGAAGGTGGGTTTTAATGTTTTTACTTTCATTCCCATTTGTTGCTGCTTTTATGTATTTACTTCATGGAGTTCTTGAAATTTACTTAAGGGATCCCTTCTTAAAATCTATTGGAGTGATGGGATGACAGAAGGAATATTAATTGGTTTAACTACAGCATTATCATTTCAAAATATTTTTATGGTGATGATTGGTTGTTTCTTTGGAACAATTATTGGAATGTTACCTGGTTTAGGTCCCATGACAGCAATTGCTTTAATGATACCAATTACTTATGGTTTTGATCCTGCAACGGGTTTAATTTTAATGGCTGGAGTTTATTATGGTGCAGTATTTGGTGGTTCTACCTCCTCAATTTTGCTAAATGCACCAGGAGTTCCAGGAACAGTAGCAACTTCTTTCGATGGATATCCAATGGCACAACAAGGTAAAGCCGGTAAAGCATTAGCTATCGCCGCTTGGAGTTCATTTGCAGGTGGAACACTATCAGCAATTTATTTATTGTTTATGGCTCCAAGTTTATCAAAAGTAAGTTTATCTTTTAGATCGCCAGATTATTTCGCATTAATGATCTTAGGATTAACTGCAATAGCAGCTTTTTCATCTAAAGGGCAGTTTTTAAAAGCAATGATGATGGTTGTGCTTGGTTTGATGCTAGCATCTGTCGGTCAAGACTCTCTATCTGATATTACAAGATTTACTTTTGATAATATGAATTTAACAGATGGAATAAGCTTTGTTTTAGTAGTTATGTCAACTTTTGCTATGAGTGAGGCTTTAACAATCATATTAAAGCGAAATGATCCAACAGCAGCAGCAAAACAAGTTTCATTAACAGAACTTGGATCAATAAGAATTAATAAAGAGGAACGAGGTAAAATGTATCGAACTATTCCAAGATCCTCAGTTATTGGTTTCTTGATTGGTGTATTACCTGGTGCGGGAGCCACTATTGCATCATTCTTAGCTTATGGAATGGAAAGAAATTTAGTAAAGGATGAAGAAAAAGAAAAATTTGGAAAAGGAAGTGTGAATGGATTATCTGCACCCGAAACAGCAAATAATGCAGCATGCTCTGGCTCTTTTGTACCAATGTTAACTTTAGGTATACCGGGTAGTGGAACTACAGCGGTCATGCTTGGTGCACTATTGGGCTTTGGTATACAACCAGGACCAAGACTTTATATGACTAATCCTGAAATTTTTTGGTCAGTGATAATGTCGATGTATATTGGAATGGTAATATTATTAATATTAAATTTACCATTAATTCCCTACATCGCTAGAATTCTTGCGGTACCAAAAAATTATTTAATTCCATTAATATTATTTTTTTCTATTACAGGAATTTATGTGATGTCATTTAATAATTTTGACATTTACTTGATGATTGGCATAGCAGTTGTTGCAACATTTTTACGACTTTATGATTTTCCCATGCCGCCATTGATACTAGCTTTTGTTCTTGGTGGATTGATGGAGGAGAATTTAAGAAGATCATTACTTTTAAGTAATGGATCATGGGAGTTTTTATGGGATAGAACTCTGACAGTTTGTATATTGGTTACAACAATTCTTATTGTCCTGTGGCATATCTATAAAACTTTTTCGAAAAAAAAATCTTAAACTAAAACTTTTTTATACTCATCAATAGTATTGGACCAATCGAATTTAGATGACAACTCTTTTGCATTTTTACCAAAATGTAAATATTTTTTATTTTCAATCATAGAATTTAATGATGAATAAATTTCATCTAGATTATTTCCATCACATATTAGTCCTGTTTTATCATGTTGAATTGCATCTGCTGCACCTCCATCAGCTCCACCTAAAGAGGGAACTCCATATTGTGCAGCCTCTATATAAGCTATACCAAAACCCTCAACTGAGCTTTTATATTTTACTGATGGCATCACAAATATATTTGATTTTGCCACCAAAGCATTTTTAAGGTCATCAGTTATCTCTTTAAAAAACATAACTTGCCCACTTAAATCTAGTTCATTTACCAAATCTTTTAAATTTTGTTCTTCTTCTCCATAGCCAATGCAAATGTAAACAATATTTGGATAAATTTGTTTTAAGTTTCTCAGAGCCATCAGCACTTTTTCATGATTTTTTCTTTTATCAAATCTTGAAACTGTAATTAAACGTGGTGATTTTGTTTTAAGTAAGCTTTCAACTTTAGTTAATGATGTCTTATTTAGTTCTTGGGCAGGGCTTATTCCTGGGTTTATGACAACAACTTTTTCTTGTTCTACACCATTTTCAATGGCTAAATTTTTTGTATATTCAGAATTTGCTATTACTTTTTCAACGCTATTTAAAACTTTGTTTGCTCTTTTATTTAAAGAGCTTCCTTTAGTGTGATTGATTTCTTTTCCATGAATTAAACAATATTTTTTTTTATCAGTTACTATTAATTCTAAACTTTTCCAATGATCAGCTATAATACCTTGAACTTTACTTTCTTTTAAATATTCATTAATTAGCTGTGCTTTTCTTATTTTTCTTAGGAATTTAATACCACCAACTCTTTCAATTGAAAAATTTACTTTTTTATCAAATTCTTTATGATTTTCAAAGTGATCAGCAAAAACTTTGACCATAAAGTTTTTAGACATTTCTTTTGCCAAACCCCACATTAAACTTTGCATCCCACCCACCTCTGGGGGAAAAGATCTCGTAACGATTAAATACATTAACTATTTTTCCACTTAATACTACAGCCAGCACTTGGAGTTTGATTTTCAGGTCCTTTACCAGTTTCAGTAATTTGTTTCATTGCATTAAATAAATCACTATCACCCTCCCTTACAGGAACTAAATTTTTTAATTCTCTTAATCTGCCTCGATATTGAAGCTCTAAATTTTTGTTGTAACCAAAAAAATCTGGAGTACATACCGCATCATAAGTTCTTGCTATCTCTTGTGTTTCATCAACTAAATATGGAAAACTAAATTGATGTTTTTTTGCAAATTCAATCATATTTTCAAACGAGTCTTCTGGATAATTTTCAGCATCATTGGCACAGATTGCAACAGAGTTAATTCCTAAATCTTTCAATTTTTTGGTATCCTCAGCTATATCTTTTGTAACTGCTTTAACATAGGGACAATGGTTGCAAATAAACATTATTAAGGTTCCATTTTCACCTTTAATATCTTCTAAAGATAAAATTTTATTATCAGTTGATTTAAGCTTAAAGTCGTGAGCCTTTTGACCGAAATCACATATTGGAGTTTGTATTGGCATAATGTAATAATATATAAATTATGTTTTACGATTTAAAAGATAAAAAACCAAAAAACTCTGGCGAAAATTGGGTAGCACCCAATGCAGTTGTGATTGGGGATGTTACTTTAGAAAAAAATACAAGTGTTTGGTTTAATGCAACTCTAAGAGGAGATATTGAAAATATTCATATAGGAGAGGGATCAAATGTTCAAGATGGATGTGTTTTGCATACCGATCCAGGATATCCCATTAAAGTTGGTAAAGACGTAACTGTAGGTCATATGGTTATGCTCCATGGATGTACTATAGGGGACAATAGTTTAATTGGAATTGGTGCAGTGATTCTTAATAATGCCAAGATTGGAAAAAATTGTATCATTGGTGCAAAAGCTTTAATTACTGAAAATAAAGAGATACCTGATAATTCTTTAGTAATAGGCTCACCCGGTAAGGTTGTAAGAGAAGTTACTGAAGAGGAGAAAAAAGCTGTATTTGAAAATACTAAACATTATCAAGATAACTGGAAAAAATATTCAAAATCTATATTTTAATTTTATGAAAAAAAATTGTTTAATTAAAAAGATATTATGCCAACATATACTGTAACAAATTCAAATTTTAATATTTCCTCTAAACAACAAAAAAAATTAGCTGAAGGAATTACAAAAGTTCATAATGTAGTAACTGGTGCAAATACATATTTTGCCCAAGTGATATTTAATAAAACGAAAAAAAATAATCATTTTATGGGTGGAAAAAAAGTAAAGGAGCCATCTTTATTTTTACTTGGGCAAATAAGAGCAGGTCGATCAAAAGAGGTGAAAGATAAATTAATTTCAGATTTAAAACGTGTATTAGTAAAAAATTCAAAATTAGATGAAACCCAAGTATGGGTTTATATTAATGATCTTCCCCCATCTCAAATGATTGAGTATGGGGCTGTCCTACCAGAATCAGGCAAAGAGAAACAGTGGTTTGCAAATTTACCTATAAAATTAAAGAAAAAATTAGCGGCTATTGAAAAATAATTTAAGGAACTAACCAATCATTCTTACTTGTTTCTAAATCAATTTTTAACAATAGCTTAATATTTCTTTTAAATTAATTTAAACTTTCTTAATTAAATAACTATACATTCTTATGATTAAAAAAATAATTAAATTTTTAAATACGAATTAATGATTTTAAATTTGTTCATATTTATTTTATTAATTTTGGGAAGCTATTTTTTAAGTTTTATAATCAGTTAAACTACTTATTTTTAAGGAACTAACCAGCTTTCTTTTTTATTTTCCAAATCAAACTTTGCTCTTCGATGTCCTTTAGCAGCAAGATATAGCCATTCAACAGATTTAATATTACATTTAATAACAGTGAAGTTTTTATAACCTTCTTCACTTTGTTCCATTGTATAATCAAAATCCTCTAATTTGGATATCATTCCCGATGTTGGATTATTTGATTTAGTCCCTGGAGGACTATCAGTTAAATAGCAACGTCTACTTATATGTTGAGTTTTTTTCCATGATACTTCAGTTATAGAATTTTGATTATTAACCTCACACTCTACTCTAATTCTTAGTTGTATCTTTTCTTCTTTATCGTAAAAAACTAAAGAGGCATTTTTATTATTTTTCAGTATATCCACTTTTGGAGATCTTAAATCTGTGTGGAATTGTAACAGATTATTTTTTCTGTCTGATTTACGTAAGACAACTATTCTACCATCAATTTCATCTTGGTGAGCGCAAATAAAAACTGGAATTCTAAATGGTGAACTTCTGTTTGTTACAGCATCATCCAACATAGACCAATATTTGTTTTGAATTTCCTCTAAATCTTCATAGTACGCTGGCTGCATACTTTATTTTCTAAATCTTTTTATTAAGCTTGAAGTGTCCCAACGATTACCCCCTAATCCTTGTACTTCTCCATAAAACTTATCTACTAGTTCTGTTACGGGTAATAATGAACCATTATTTTTAGCCTCATCCATTGCAATCTTTAAATCTTTTCTCATCCAGTCAACTGCAAAACCAAAATCAAACTTATCATCAATCATTGTTTTATATCTATTTTCCATTTGCCAAGACTGAGCTGCACCTTTTGATATAACTTCAATTACATCCTCCATATTTAACCCTGCTTTCATTCCAAAGTTAATTCCCTCAGATAGTCCTTGAACAAGTCCCGCTATACAAATTTGATTGACCATCTTAGCTAATTGTCCGCATCCAGCTTTACCAAGAAGTTTCATTTTTTTGCTGTAGCAATCAATTTTATCTTTTGCTTTGTCAAAGTCAGCCTGATCGCCACCGATCATTACTGTTAGTGCACCTTTCTCTGCTCCAGCTTGTCCACCAGATACAGGTGCATCTAATGCGCCAAATCCATTTTTTTTTGCGAACTCATATATTTCTCTAGCAATGGTTGCTGAGGCTGTAGTGTTATCAATGTAGACTGCGCCCTTTTTAATTGTTTTGAAAGCTCCTTTGTCACCAAAAGTTACTTCTCTTAAATCATCATCATTCCCGACACAGGTAAAAATATATTCAGCATCTTTAGCTGCATCTGCTGGAGTTTCAGCCATTTTACCAATGTATTCTCCAACCCATTTTTCTGCTTTTGATTTTGTACGATTAAAAACAGTTACATTGTGACCACCTTTTGATATATATCCTGCCATTGGATATCCCATGACACCAAGACCTATGAAAGCAACATTACAGCTCATAATTTTTTATGTTTAAAAGTTTAAGTTTAAAAGTAATTATATTTGGATTTATTTTTACATTTTTTTCTAGTTTTGGACAGAGTTTTTTTCTTGGTTTATTCAATTCAAGCATTAGAGAAACGCTTTCTATAACTCATGGACAATTTGGCTCAATTTATGCATCTGCAACACTACTAAGTAGTTTGATATTAGTATGGATTGGAAAAAAAATTGATGATGTAAATATTTTTAAGTTTGCATTATATGTTACTTTTTTTTTGTCTTTATCCTGTTTTTTATTTTCAAAAATCTTTTCAATCACTTTTTTATTTTTTGGAATTTTTTTTATGAGGCTGGCTGGTCAAGGATTATCGACTCATACAGCTACAACTACTATTTCTAGATACTTTAATAAGAATAGAGGAAGAGCACTAAGTTTTGGATGGCTTGGCTTATCTGCAGCAGAATTTTCACTTCCAGTATTAATAGTTTTTTTATTAAGCATTATGAACTGGAGAGATATTTGGGCTTCAATTTCATTGTTAGTAATAGTAATTTTACCTATCTTATCCTATTTTTTAGTTAAAGAAATAAGTCTAAGTTCAAGAGAGGAAATTGACAAAACAAACAAAGTATCTGAAAAGTTTAAACAATGGAGAAGAAGTGAAGTTTTAAGAGATTATAGATTCTATATAATTTGTTTAAATATGTTTTGTATGCCATGGATTTCAACAGGAACATTTGTTTATCAATCATTTATTTCAAGCTCAAAAAGCTGGGGACCGTACGTTATGGCTCAGTCATTTATGGCTTACTCAATTTTATCAGTAATTACTTTATTTTTATCAGGATTTTTGATTGATAAATTTACCAGTAGAAGACTTTTGCTATATATGAATATCCCTATATTAATAGCAGTCATTATATTGTTCTTGTTTGAAAGTTTCATTTCAGCTTTTGTTATTTTAGGGCTTTATGGGATTTCAAATGGTTTGACAAATTTGTTAGGATCCTCTACGTGGGCTGAAATTTATGGGGTTCAATATATTGGTTCTATAAAAGCTTTAAGTACAGCCATAATGGTATTTTCCACAGCTTTTGGTACCGCTTTGTTTGGATTTTTGATTGACATTGGCTTCACAATTCAAGACATCTCAGTGATAGCAATGATTTTGATAATAATTCCATTAGTAATGCTATTCTCCATAAAAAATAAGCTTAACCCAACTTATATATAAAAAATTTTTCTTGATTTTTTTGGGCTCGCTGTGTAGATAACCCGCATGGCAAGAGTTACAGTTGAAGATTGTATTGATAAAGTAGATAGTCCTTACGAGCTAGTTTTGGTTGCAAAGGAAAGAGCAACTCAGCTCAATACCGGGATAGAACCAACTTTAGACCGTGATAATGATAAAAATACAGTTATTGCTTTAAGAGAAATAGCTGAGGAAAATATTAAAGTAGACGATTTAACTGAAAGCGCTGTCTACAAATTAAGAAAACATGTAGAACAAGTTGATGATGGTGCTGAAGCTGATGAAGATGTTGGTGATGATTTTGAAAGCTTATATAAAGGTGAGATCTCGAAAAGTGGAACACCTATTTTACCATCTAAAAGAGCACGTAAAGCTCCTGAAAAAATTCAAGTTTCTAAAGATGATTTAGCAGAATTGTCCGAGACAGCTAAACTAGACGTGCCAGAAGCTCCTGTATCTGATGATGCTGAAGCAGAACAGGGAGACGTTTCTTTAGATCAAGTTTCTGAAAGTGAAGATCAAGCAGCAGACGAAACTGACACTTCAAACTCTTAAAATTTATTAGTTACAAAATTCCTTTATAATTTTTTGTCGATGTTCATCTAAATCAGGTATGTCACCTCTTGTTTTTTCATCTTTATAAGATGACATTTTAATTGGGTTACCAGCTAGTTTAAAATCTCCAACAACTTTGTGAAATGCTTTAACAATCATGTTTCTAGACTCTATTTGAGGGTTTTCAACAGCCTCTTTGATATTAAAAATTGGTCCACATGGAATTTTATCTTTTTCCATTTCATTAACCCAATCACCTGTTTTTTTACTTAATAATTTTTCCTCTAAAATTTTTTTAAGCTCATCCATATTTTTTGCTCTAGATGAATTATCTGAAAATTTTGGATCTTTACTTACTTCTGGGATTTGAAGAAGATTACAAAGTTTTTCAAAAAGTTTATCATTTCCAGCTGCAATGATTATGTAACTATCTTTTGTCTTAAAGGCTTCAAAGGGTGCAATTGATGGATGTCTTGATCCCATTGGTTTTGGAATTTCATTTTTAGATAGATAACGTGCTATAGCGTTTTCTAATATAGCTATTTGACAATCAAGCATAGAAACATCTATGAACATTCCTTTTCCAGTTTTTTGTCTATCATATAAAGCTGCATTAATACCTATCGCAGTAAAAAGCCCAGCAGTAATATCTCCAATTGAGGTTCCAACTCTAGTAGGTTCAGAGTTTGGTTGACCAGTAACACTCATTAATCCACCCATACCTTGAACTACCATGTCATAAGCTGGCAATTCTTTAAGAGGACCTGTTTGACCAAAGCCTGATGCAGAAGCATAAATTAGTTTTGGATATTTCTTATTAACATCTTTCCAGCCAAACCCCCATTTTTCTAAAGTTCCAGGTTTAAAATTTTCAACTAAAATATCTGCTTTTGATAAAATTTTTTCAAAAATTTTTTTATCTTCATCATTCTTTAAATTAAGCGCAATACTTTCCTTTCCTCTATTAAGAGACATGAAATAAGCAGAATAATCTTTTATGAATGGTCCAAATTTTCTTGAGTCATCACCAATTTCAGGTGCTTCAACTTTAATTACTCTAGCTCCTAAATCAGATAATATCATAGTGCAGTAAGGACCAACTAATACTCTTGTTAAATCAACTACAAGAAGGTTTTTTAAAGGTCCATCCATATTATTTCATCTTACATGAGTTTTTGTTGACTTGACTCTTATTAATAAGTTCACTTTAATTGAATTATTAAAAATAACAATAGAGGGAAAAAATAATGTATAAAAGAATATCTTTATATTTAACTTCATTAGTTTTTGTTTTTACTACTATTGGTTCTGCTTATGCAGTTACGCTAAAAGCAAGTCACCAATGGCCTGGTACTCCAAGAGCTGATGGATCTTATGATCCACGTCATGAAATGGTTCAAATCATTGCTGACGAGGTTAAAAAAGCAAATGTTGGAATAGATATCAGAATTTATCCAGCTAAATCATTATATAAACCAAAAGAACAGTGGAAACCTATGACAACTGGTCAGTTAGATATTTCTGCTTTTCCTTTAGCATACGCATCTAAGTTCCATCCAGAATTTGATGCAACGCTAATGCCAGGAACTGTAAAAAATCATGATCACGCATTAAGATTTAACAAAGGTCCAATGATGACTGAAATTAAAAAAATCATTAATGATGCTGGTGTTGTAGTTTTATCTGATGCTTGGTTAGGTGGTGGTTTTGCTTCAAAAACAAAATGTATTAAAAATCCTAGCGACGCAAAAGGACAAGTGATGAGAGCTGCTGGTAAAGCATTTAACCAAATGTTAGAAGCTGCAGGAGCAGGTATACAAAGTATGCCATCATCTGAAATTTATACTGGTTTACAAACAGGTGTATTAACAGGTGCAAATACTAGCTCAGGAAGTTTTGTCAGTTACAAAATTTATGAGCAAGTTTCATGCGCAACACCTCCAGGAAAATTTGGATTATGGTTTATGTATGAGCCAATTCTGATGTCTAAAAAGTCTTTTGATGCTTTAAATTCTAAGCAACAAAAAGCTTTGATGAAAGCAGGAAAAGTTGCTGAAAAATACATGACAGCTCAAGTTGAAAACTTAGATAAAAAGTTTGAGGAAGCTTATAAAGCTGCTGGTGTTAAATTAGTATACATGAACGAAAAAGATCATGCTGCATGGGTAGAGATTGCAAAAAAATCATCTCACAAGGCATTTGCTGATAAAGTTCCAGGTGGCGATAAGCTGATGGAAATGGCTTTAGCAGTTAAATAAAATAATATATAAAGAACCCCTATTTATTCTTATTAAATAGGGGTTTTTTTATGAAAGAAAAATATCTTAAATTTTGTGATTTTATAGCAAAAGCTTGTGGTGCTTTCGCGGTATTAGCTTTACTCTTATCAATTTTAGTTATTGTAGAGCTAGTTTTTGAGAGATATTTTTTTCAAAGAGCAATTACTTGGCAAACAGAATTAGTTACCATGTTATTAGTCGCATCAACTTTCATTGGAAGTGTGTATGTACTTAGTGAAAAAGCTCACGTTAGTATGGAATGGATTTATGATTTCTTATCCAAAAAAAATATCATTCGCTTAAAAATTTTTACTTCATTATTAAGCTTATTATTTTTTTTAATTTTATTTTATTTTGGATTTTTAATGGTTGAGGAAGCATTTACAAAAAATTATTCAACAGGAACTGTTTGGGATCCACCTTTATGGATACCATATTCTTCAATGGCTTTAGGTGCTATACTAATGATTCTTCAATATATAGCTGAAATTATTAAACTCACTGACGATAAGGATTATAATTAATGGACCCATTAATAATAGCTTTAATCGTTGCAGTTTTTACTTTGCTAGTGCTTTTTTCTGGAATTCCAATTGCTTTTGGTTTGAGTTTTGTATCGATAGTTCTTTTAGTATCATTTGAAGGTTTTCAAATGCTTGATGTTTTTGCTGAAACATTCTTTGCTGGTTTAAATTCATTTGTTTTACTTTCAATACCAATGTTTATTTTAATGGGAATGGCTGTTGCCAATTCTCCCGCAGGTAAAGATTTATACACAGGATTAGATAGATGGCTTTGGAGAGTTCCAGGTGGACTGGTTATTTCTAATATAGGAGCGTGTTCAATTTTTGCTGCATTAAGTGGATCAAGTCCTGCAACTTGTGCAGCTATTGGAACTATGGGAATACCTGAAATGAGAAAAAGAGGGTATTCAGATCAAATAGCTACAGGAACTATAGCAGCTGGTGGAACACTAGGAGTTTTAATTCCTCCAAGCATTGTTTTAATTGTTTATGGAATTGCAACTGGAACATCAATTGGAAGATTATTTTTATGTGGATTAGTACCTGGCTTTATGTTGGCAGGAATGTTTGCAATTTGGGCACTTATCCATAGTTATTTTATAGATAAAGACGCTGCGAAAGCTTTACGAAACAGGGTAAAGCCAACATTAAAAGAAAAACTTGAAGTATTGCCTAGAATTCTTCCATTCCTAGCAATTATTGCGGGAGTTTTATATGTTTTATATGGTGGAGTTGCAACTCCGTCCGAAGCATCTGGGGTTGGAGCGTTCTTAGTTTTTGTCTTGATAGCTGTTGTTTACAAAATTTATCAGCCAAAAAAGATTTGGAACATTGTTAAAGTATCAATGAAGGAAAGTGTAATGATAATGTTTATTATTGCAGCTTCTTATCTTTTTGCATTCACTCTTTCACAACTTTACGTAACTCAGTCTTTAGCCCAGAGTATGGTTGAGTTAAGTTCAAATAAGTGGGTTGTCTTTATTTTAATTAATATATTTCTTTTGATCGCTGGTTTCTTTTTACCTCCTGTTGCAGTAATTGTTATGACCTCTGCAATTTTGTTGCCCGTAATAACAACTTTAGGATTTGATCCTTATTGGTTTGCAATTGTATTCACGATCAATATGGAAATAGGATTGATAACTCCTCCCGTTGGGTTAAATCTTTATATTATAAAGGGTATTACTCCAGATGTAAGTTTATCTGAAATTTTAAAAGGCTCTATTCCTTTCATGATAATTATGGCATTGGCTATTTTAATTCTATGTATTTTTCCTGAAATTGTTACATGGTTGCCTGATAAAATCATGGGTAAAGCACTTGGATACTAAACGAAAAATTAATAGAAAAGTTTCAGTCGCTCCAATGATGGATTGTACTGATAGGCACGATCGTTTTTTTCTAAGATTAATGAGTAAAAATGTAATGCTCTATACTGAGATGGTCGCCACTAAATCTGCAATTCATGGAGATAGAAATAAAATTTTATCATTTAGCCCAGAAGAAAAACCCTTGGCTTTACAGGTTGGTGGCTCTGATAAAGCTGAATTAGCAGAGGTTGCAAAAATTGCAGAGGACATGGGTTATGATGAGATAAACATTAATCTTGGGTGTCCAAGTAAAAAAGTTCAAAAAAATAAGTTCGGCGCATGTCTAATGAAGGAACCAGACTTAGTAGCTGAATGTATTTATTCTATGACTAAGGCTTGTAAAATTCCAGTAACAGCTAAAACTCGTATAGGTTTTGATGATGTTGAGGATTTTGACTATCTTAATAATTTTATTCATAAATTAAGAGATGTAGGTACAAAAACATTCATTTTGCATGCAAGAAAAGCAATACTTTCTGGATTGTCACCAAAGCAAAACTTAAATATTCCAAAACTAAATTACAACATGGTTTATGAGATTAAAAAAGCAAATCCAGATTTAGAAATAATTATAAATGGTGGAATAACTAAAGTGAGTGAAATAAATCATCACATGAAGTTTTGTGATGGGGTAATGATTGGTAGGTCAATTTACCAAAATCCATATTCATTGGTTGAAATTGAAAAAGAAATATTCAAAACAAATGATAATCCTTCAAGAGAAGAAGTGGTTAAAAAACTTTTGGAATATTTGGATACCGAAGTAAAGAAGGGAACCAAAGTAAATCATATAATGAGACACACAGTTGGTTTATACCATGGTCAGGTAGGTTCGAAAGAATGGAAAAGATATTTAAGTGATAATATGATGGCAAGAGATTCTGATTTTCAAAAGGCAAAACATATTATGACAATTGTTCAAAATAATGAAAAAGCTAATCAAGTAAGTTCCTAATGGAAACAATTGCCACTGCTGAATTAATAAATTTATTATTTGTTTTAGCAGTTGCGGCTGCGGGAGCAGGTTTCATGGCTGGATTGTTGGGAGTAGGTGGTGGAATTGTCATGGTTCCAGCACTTTATTATGCTTTTACTGTTTTGGATTTCGATATCGTCACGAGAATGCATCTTTCGGTTGGAACATCACTTGCAATAATTATTCCCACTTCAATCATTTCAACAATGACCCATAAAGAGTATGATGCTGTTGATTTTAAAATGGTAAGATCATTTGGTGTTTTTATTTTAGCAGGTGTAATTGGTGGAACTTTCTTAGCTGTAAATTTAAAAACTCCCGCATTAATTTTATTTTTTTCAATCTTCGCGCTCATGGTTGGATTGTTTTTTATTTTTTTAAGAGAAAAATTAGTAGATAACCCAAAACAAATTTCAGCTATTGTAAAAAATATTTCTGGTGTAATTATTGGATTTATATCTGTGCCTTTAGGTATTGGGGGAGGATCTTTAATGGTTCCATTTATGAGGACTTTTGGATATGACATTAGAAAATCAATAGGCACAGCAGCAGCAGTTGGATTTTTGATTGCTGTAACAGGAACTATTACAATGATTACTGGTGGTAAAATAATTGATAATGTAAATACCCCTTATAGCGTCGGATATATAAATCTATTAGGCTTTGCAGTATTTGTACCTGTTACTATGGTTATGGCTCGAATAGGAGCTAAAGTTGTTCATAAAATTGATAAGAAGTTACTCAGTAAAATTTTTGGAATATTTTTAATTTTAGTATCAATACGATCGTTTATCGAGTATTTAAGTATAAATTAAAAATATAAAAATTGACCGACTCCCTCACAAATCTAAATTACTTTTACTTGATTATTTTGATGGTCATGGCTGCTGTACCAGTCGGTTTTTTTGCTGGACTTTTTGGGATAGGAGGTGGCTTAATTTCAGTCCCATTTCTTTTTTTTATATTTGACTTTTTAAATCTTACTAATGATTACACAATGCACTTAGCTGTTGGTACTGCATTTTTCATAACAATATTTACCTCTACAGCTTCAGTTCTTACACACAGAAAACATAATGCAGTTGATTTAAGTATTTTAAAAATTTTTGGATTTTTTGTTATTTTAGGAGTTTTTTTTGGATCTTTTTTAGCAGCTATTTTAAAAACAAAATATTTAGTTCTTTTTTTTTCAATTGTTGTTTTCATTTTTGGCGCTTACTTACTTTTACAACAAGAAAATTCCAATAAAATCAAACCTAGTTTTGGTTTTTTTTCCAAAGCTATTTTAGGATTTATATCTGGTTCAATTTCTGCACCAATGGGTATTACAGGTGCAATGATGAATGTTCCTATATTAAGATTTTTTGGATATCCAATTACAAAAGCTATTGGTAGTGCCGCTGCTATCGGTTGGGTTATTTCCGTTTCTGGTACAATAGGTTTTTTTTCAACTGGACTTTATTTAGATGTTAGTCTGCCCTTAAGTATTGGTTTTGTAAATATCCCAGCTTTTTTAATATTTATTCCAATAACAACTATAATGGCAAGAGTAGGAGTTAATACAGTACATAAAATGAGTAAAATTAAAGCTCAAAGAATGTTTGGAGTTTTTCTCTATGTTATTGGGACAATTTTTATATTTAGATATTTTAGTTTATAACTAATCTAAAATTATGAGAGAAATTATTAAAGTTGTTAAAGAAAAACTTGTAGCTAAATATTTGAAAGATGGTGCTATTAAAAACTATTCAAAGAGAGCTAAAAAATTTAAGCCAAGAATAAAAGCAAGATTAAGAAAAAATAAACAAATTATAGGTAAAAATATTGGCAATTTTTTTGATTGGATTAAAGGCGCAGAGCTAGTTGAGTTGAAAGAATGTAATACTAAAGAAGATCCTGTAAGACCAGAACTTGATAATACTTTTAGAAGAAGTTATGGAAGAAAAATTTTTGGGGTTAAGTATAAAAGAGAAATCCATGCTGTCATGTGTTTTGCTTATACGAATGAAATACCAAAGTCTGTTGAGGAGCTAGATATAATGAGTCAAGATGCTCATTTACAGAGTACCCTAAGAGGACAGAATGTAGGTAAAATTGCAATCGCCTATACTGTTTGGTCTAAAAAAAAAGGTGGTGGTAAATTAATTGTCAAAGAAGTATTTAACAAAATAAAAAAATCAAATCATCTCAATAGATTAGTAACTTTATCTCCTTTAACAGACATGGCTTATAAATTTCATATTAAAAATGGCGCTAAACTCATTAGTGTAAATGAAACAACTCAAAATTTTGAATATAAAGTTATTAAGAATAAGAAGTACTAAAAAAAAAGGGTGGCTTCAGTCTCCCTCTACCACCCATATCTTAAAATTATTCGATTCTCCTTGCGAATCAAAATATTTTTTAAAAAAAAAATATCTTATCGTGCACGTAAAAATTGAAATAATCAAAAAACCTCAATTTAAACACATGGTTTATATTTAAAATAATTTAAATAGTGTTACCTTTTAATATGGGTCAAAAAAAAAGGGATAGCAATAAATCTGATAATCGAATTAGTAAAAAGGGTAAATTTGATATGAATCCATTTAATTTCATTGAAAAAGGTAAAAATAAATTAGAAAATTTCTATAAAAAATTACAAAAAGACAGAGCAATATCCAAAAAAAGGTCTGAAAAGCAAAGAATTATTAATGAAAAAAGAGAATTAGAATTACAAAAAAAACAAGCTCAAAGAGAAAAGGAAGAAAGAATAAAAGAAGAAAAAAAACAAATTCTTGAACAAAGAAGACTGATTATTGAAAATGAAAAGCAAATTAAAAAAAATGAGGAAAAAAGAAAAAAAATCGAGGCTAAAAGAATATTAATTGAACAACAAAAAATTAAAGACGAGGAAGCTAGAAAAATTAGAGAGGATACTAGAAAGATTAAGGAGGAAGAACTTAGATTAAGAATGTTAGAGAGACAAAGGGAAAGGGAAGAAAAAATAAAAGCAAAAGAACAAGCTTTAAAAGAAAAAGAAATCAGGGCGCAACAATTAAGAGAGGAAAAAGAGAGAGAAAGACAAGAGCAAATTAGACTTGATGAGATAGAAAGACAAAAAAGATTAGACGAGGAACAAAGAACGCGAGAAGCAGCTAAAAGATTAAAATATGAGGAGGAAAAACTTAAGGAGTCAGAAATTAGACTAAAAGAGATCGAAAATGAGAGACAGAAAGAGATAGAGAGACAAATTTTAAAGGAGCAAGCAGAACAAAGAGTTAAAGAAGAAGAATTAAGACTTAAAGAGGAGAAAATTAAAGCTGAAGAAGAAGAGAGGTTTTTACGCCAAAAAGAAGAACATGAAAGAGCAGAGGAGTTAAGAAAAGAAACAGAAGAACAAAAAAGAATAGAAGAGGAAAAAGAACGAGAAATTAAACAAAAATTAGAAGAAGAACAAAGAAAACTAGAAGAAGAGAGAAGGTTGAAAGAGTGGGAGGAAAAATTTGATTTAGAGCAAAAAAAGAAGGAAGAAGAATTAATTAAAAAATTTTATAATGATAACTCATTAAATAAAACTGAACCTGAAGAAAAAGAATGATTAATTAAATTTTTTGGTCGTATTCACCAATTTTACCTGTCTTTTGAAGTAAAGAGTCTATAAATCTAAATATTTTTAACTTTCTATCTTCAGATGTAGGACTTTCTGTTACAATTACCAACGAAGGTTTATTAGAGGATGCTCTTATCAAACCCCATGAGCCATCTTTAAAAGAAAATCTAACTCCATTTATTGTCAAGATCTCTTCAATTTCTTGGTCATCTATTTTAACTTTTTCATTTTTCAGTTTTTCAATATCTTTAACAATTTTATCTACTAACGCATATTTGTCCTCATCCTTACAATAAGGAGCCATAGTAGGTGTTTGAAATGTTTTTGGAATTCCTTTAATGATTTCATTCATTTTTTTTTCTTGATTGTCTAATAAATGACAAACTTGGATCGCTGAATTGATACCATCATCATATCCATAACCTAAAGGTTGATTGAAAAAAAAGTGTCCACTTTTTTCAAATCCTGCTAAGGCATTTTCATTGTTAACTTTTCTTTTGATATGTGAATGGCCAGTTTTCCAATAAATTGTTTTACATTTATTAGTATTTAATAACTTATCATTTGCATATAACCCTGTTGACTTTACATCCACTACAAAAACTGAATTTTTATATCTATTTGATAAACTTCTTGCAATTAATAATCCTATTTTATCTGAAAATATTTCATTTCCTTCATTATCAATTACTCCTACTCTGTCACCATCACCATCAAATCCAAACCCAATATCAGCATTATTTTTTTTAACAGCATCAGAAATTGCATGTAACATTTTTAAATCTTCTGGATTAGGATTATATTTAGGGAAGGTCCAGTCTAAATTACAATCAAGTTCTATTACATCACAACCAACTCCACGCAAGATATCGGGAGCAAATATTCCCGCAGTTCCATTGCCACATGCCACTACTGCTTTAATTTTTTTTTTGATTTTATTGTTGTCTATTAAGTTTTGTTTATATATGTCTTGAAAATTCTCTATTCTTTTTTCCTGACCTTCTCCGTTTATAAAGTTTTCACTTAATGTTATTTCTTTTAATTCTTTCATTTCTTCAGGTGCATGTGTTAATCCTTTCCTGATACCCATTTTAACACCTGTCCAACCGTTGTCATTATGACTTGCAGTTACCATTGCAACAGCATCAGAATTAAAATGGAATTGTGCAAAATAAACCATCGGAGACAAAGACAAACCTACATCTTCAACATAGCAACCTGTTGAAACTAAACCTTTTTTAAGCGCTGCTTTTATATCTTCGCTATATGATCGATAATCATGACCAACAATTACTTTTGGATTAGTTTTATTTGTTTGTTTTGTTATTTGTGTACCTAATCCTTTACCAAGATTCGTTATGCCTAGGAGATTTATGTCTTTTTCATACAACCATCGAGCGTCATACTCTCTAAAACCATAGGGGTCGATTTTTATATTTACTGACATTATTGTTAATTACTTACATTTTTTTTAATTTTTTTATTGATTTATTTTTCTTGTGTTCTATAAATGTTCTATTGATTTGTTGTTTATATAGTGTATTAACGCTAAACGCACACAACATATAGTTGTTTTCGTACTAATAACAAAATATAATACAAAAATATGAATAAAATTCTATCGCAGGCCCTAAAGAAAGCTGTCTCTGAATATAGCCCACAAGTTAAAGAAGTAGAAAAAAATAACAGACCGGACCTTTTTTCACTTAATAACGAAACTGAACTTTTTCAGAATGATAAAGGTATCATAATCAAAATAGATCGTTCGAGAGATGCCAACCTAACTGATTTTGGTAAGGCTACTTTGAAAGATAGATATCTTGGCCATAATGAGTCTTATCAAGACTTGTTTGCAAGAGTAGCAAGCACATATGCTGATGATAATTTACACGCTCAAAGAATTTACAATTACATTAGTAATCTTTGGTTCATGCCAGCAACCCCAGTTTTGTCTAACGGTGGAACTAAAAGAGGATTACCCATTTCTTGTTTTTTAAATGAAGCTTCAGATAGTCTAGGTGGTATTTTAGATCTTTGGAGTGAAAATGTTTGGCTAGCTGCGAAGGGTGGAGGTATAGGAAGTTACTGGGGTAATTTAAGATCAATTGGTGAAAAGATTGGTAAGGTTGGAAAAACCTCTGGGATAATTCCATTTATTAAAGTTATGGACTCCTTAACTATGGCAATCAGTCAAGGATCTTTAAGACGAGGCTCGGCAGCTTGTTATCTTCCTATTGATCATCCTGAAATAGAAGAGTTCATTGAAATGCGAAGACCAACTGGTGGTGATCCTAATAGAAAAGCTTTAAATTTACATCACGGAGTTTTAGTTTCAGATGCATTTATGCGTGCTGTTGAAACTGATGATCAGTGGGCACTTAAAAGTCCAGCTGATGGATCCATTCAACAAACTATATCTGCAAGAAATTTATGGATTAGATTGTTAACAGCTAGAATTGAAACTGGTGAGCCATACATTATTTATATTGACACAGTCAATAGACAAATTCCACAACACCACAAACTTGCAAACTTAACTGTTAAAACTTCAAATCTGTGTAGTGAAATAACTCTCCCTACAGGTATTGATAAAGATGGAAGAGACAGAACTGCTGTTTGTTGTTTATCATCTTTAAATTTAGAAAAATATGATGAATGGAAAGATGATCCAAACATGATTAGTGATGTGATGAGATTTTTAGATAATGTCTTATCAGACTTTATTAATAAGGCTCCAGATCAATTTAAAGATGCAAAATATTCTGCAGAGAGAGAGAGAAGTGTTGGTCTTGGAGTAATGGGCTTTCATTCCTTTTTACAAAAACATCGAATTCCACTTGAATCTGTAATGGCTAAATCTTGGAATAAAAAAATATTCAAACAAATTGATGAGCAAGTAAATAAAGCATCAAAAGAATTAGCTGAAGAGAGAGGTGCGTGTCCAGATGCAGCTGAATATGGATTTAATGAAAGATTTTCTAACAAAACAGCAATTGCGCCAACAGCTTCTATTTCCATTATTTGTGGAGGAGCTTCTCCTGGTGTTGAACCAATTGCAGCCAATAGTTATACACATAAAACTCTATCTGGATCTTTTAACGTTAGAAATAGATATTTAGAGGAAATTTTAGAGAGCCATGGTAAAAATGACGACGAAACATGGTCAACGATAACAACAAATCAAGGATCAGTATCTCATTTAGATTTTTTAACAGATTTAGAGAAGGATGTTTTTAAAACTGCTTTTGAGTTAAACCAAAAATGGATTGTTGAACTGAGCGGAGACAGAACTCAATATATCTCTCAAGCGCAATCGGTAAATTTATTTTTACCCGCTGATGTACATAAAAAAGAATTACATAGAATTCATTTTGATGCATGGAAAAAAGGTCTTAAAAGCCTTTACTATTGTAGATCAAAATCAATTCAAAGAGCTGAAAATATCAATAACGCAAAATCGACTGATGTGACAGCCAATGTATATAAATCAAAAAACCAACAAACTAACGATCAAACAGAATATGAGGAGTGTTTATCATGTCAGTAGCAGATAAAATTAAGACAGAAAATAAAGAAATAATTCAACCTAAAAAGATGGGTCTATTAGTTGAGAACCCTGTATATAAACCATTTAGATATCCTTGGTGTTATGATGCTTGGTTAACTCAACAAAGAATACACTGGTTGCCAGAAGAAGTCCCTCTGGGAGACGATGTAAGAGATTGGCAAAAAAACTTGTCTCAACCAGAAAAAAATCTCTTAACTCAAATTTTTAGATTCTTTACTCAAGCGGATGTTGAAGTGAATAATTGTTACTTAAGACATTATACAACAGTGTTTAAGCCAACAGAAGTTTTAATGATGATGACTGCTTTTGCATCTATGGAAACAGTTCACGTAGCAGCTTATTCTCATTTACTTGATACAATTGGAATGCCTGAGTCGGAATATTCAGCTTTCATGAAATATAAAGAGATGAAAGACAAATATGACTACATGCAAGGATTTAATGTAAATTCAAAAGAAGATATTGCCAAAACTGTTGCTGTATTTAGTGCTTTCACTGAAGGACTTCAGTTATTTGCAAGTTTTGCAATTCTGTTAAATTTTCCAAGACATAATAAAATGAAAGGTATGGGTCAGATAGTAACTTGGTCGGTTAGAGACGAAACTCTTCATTGTAATTCCATGATAAGAATTTTTAAAGAGTTTATAAAAGAAAATCCTGAAATTTGGACACCAAAACTAAAAAAAGAACTTTATGAAGCATGCAGAACAATAGTTGAGCACGAGGATTCTTTCATTGATTTAGCTTTTGAGATGGGTCCGATGGAAGGCTTAACTGCACAAGAAGTTAAAGACTACATTAGATTTATTGGTAATAGAAGATTAGTTCAATTAGGTCTTGAACCAATTTATGATGTAGAAAAAAATCCTCTAGGATGGCTTGACACAATGTTAAATGCTGTTGAGCATATGAACTTTTTTGAAGGTCGTGCAACAGAATATTCTAAAGCATCAACTCAAGGAACTTGGGTAGAAGCATTTAGTTAATATCAAGTGCAAGACTTTGGTCTAGTAGTTATTGGAGCACATTCAGGACTCTATTTAAAAGATCTAGTAAATGAGTATCAAGAAAGAAACGTACTTTTAGTTGAGCCTGTTCCTTATAATTATGAAGTATTAGATTCTGAATACAAAAATGATCCGAAAATTACAATTTGTAAAAATGCAATAATAGATAAATCTAAAAAGGATTTTTTTTATTATGTAAAAAAAGACTCGATAGCTAAACTTGGAAAGCATTGGGCGAGTCAAATAGGATCTTTCGATAAAAATCATATTCTAAATCATAAAAATAAAAGATTTGATATAAAAGAAGATGATATAGAAACTATTCAAATTGAATTCATTACTTTTGATGATTTAATTCAAAAATATTCAATCAAATCAATCGATAAACTTCAAATAGATGTAGAAGGTGCAGAGTACAAAATTATGAATTCAATTAATTTTCAGAAAATAGAAATAAATAAGATACTTTTCGAGTCGAAACATTTTGATGGTACTTTTATTGAGGGAAAAAAATTAAAAGAAATTGAAGAAAAACTCAAGTCAAATGGCTACAAACTTCAGCAAATAGATAAAGAGAATATTTTGGCAAGCAAATAAGTATTTATCTCTGATTTAATTGTAATACTTTTCTTTGCTTGTTCCCTTTATAGCTCGCTAATGGTCTAATAAGCTTGTTTGCAGCATGTTGCTCCATTATGTGTGCCGACCAGCCCGTGATTCTTGAAATGACAAATATTGGTGTAAAAAAATCAGTATCGAAACCCATTAAATGGTAAGTGGGACCAGTTGGATAATCGACATTTGGATGTATATTTTTTCTATCTATCATTACTTTTTCAACAATATCGTAAATTTTTTCAAATTTTTTATCCTTTTTTATTTTTGCAACTTTAGCAAAATATTTTCTCATAGTTGGAACTCTAGAGTCACCTGATTTATAAACTCTATGCCCAAAACCCATCACTACTTCTTTTTTATCTAATGCATTATTTATCCACTTCAGAGCATTATTTGGAGATTTAATTTTATTCATCATGTGCATAACCTCTTCATTAGCACCACCATGAAGAGGACCTTTTAAACTTGCTATTGCTCCAGTTATTGCTCCATGAATGTCTGACAAACTACTTGTGATCGTTCTTGCTGTAAATGTTGAAACATTAAAGCCATGTTCGGCATATAAGATTAAAGATACATCAAATGCTTTTACAATTTCTTTTTGAGGAACTTTCCCAAAGCACATATAGAAAAAATTCTCTGCTATATTAAGATTTTTCTTAGGTTTAATAATATTTTTCCCTTTTCTTATTCTGTAAAAAGCAGCTAATGCTGTCGGGGTTTTTGCCAAAATTCTTATAGCCTTTCGCATATTTGCTTCCTCTGAGGAGTCAGTAGTCTCTTTGTCTTCAAGCCCCATTATGCTTACTGCCGTTCTGGCAACATCCATTGGATGAGATTTTTTTGGCATTTTTTTAATCATCGAGTAAAGATCTTTGGACAAGTCTCTATTATTTTTTTCCTCTTTTTCAAATTTTCTTAGCTGTATTGTATTTGGTAAATCCTTATTTAAAATTAAATAAGCCACTTCTTCAAATCTACAATATTCACATAAATCTTGAGCTGCATAACCTCTATATGTAAGAGAGTTAATTTCAGGCATAACTTTAGAAACTTCTGTTTCATCAACAACTATTCCTAGTAAACCTTTTTTAATATCATCACTCATTATTCATGTCCCTTGGTACTAAAATTATAAATTTTTTCGTCCAAACTATTGTACTTCTCATAATCAACAAGCTCATAGAGTCTTTTTCTAGTTTGCATTTTATCTATGATATTATTTTGATGTCCATTTGCATAAATGTCTCGTAATCCATCCTCAACATTTTTCATAGCTAGTCTTTGAGTGGTTACTGGATAAATTACGATATTGTATCCAAATTTTTCTAATTCTTTATAATTAAATAATTTTGATTTACCAAATTCAGTCATATTAGCTAGTAAGTAACAAGAAAGTTCTTTCCTTACTTTTTCAAAATCTTTTTCATCATGTAAAGCCTCTGGGAAAATTATTTCTGCTCCAGCATCTACATAAGCTTTACATCTATCTATCATCTTATCTATTCCCTCCACACTTTTTGCATCAGATCTCGCTATAATTTTAAAATTTTCATCTTTTTTTGCTGATACACATTCCTTAATTTTTTTAACCATAGCTTCTGTTGATATCAATTCTTTATTGTCCAGGTGTCCACATCTTTTTCTCTCAATTTGATCCTCTAAATGAACAGATGTAATTCCAAATTCCTCAAAAGTTTCAATTGTTTCTTTACAAGATTTAAATCCAGTATCAATATCAACAATTGTTGGAAGGTTGGTCACTCGTGAAATAAGGTAAGACCTTGTACTAACATCCTGCAATGTAGTTAAACCAATATCTGGAAAGCCAAGGTCATTTGCCATAACTCCACCAGAAACATAAACTGCATCGTAACCGATTTCTTCAATTAACTTTGCAGTTAAAGGATTATAGGCTCCAGGAACTCTTAGAATTTTGTTAGATTTTAATTTATTAACAAAATCCTCTCTTTTTTGTGTTGGCTCTTTTTCAATAAAGTGCATTAAAAAATACCTTTTTTAAAATTTCTTTTCAATTTACTCTTTTTAACTTCAATATTTAATTTATCCAATTGGCCTGGCTTTAATTTTTTTAAATTTTGTACTACTTTTAAAAATCTATCACTTTCTTTTTTATCTAAGATATTTTCTGTTAAAGTTAGGAATTTATTGATATAATTTTTTCTTTTAAAAGGTCGTAATCCATATGGATGAGCATCTGCTACACCTTGCTGCTCAGTAATTTTTTTACCATTATTTAGAGTTATTACTACTTTTGCACCAAATGCTTTCTTTCGAGGATTAGGATCATGATATTTTTTAGTCCATTTTTTATCTTCATGAGTTTTTATTGATTTCCATATTTTAATTGTACTCTTTCTTTTAGCTCTTGTTTTTGTGTAAGATTTTACATGATGCCAAGTACCGTCCTCAAGTGCAACAGCAAATATATACATTATTGAATGATCTAATGTTTCTCTGCTAGCATTAGGATCCATTTTTTGTGGATCGTTTGCACCTGTTCCGATTACGTAATGGGTGTGGTGACTTGTAAAAATATCTATTTTTTTGATCTGATTAAGATTTTCAACTTTCTTTTTAAGCTTTTTTGCTAAGTCAATTAAAGCTTGAGATTGATATTCTGCAGAATATTCTTTTGTATAAGTTTCAAGAATTGCTTTTTTTGTTTCACCTTTTTTTGGTAATGGAATTTTATATAAAGCCTTCTTACCATCTAGAATTCTTGCTATCACACTATCCTCACCTTCATAAATTGGACTTGGTGCTCCTTCACCACGCATAACTCTATCAACAGCCTCTATAGCAAGTTTTCCCGCATGTGCCGGAGCATAAGCTTTCCAACTCGAAATTTCTCCTTTTCTAGATTGTCTTGTAGAAATTGTTGTATGTAATGCCTGCTGAACAGCTTGATATATAGTTTCAGTTTTCAACCTTAACATTGAACCAATCCCAGCTGCAACACTCGGACCAAGGTGAGCTATGTGATCTACCTTATGTTTATGTAAACATATTCCTTTAACTAAATTGACCTGGACTTCATAAGCTGTAATTATTCCTCTCAAAAGATCTAAACCACTTTTTTTGTTTTGTTGAGCAACACTTATAAGTGGAGGAATGTTATCTCCTGGATGACTGTAGTCTGCTGCTAAAAAAGTATCATGAAAATCTAATTCTCTGACAGCAGTTCCATTAGACCATGCTGCCCACTCACAATCAAATTTTAATTTATTATTAACTCCAAATAACGTTGCACCATTTCTTCTAGAATGCTTCAAGGCCATTTCTCTAGATGAAACAACGGGTTTTCTATTAAGTGAGGCTATAGCTACCGACGCGTTGTCAATAATCCTATTAATTGACATCTCAATTGCATCTTTATTTAATTTAGAATTATCACTTGCAATTTCTGCAATTTTCCATGCAAGTTGATTTTTTTTTGGTAAATGAATTTTAGATGGGTAAACTTTAATTTTATGAACTATCAAAATAACTCCTAATTATCGAAATTGGTTTTAATAGTTAAAAAAAAATAATCAATATTAAAGATATTTTGATACAATTTTTTCGATACCAATAAAGTCTTTAACTAAGTGATTATGGTAAATTTCATCTGTTTTTTTTTCGGTATATCCATCTTCCATTAGAATAACTGGTATCCCAGCATTTTTTGCTGCATTTGCATCAGTTTCGCTATCTCCAATCATTAATGATTTTTTTATATCTCCTTGTAATATTTCAATTACAGAAGTTAGATGTCTTGGATCAGGCTTACAATAATCAAAGGTATTATGCCCCGCAACATACTCAAAATAATCATAAATTCCAATTTTTTTTAAGAGATCAACAGCCAGATAATCGGTCTTGTTTGTACAAACTGCCATTGAAATATTATTTTTTTTAGACCATACCAAAAACTCTTTAACACCATTTATTAATGTACTTTCGTTAACAATATTTTTTCCATAAAAGTCTGTAAAATCTTTTATCATTTCTTTTTTAATTTTTTCATCTTGCACTTTTCCAAACTCTTTTTTAGCCTGACCCCAAATTGATCTACCAAGCATTGCTCCAGCACCCTGACCAACAAGATTTCTTATTTCCTCGGTTGACTTAGTAGGGTAACCAAATTTTTTCATCACATGATTATGTGCACGCATCAAATCTGGTGCTGTATCAACTAAAGTTCCATCTAAATCGAAAAGAATTGTGAAATTTTGTTGCATAATTAAAAGTTTTTTTAAGAAATATTATGTGAATTAAGAAACATGTATACTTAATATAAAGGATTTTGTAGATGAAACAATTAAATTTACAAAAGCATCAAAATAACCTTCGAAAAAAATTTTTAAAAGCTGGAGTAAAAATGATTGCTTCAGAAACAATTTTTTTTTCGAAAGACACAAGGATAGGTAAGAATGTAATTATCGAACCTTATGTAGTAATAGGTCAAAAAGTGAGAATTGGAAACAACGTAACAATAAAATCTTTTTCGCATCTGGAAAATTGTAAAATAGAAAATAAAGTTGATATTGGACCATATGCCAGAATAAGACCAGGCGTAGTTTTAAAAAGTGGTTCAAAAATTGGAAATTTTGTTGAAATCAAAAAAAGTACTTTAGGTATAAATTCAAAAGTAAACCACTTAACATATATTGGTGATAGTGAAATAGGTAAATCAGTCAACATTGGCGCTGGAACAATCACTTGTAATTATGATGGAGTAAAAAAGAATAAAACTAAAATAAAAGACAATGTTTTTATTGGTTCAAATTCTTCATTGGTAGCACCAGTTATAATCGAAGAGAATAGTATGGTTGGGGCTGGTTCGGTTATAACAAAAAATGTGAAGAAAAAATCATTAGCATTAACGAGAAGTTTACAGACTGAAATCAAAAATTATAAAAGAAAGTCTAAATAGTTATGTGTGGAATAATTGGAATTAATAGCAACAAACCTGTGTCAGCAACTATCATTAATTCTCTAAAAAAATTAGAGTACAGAGGTTATGACTCGGCCGGGATGGCAACACTCTATAATGGACTTATAAACGAAGTAAAATCTGAAGGAAGAGTAGAAAACTTAGAAAATAATTCATTAGTTCAAAATATGGAGGGAACTATTGGTATCGGCCATGTAAGATGGGCAACACACGGGCTCCCTAATAGCATTAATGCTCATCCACATTCTTCCCAAAATGTATCAGTTGTTCATAATGGAATTATTGAAAACTCAACAATATTAAAAAAATTTTTAATTGGAAAAGGTCATAAATTTAAATCTCAAACTGATACAGAGGTAATTGTTCATTTAATTACTGAAAATCTTAAAACAGAAAATATTGTCAACTCTATTCAAAAAACTTTGAAATCGTTACACGGAAGCTTTGCACTAGGTATAATTTTTAAAGATCAACCAGATTTAATTATTGGTGCGAGAAGAGGTTCACCATTAGCCGTTGGTTATGGTCCTAATGAAAATTATCTAGGTTCAGACTCCTATGCGCTCAAATCGATGACAAATAAGATTACATATTTAAATGATGGTGAGTTCTGTATTATTAAAAAAGATCACGTGGAATTCTTTAGTGAAGAAGGAACTAAAATTAATAAAAAAGTTTTAGAATTATCTTCTACAGAAGAAAAATATGACAAAGGTGATTACAAACATTTTATGGCTAAAGAAATTGAAGAACAACCAAGTACAATTAGAAATGGAATTAATGAGTATATAGATATGTCAAATAAAGATATTAATATTTACAACTTTCCCTGGAAAAGTAATGAGATTACATCAATAACTTTGATTGGATGTGGAACAGCATATCATTCATGTTTGATGGCAAAATATTGGTTTGAGGAAATAACATCATTAGATGTAAATGTAGATATAGCATCTGAATTTAGATACAGAAAAAATAGATTTAAAAAAGATACACTTTATGTATTCGTCTCACAATCTGGAGAAACAGCAGACACTTATGCCGCTCTAGATTTATGTAAAAAAAATAAAATGAAAACTTGTGCAGTTGTAAACGTAGTTGAAAGCTCGATCGCAAGAGACTCCGAATTTGTTTTACCAATACATTGTGGAACTGAAATAGGTGTTGCTTCAACAAAAGCTTTTCTTGGACAAATATTAATTTTATATATTTTAGCCTTAAAACTTGCTTTATTGAGAAAAGATATTGAAAAGATTCATTTTGACAAAAAAATTGATGATCTTAGGGATCTACCAAAACTTGTTGAGCAAACATTATTAACTGATAACAAAATACAAACAATTTCTAATACTTTTAATGAGGCAAAGGGTTCTATGTTTCTAGGACGTGGTTTTTCTTATCCAATAGCTCTTGAAGGCGCCTTAAAACTTAAAGAATTATCATACATTCATGCTGAAGGCTATCCAGCAGGAGAGATGAAACATGGACCTCTTGCATTAATAGAGGAGGGTATGCCAGTTGTAGTTTTGGCTCCAAGAGACAATTATTATAAAAAAACAATTTCAAATATGCAGGAGGTAATTGCAAGGGGAGCTAAAGTTTTATTGATTACTAATAAAAGTAAAGATGAAGTGATTTCAGAGAATATTTGGGAGAAAATCGAAGTTGAAAGCACTAATGAGGATCTACTACCTTTTCTTTTGACTATTCCTTTACAAAAATTAGCTTATTATTCTGCGCTAAAAAAAGGTTATGATATTGATAAACCTAGAAATTTAGCGAAGTCTGTAACCGTTGAATAATAGAAAAATTCTGATACAACAATCTTAAGTTGAAAATGAAAAATTGGAAAACAAATAGTTGGAGAAAATATCCTGTAAAACATATTCCGGAATATCCGGATAAAAAAGAATTGGATCAAGTTCTGAATAAGATCAAAACTTTTCCACCTTTGGTTTTTGCTGGAGAAACAAGACATTTGAAACAACAACTTGCTGAAGTTGTGGATGGAAAAGCCTTTTTGTTACAAGGTGGAGATTGTGCAGAAAGTTTTGCAGAATTTCATCCAGATAATATTCGAGATACGTTTAAAGTTATTCTTCAAATGTCATTAGTTTTAACTTATTCGGCATCATTACCTGTTGTTAAACTTGGAAGGATAGCTGGTCAGTTTTCAAAACCAAGAAGTGCTCCTACTGAAATACAGGGTGATAAAGAATTACCAAGTTATCTAGGTGACAATATCAATGCTATTGATTTTACAGAAAAAGCAAGAAGACCAGATCCAAAAAGGATGTTTAAAGCTTATTCACAATCTGCTTCAACTTTAAATATTTTACGAGCTTTTTCTAAAGGAGGTTTTGCAGATTTAAATAAAGTTCATTTATGGAATTTAGATTATATCAAGAAAAGTCCTCAAGCTAAAAAATTTAAAGAATTAGAGGATAAAATAGCTGATGCATTAGCATTCATGGAAGCTTGTGGAATAACTTCAGATTTTAATAATAGATTGTATACAGTAAATTTTTGGACTTCACATGAAGCTTTACATTTGCCTTTTGAGGAAAGCATGACCAGAATTGATTCTACCACTGGAGAATACCATGATACCTCAGCCCACTTTGTTTGGATTGGGGACAGAACAAGACAGATTGATGGTGGTCATGTGGAATTTTGTAAAGGTATTGAAAACCCCATAGGAATAAAATGTGGACCAACTTCTAAGCCAGATGAAATTGCAAAAATTTGTGAATTAATTAATCCAAATAACGAAAAGGGTAAAATTACATTAATATCGAGATTTGGTCATAAAAATGTAGAGAAATTTTTACCAAAATTAATTAGAGGAATTAAAAAAGAAGGTTTAAATGTTGTTTGGTCATGTGATCCAATGCATGGAAACACTATTAAGTCGACGACTGGTTTTAAAACACGACCTTTTAATGATGTTGTCGGTGAAGTTAAAAATGTATTTGCTGTCCATCAGTCAGAAGGTTCTTACGCTGGTGGTTTGCATGTTGAAATGACTGGACAAGATGTGACAGAGTGTACAGGGGGTGCAAGAAAAATATCTGATGCTGACTTATCTAGTAGATATCACACTCATTGTGATCCTCGTTTAAATTCAGATCAAGCTATTGAGCTAGCATTTTTAATTTCTGATGAGATTAAAAAGAATAGCAGCTATTCAAAAAATGCTATTCAAGCGGCATCTTAGACTGTTGTTTTAAAATCAATATAGATTAAATAATTAGTTATGAATCCTGCAGAAAAAGTAAAATACATATCAAATTGGATCAAGAGTTATGTTGATCAAATGCCAAGTAAAGCTCAATCTTTAGTGATTGGTATTTCAGGAGGTATCGACTCATCTGTCTCAAGTACTTTGAGCGCGATGACAGGGTTAAAAACAATTGTTTTAACAATGCCAATAAAACAAAAAGAAAATCAGCACGATTTAAGCTTAAAACATCAAGAGTGGTTAACACAAAAATTTAAAAATGTTGAAGCACATACTATTAGTTTAGATAAATTATTTGAAACATTTTCATCTACCTTAAACAAATTTGATAATGAACACGGTTATGCAAATTCTAGAGCCAGATTAAGAATGACAACTCTTTACCAAGTAGCTGCAGCTAACAAAGGTATTGTTGTTGGAACTGGAAATAAAGTTGAAGATTTTGGTGTTGGTTTCTATACAAAATATGGTGATGGAGGTGTTGATATTTCTCCAATAGCAGATTGTAACAAAACAGAAGTATGGGAATTAGGTAAAGAACTTGGAATATTAAAAGAGATAATTGATGCTCCACCAACTGATGGATTGTGGGATGATGGCAGAACAGATGAAGGTCAATTAGGATTTAATTATAGTGAGTTAGAAGATGCAATGAGCAACCCAAACTCACCACATAGAGACCAATACGAAAAAATTAGAAATCAAAACTTGCATAAAATGGAGCCTATTCCAGTTTGCAAGATTCCTAGTTAATCAATTAGATTAACAAATCACCAAATAAGGTATATTTCTTAATCATCGATGATGGATATTTTTTTAACAAATAATTTAACAAATAAAAAAGAGCAATTCATTCCAAAAGATAGAGAAAAAATAGGAATGTATGTTTGTGGCCCAACTGTTTATGATGATCCACATATTGGTAATGCAAGACCTTTAGTTATTTTTGATATTTTATTTAGATTACTCAAAAATAATTTTTCAAAAGTAACTTATGTTAGAAATATAACTGATATTGATGATAAAATTATCAAATCTTCTCAAGAACAAAAAATTTCCACAAAAGAACTTACTGAAAAAGTGACTTTAAGTTTTTTAAAAGATTGTGAATTTTTAAATTGTGAAAATCCAACTTATCAACCTAAAGCTACAGAACATATAGACCTAATGATAGAGATGATTACTGAACTTATTGAAAAAGGTTTTGCTTATGAAAATCAAAAACATGTCTATTTTGAAGTAAACAAATTTGCTGATTATGGAAAATTATCAAATAAAAATTTAGACGAGTTGATTGCTGGATCAAGAATAGAAATTAGTGAAAATAAAAAAAATTCTGAGGATTTTGTTTTATGGAAACCTTCAATAAACGATGAACCATACTGGGACTCACCCTGGGGCAAAGGTAGACCTGGTTGGCATTTAGAATGTTCTGCAATGTCCAAAAAATTTTTGGGCAATGAATTTGATATTCATGGGGGCGGTATAGATTTAATTTTTCCACATCACGAAAATGAAATTGCTCAATCTAGATGTGCAAATGAAACAAAAGTTTTTGCAAAATATTGGATCCATAACGCCTTTATCACAATGTCTAATGAGAAAATGGCTAAGTCCCAAGGAAATATCTTAAAGATTAAAGATTTTAGAAATAAGATTAGTGGTCAGATTATTAGATTGGCTCTAATGAGCACGCATTACAAACAACCACTTGATTGGAATGATAAGTTATTAAGTGATTGTGAAAATACTTTAGATAAATGGTACAGAGTCTATTCATCTGATTTAAAATCAATTAAAGTTCCAGATAAAATTTTAAAGCCATTATACGAAGATTTGAACACTCCTGGTTATATTGCAAACCTTCACAATTTATTTGAAAAAGCCACAAAAGGTGAAGGTATAGACTTATTCATATCAGCATGCCAATTTATAGGTTTGATGAATGAAAGTACTGAGCAATGGAATGACTTTAAAAAGAATAAAGCATCTATTAGTGAGTCTGAAATTAAAAACATGCTTAGTTTAAGAGATAAAGCTAGAGATAATAAGAATTATAAAGAAGCAGATAGAATTAGAGATGAACTTTATAACAAAGGTGTTTTAATAGAGGACAAAGATGGTAAAACACTCTGGAAATTTAAATGAGCAAAGAAAGATTATACATATTTGATACAACTCTAAGAGATGGAGCTCAAACTCAGGGTGTTGACTTTTCTTTGGAGGATAAAAAAAAAATCGCTTCAGCTTTAGATAATTTAGGTGTTGATTATATTGAAGCAGGATGGCCTGGTGCTAATCCAACAGATACAGAATTTTTTCAAAAGAAACATAATTTTAAAAACTCAAAGCTAACATCTTTTGGGATGACTAAAAGATCTGGAAGAAGTGCAGAAAATGATACTGGTTTATCAGCACTCATGAATTCAAATACCTCTGCTGTTTGTTTGGTAGGAAAGTCCTGGGATTTTCATGTTGATGTAGCTTTAGGTATAACAAATGAGGAAAATTTAGAAAATATTTCTGAAAGCGCCAAACATTTTGTAAAAGCAAAAAAAGAGTTCATGTTTGATGCAGAGCATTTTTTTGATGGTTACAAAGCAAATCCAAAATATGCATTGTCTTGTATAAAGGCTGCATATGATCAAGGCGCAAGATGGATCGTTTTATGTGATACGAATGGAGGAACATTGCCTCACGAAGTTACACAAATAGTTACTGAAGTTTCTAAAGTTGTTCCAGGAAAGAACCTGGGAATCCATGCACATAACGATACTGGCAATGCAGTTGCAAATTCATTAGCTGCAGTATTATCTGGTGTGAGACAAATTCAAGGAACAATCAATGGTCTAGGTGAAAGATGTGGTAATGCAAATTTAATGTCATTAATTCCAACTTTTTTTTTGAAAAAAGATTTTTCATCTCAATTTGAAATCAGCATCAAATCAGAAAACATTAAAAATTTGACTGAATGTTCAAGATTATTAGATGAAATTTTAAACAGAAAACCTAATCAGCATTTACCTTATGTTGGTGCTGCAGCATTTTCACATAAAGGAGGATTACATGTATCTGCTGTACAAAAAGATCCAAAAACTTATGAACATATCAACCCAGAAAAAGTTGGTAATGCAAGAAATATTGTTGTTTCAGATCAATCCGGAAAATCAAATATCATATCTAGACTAAGAAGTATCAAAATTAATATCGAGGAAAGTGATCCAAAAATAAAAAAGCTACTAGACGAAGTTAAGGATCGAGAATTTATAGGTTATAGTTATGATGGGGCTGATGCCTCTTTTGAATTACTGGCTAGAAGAATTATTGGAGAAATACCAAGATATATTTCAATTAATGAATATGATGTGTCTGTTAAAAAAAATAAGTCTGGTGAAATAGTTTCCTCTGCAAAAGCTCAATTAGAAGTCGATGGTGAAAAAATTATGTGTGAAGGTGAGGGGAATGGACCAGTAAATGCATTAGATAATGCTATTAGACAAAACGTTGATAGACTCGCAAAATATTCAAAATATCTAAAAGATTTAAAACTTGTTGATTACAAAGTAAGAATTTTAAATACAGGTACAGAGGCGATTACCAGAGTGTCTATTGAAAGCACAGACTCTAAAGGAAAGAATTGGTTTACTATTGGTGTTTCTACCAACATTATCGATGCTTCGTTCAAAGCATTAATTGATAGCTTAGATTATAAACTATTTAAGGATAATGCTCCTGCTAGTAAATAATGAGTGAAAAAAATATTACTTTTATTTTACATAAGCCACAATTATCAGAAAACATTGGTGCATGTGCTAGGGCTATAAAAAATTTTAATTTTAAAAAATTAGTTTTAATTAATCCAAAACCCATCTTCCCTAATGATAAAATCTTAGCGACATCTGTCGGAGCAAAAGACATCATTAATCAAAGTAAAAAATATGATAATTTAGAAAAAGCTTTAGGAAAGATTGACATTTTAATCGCCACTTCGGCAAGATTTAGAAACAAGAATATAAAACATATTAATTTAGAAGACTTAAAAAAGATTAATTTTAAGAAGAGAGTTGGGTTTTTATTTGGGTCAGAGGCATCAGGCTTATCAAATGAGGAGGTGAGTTACGCAAATTACACTTTGCAAATACCTACTAATTCTGATTTCAAATCTTTAAATTTATCTCATAGCTTGATTATTATTGCTCAATATGTAGCCAGTCTTATTAAATTAAAAAAAATTCCATTTAAAAAATCAAAAAAAGTTAAATCAGCAAGCAAAAAAGAAATTCAATCAATGTTAGGCCTTTGCATTAAAAATTTAGATGAAATAAATTTTTTTAGACCTAAAGAGAAGAGACCAAAAATGTTAGAAAACCTAAGAAACATTTTTTATAAAATGGACTTATCTGATAAAGAAACACGTATATTATCTGGTGTATTTGCAAGTTTGGGTAAAAAACGTTGATTGACAAAATAATGAGTAAGTTTATAAAACCAACTATCAAATGACAAAAAGATTAAACTCTAAGCATAAAGTTGACAGAAGATTAAAAGTAAATCTTTGGGGAAGACCTAAAAGTCCGTTTAATACAAGAGCATATGGACCTGGCCAACATGGTCAGACTAAAACCTCAAAACCCTCAGATTATGGAATTCAGTTACAAGCAAAACAAAAATTGAAAGCTTATTACGGAAATATTAATGAAAGACAATTTAGAAATATCTATAAGAAAGCTAGCATGCTCAAAGGTGATACAAGTGAAAACTTAATTGGTTTATTGGAAAGAAGATTAGATGCAGTGATATATAGAGCAAAGTTTGCTACTACAATTTTTTCTGCAAGGCAATTAATCAACCATGGACATGTGAAAGTTAATGGAAAAAAAGTAAACATATCTAGTTATTCTGTTAGAGAAGAAGACACCATAGAAATTAGAGATAAATCTAAACAGCTTGCAATAATCGACATTGCTCTAGCAAGCAAAGAAAGAGAAGCTCCAGAATATATTCAGATGGATGAAAAAAATAAAAAATTTAAGTTTGTTAGAATACCAAAATTTGAGGAAGTACCATATCCAGTTGTTATGGAGCCAAATTTAGTAATTGAATATTACTCTAGATAATAATTATTTTTTATAATTAATACCTTTATCATCACATACTTTTTTTAATTCTCCGCTCTCATACATTTCTTTGATGATATCACACCCACCTATAAACTCTTTTTTAATATAAAGTTGAGGGATTGTTGGCCAATCACTAAAGACTTTAATTCCATCTCTCAAAGATTGATCTTCTAATACATTTACACCCTTAAAATTTATTTCTAACATCTTAAGTATATTTGAGACTGTCATTGAAAAACCACATTGTGGTTGATCTGGAGTACCTTTCATAAAAAGGCACACTTCATTAGTATCAATATGATTTTGAATTAAACTTTTTGTTTGATCATCCATTATTGTTCCTTTGTTTTGATTGCTAAAGCGTGTAGTTCATTTCCCATCTTACCTTTTAATGAATTATAAACCATTTTATGTTGTTCAATTTTACTTTTACCTGCAAATTGAGAAGAGGTTATAGTCGCTGAATAATGATTACCATCTCCAGCTAAATCTTGAATATCTATTACAGCATCTGGCATTGCTTCTTTTATATATTTTTCGATTTCTTTTAAATCCATTGCCATTTTTTAACTCATGTACTTTAATAACCAACTTGTATAACAAGACTTTAATTCGTCAATTGTAAGTTTTGTCTTTTCATTAATAATCATATCGTTTTTTGTGATAATACCAAATTCTTCATAGTGCACAGAGTTTTTGTCTAAAATTTTTTCTACCTCTTTTAAATTTCCTTTATTTATTTCTATTAAATACCTACCCTGATCTTCTGCAAAAAAATATTCAATTTCATTGATTAAATTTTTTGGTTTTTTAATCTTAATTCCCTTATTACCTTTAATGCACATTTTACTTATAGCAACTAATAAACCTCCTAAAGATATGTCATGAGCACTTTTTACGTATCCATTATCAATTAAATTTAATAATGATTCTCCATTATTTTTTTCATTAAAAAGATTTACCTCTGGTGGAGGCCCATTTTTTTCATCTAAAATTGTTCTGGCAAATAAACTTTGGTCGATATGCCCTTCAGTTTTACCAATGACTAAAACTAAATTATCAATTTCTTTTAAATCCATCGAAATCATTTTTTTATAATCTTTAATGAGTCCCACACCACCAATTGATGGAGTTGGTTTGATTCCAACTTCTTTGGTTTGGTTGTAAAAAGATACATTGCCAGATACCACTGGGAAATTTAAATATTTGCTAGCTTCACCTATACCTTGAACACATTCAACAAATTCACCCATATTGTCCTCTTTTTCAGGGCTTCCAAAATTTAAACAATTCGTGATAGCGATCGGTTTTGCTCCAACTGAAATTAAATTTCTCCAACTTTCCGCTACGATTTGTTTTCCTCCTGTTAGTGGGTGGGCCCAACAATATACTGCTGAGGAGTCCACTGATGCTGCCACAGCTTTATTTGTTCCATGTACTCTTACAACACCAGAGTCTCCACCTGGTTTTTGAATAGTGTCACCCATAACTGTATGATCATATTGTTGCCAGATCCATTCCTTACTACATATATTCTGATTAGATAAAACTTTTTTAAGTACATCTTTTACTTTAAATTTATTCAAAACTTCATTTTTAATTTTATTTTTTTTGGGTAACTTTGATTTTTTCCATTTACGATCATACATTGGAGAGTTTTCGACAAGAATATTAACAGGTATTTTTGCTACTTGCTCTTGATTAAAAAATAATTCAATATTTTTTGAGTTTGTTGTTTTTCCTATGACCGCAAAGTCTAAATTCCATTTATCAAATATTTTTTTTGCAATTTCTTCTTTGCCATTTTCTAAAACAATTAACATTCTTTCTTGACTTTCAGACAACATGATTTCATAGGGAGTCATTTTAGTTTCTCTGCAAGGAACCTTGTTTAAATCAATTTCAATACCTAAATTTCCCTTTGATGCCATTTCTATACTCGAAGAGGTGAGGCCAGCAGCTCCCATGTCTTGAATGGCAATAATTGAGTCACCAGCCATCAATTCTAAACATGCCTCTAATAAAAGTTTTTCTGTAAAAGGATCACCAACCTGTACAGTTGGTTTTTTTTCCTCAATTTTTTCATCAAAACTAGCTGAAGCCATACTTGCACCATGAATTCCATCTCTACCAGTCTTAGAACCAACGTAAATTACAGGTTTATTTAAACCAGCTGCTTTAGAGTAAAAAATCTTATTTTTTTTAACCAGGCCAAGTGTCATTGCATTAACTAAAATGTTTCCATTGTAAGAACTATCAAATGAGGTCTGTCCCGCTATAGTTGGTACACCCATACAATTTCCATAGCCACCAATACCATGCACAACTCCTCGTAAAAGATTTTTTGTTTTTTTGTGTTGTGGAGATCCAAAATGAATTGAATTTAAATTAGCTATTGGTCTTGCCCCCATAGTAAATACATCTCTCATAATTCCACCAACACCAGTTGCAGCTCCTTGATATGGTTCAATAAATGATGGATGATTATGACTTTCAATTTTAAAGACAATCGCATCGCCGTTTTCAATATCAATAACACCTGCATTTTCTCCTGGACCCTGAATTACTTTTTTTCCTTTAGTTGGTAGGTTTTTAAGGTGAAGTCGTGATGATTTATATGAACAATGCTCATTCCACATTGCAGAAAAAATTCCTAGTTCAGTAATATTTGGTGTTCTTTTAAGCAACTGACAAATTTTTTTATATTCGTCAGATTTGAGACCATGCTCTATAGCAATTTGTTCATTAACTTCCATTATTTAATGTTATTAATAAGGTTTTTGAAAAAAATCGATCCATCTTCCCCAGATAAACTTTGGTCTATCATTCTCTCAGGATGGGGCATCATTCCTAAGACATTTTTTTCTTTATTAAAAATACCTGCAATATTTTTAATTGAACCATTTGGATTATATTGATCCTCTATCTTGCCCTCACTATTACAATAGTAAATTGCTATTTGATTATTATCCTTAATTTCTTTCAATTGATCTTTGGTACAAAAATAATTTCCTTCATTATGAGCAATATGAAATTCCAAAACATCTTTATTAAGATTTTTAAAATAAGTATTTTCTTTGTTATCCAATTTCACAAAGACATTTTTGCATATAAATTCCAAATACTTATTTCTTAACAAAACTCCCGGTACTAAACCTGTTTCAACTAGTATTTGAAATCCATTACAAATTCCCATGACCAATCCTCCAGATTTTGCAAAATTTATTACCGATTGCATAATTTTAGACTTTGATGCCATACTTCCACATCGTAAATAATCTCCATATGAGAAACCACCTGGAAGCACAACTAAATCACTTTTAGGAAGCTCATTATCATCATGCCAAACCATTTTATTGGTAAAACCAAATTTCTTGAGTGCAACATCCATGTCTCTATCGCAATTTGAACCAGGAAAAGTTATTACAGATGACTTCATTAATTATTGTGTTTCAATAATTTTAAAGTTTTCGATTACAAGATTAGCCAAAAGTTTTTTACACATATTCTCTACAACAGCTTTTGCTTTATTTGGATCATTTTCATTAACATCTATTTCGAAATATTTACCTTGTCTTACCTCGTTTATATTTTCAAAACCCATTCCATCTAAGGCTTGATGGATAACTTTACCTTGTGGATCAAGAACATCCTTTTTTAAAGTTATTATTGCTGAAACTTTCATTTACTTTTTTTGATTTCAACAAAATTTCCAATTTACATTAACTGCAGATACGTTTGATTGTTCATGAAGAATTCCAAGTCGTTTTGCAACCTCAGTATAAGCTGGTATCAAATCTCCCAAATCTTTTCTAAATCTGTCCTTATCAAGTTTTTTGTCAGTTATTGAGTCCCACAATCGGCAAGTATCAGGGCTGATTTCGTCTGCTAAAATAATATTATTTTTTCCGCTTTCGTGTGTGAAGCCAAACTCCACTTTAAAATCAACTAATTTGATTCCAACACCCCGAAATAAACCTAATAAAAAGTCGTTCAAACGTTTTAAATTTTCATCAATCACATCAAGCTGAATAGCGCTTAGCCAATTGAATGCTAAAATGTGTTCTCTACTTATATTTGGATCACCCAATTTATCATCTTTGAGACAATACTCTATTAATGGATATTCAAGTACAGTCCCATCCTCAATACCTAACCTTTTTGTCAAAGATCCAGTTGCAATATTTCTCACAATGAACTCTATAGGAATAATATCCAC